>NZ_BAAGIE010000009.1:0-85857 GCF_054658275.1 Sessilibacter sp. MAH3 | reverse complement strand
CCTAAGAAACCTAAGAAACCTAAGAAACCTAAGAAACCTAAGAAACCTAAGAAACCTAAGAAACCTAAGAAACCTAAGAAACCTAACAATAAAAACCAGAGTAAATTATTATGCAACTCACGCAATACTAAATGTTTTGAACATTCATTTAATTTCAATAAGCTCAAAACAAACTTGGCCCCCTCGAACAGCCAAGAACGGAAAAATGTATTACCTGTGTCACTTCTGAAAATAATTAAACCCGTGATGACATTTGAACTTCTGTTATCAGTTTAATTACCTGTTTGAATTATGAAGATGTAAATCAGAACTCATCATAAACAACCCAACTAAAAAGCGGTGAAATAACAAACCTTAACTTTTTTGCGTAATAATCAGAAAATTTTTACAGCCGTTACTTTTGATAGAAGCAAACATTCTCGGTGTGCCAAATTAGTGTGTAAAAGTCGAAATGAGCATACTTTATCTGCTCTATTTTTCGTATCTACAACTCTAGAAAAGTGCTTTATTTTTAATAACCATTCACGTTTATACAGTAGCTTCTACTTGGTAATTTTAAGTTAATTAACCTTAACCTTTTTTAATTAAAACATAGCTGCTTATAATTTTAAAAATGGATTTTTCAGCCGTTTGTGAAGCACAAAAAGACTATTACCAAAAATGAAAAAAATTATTAATTTGTGAGAAATTTAATGCTGAACTTTGATAATAATTAACTACCGATCTTCTCTTGAGATTTTGATTAAAGAAAACAAGAAAAATCGTAATGCAAGGAAAATACTTTACGACATACACATTAAAAACATTGCCACCTTGAACGAATGTTTTTAAATAACAAAAAAATCAACGCGAAAGAATATAATCAATTCTCAATTACATCTTTAAAATTTAATGTGTAAATTTTTCCACAAAACTGATTATATTTTTATAAACGGATTTACAAATACGTGGTTTTATCATATTTTTGATGCGAATTTTAAAGCGAATAGAACTAGATTCAATAATTTATTTATCAAATAAAGCTTACGTACTCTAGAAAATATTTTTAGCGGCATAGTGTGATTTAAATCACAACACAAGCATTAGCCTGTTATTAATGACATTACATTTTGTTTTTTGGGAAAGTCCAAGAGTTACACGTCTGTAACCACCTCTGAATTTATAGCTCAATATAATATTCGCTGACAAATTGTCGAACAGTTAAATAGCTGAATGCTTAATTTATCAGGTACTGATTTTCCGTAACTACTCCGATCCATTTGGAGCTTTCGGCGACACAAGGACGTGCCGCTAATTTCTAAAAATCTAATTTAGTAGAATTTGGGTGATAATGTAAAATCACATTTTTCGTTTTCTGATGAAATTAAGAATGCGTTAGTCGGTGGTTTTATGGCTAATCACTTAGGGAATTAATGTGCAACAGGTTAGGCAGTATTTAATTAAATCAATTTGTTGCTTTCACAGCCAAACCTTTATTTATAGGAACCTCTGATTAACTCATCCATGATTTAATCAGAGAACACATCCTTGTGTCGCGAGAAACTCTAGGTTAATCAGAGTTTCCTATAAATAATTTTATTCAACCAACATTAAAAATAAAAAAACGTACTTAATTGTCAGATCGATAAGGAGAAGATGTGTTTTTATTAAACAGAAGAAGCCTATCAAAAGGGTTCGTAACCGCTGCTGTTCTATCCACTAGCTCATTGGCTTTCGCCATCGGGGAAGGCCCAAATCACAGTCATATCGAGCAAGCACAAATCGATAATGGCTCACTTAAATCTGCCGAGATTATCGCTCACGGGCAGGCTATGTTTACAACTGACTTCAACCGCTTTGACGGCCACGGCGATCCAGGCCGTCCGGGTGTAAACGGTGTGGGTGTTGCTACTGGTTTTAACAGAATCAGCGGCACCGACTCGGTTGCTTGTACTGCTTGTCACAGCAAACCATTTGCCGGCGGCGCCAGCGATAACGCTGCAAATATTTTTCCCGGATTTAATCGTCCAGATAATATTGATTCACCGTCATTCGCGGGCTTGAACGTTAAAAATAGTCAAAGCGTTTTTGGTGGCGGTGCTAAGCAACGTGTCGCTGAAGAAATGAATGCCGAATTAGCTGCTATCGCGGCAGAGGCAATTGCGTTTGCTGCCGACGCGCAGGCTCCTGTTACTCTGCCTCTTGAAGCAAAAGGTATTTCCTTTGGCGAAATTACTGCTCTACCAAATGGAACCTTAGATACCAGTGCTATTGAAGGTGTTTCGCAGGATTTAATTATTCGTCCGTTTAACGTTGTTGGAGCCGAGCCTAATCTACGCAGTTTTGTGGTTGGCGCAATGGAGCAACATTTTGGTATTCAAGCCGAAGAACGTTTTGGTATTGATGGCGATGGCGATGGTGTTGAGCGTGAACTAACTGTTGGTGACGTAACTGCTACCGCGATCTTCCAAGCGGCATTACCCATTCCAACACAAGTTTTACCCAAAGAAAAAG
Organism: Sessilibacter sp. MAH3; assembly: GCF_054658275.1. Lineage (NCBI taxonomy): Bacteria > Pseudomonadati > Pseudomonadota > Gammaproteobacteria > Cellvibrionales > Cellvibrionaceae > Sessilibacter > Sessilibacter sp. MAH3. Next base: position 83,364 of record NZ_BAAGIE010000009.1, on the reverse strand, counting down.
CCGCGCGTCGCGCCGTATTTGCTGGCGAAAAAACCTTCTCGCAAATTGGTTGTGCTAGCTGCCACACACCGGAAATGACTATCGAAAATCCTGTATTCCAGCAACCAGCACCCGGTACAGATTTCGTTGCAACTCTGGATTTAACCCGCGAATCTTTCTTCCCACGACTTAACCGCAATCGTGATGGTTCTGCGACTGTAAAAATCTTTTCTGACCTAAAACGTCATGATATGGGCGAAGCGTTAGAAGAGCCTTTATTACAGGTTGATCGTGCGAGCACTCGTCACTTTGTAACTTCAGCACTTTGGGGCGTTGCCAGCACGGGTCCATGGTTACACGATGGTCGTGCAACAACACTAACTGATGCTATTTTATTGCACGGCGGTGAAGCTCAAGCAGCAAGCGCTGCGTTTGAAGCATTAGATGCCGAAGAGCAAGCCGAAGTGATTGAGTTCTTGAAGAGTCTACAAATTGTTATTCGTGATCCACGTTTATTGATTCCTAACCTTCCATTAGGCCAATAAGAAAGCGAAAAAACTGCCAACATTGTTGGCAGTTTTTTTATTAGGCTTCGGTAACCAATACCATTAAAAGGCCTTTTTCTACCCACAAACTTGCTTTCAAGCCATTAATAATCACTTCTTTAGGTTTTTCTCCAGCGCTAATTACTGGTATTTTTCCAAACAACTTTTCATCATAACCCACTTCGTAAAGCGTGTAGATTTGGTCATCATTTTTAAATCGAAGCTGCGCAGCACTATCACCACTGATTGAACAGTAACGTCCACCTAGCATTTGCCGTTCGTTTAATTGCCAACTCGTTTCTAAAAAATTAGATTGCGACGGCATAAAATCAAGCTTGTCGAAAAAGATCTGAACTTCGTTAAACGATTGTGTAGATACTTCTAACGGCTTTAATTTAATGTGATTTTCAATAACTTCTAAGGCAATATCACGTGTGTGATCGACATTAGAATTAGAAAATGTATACACACCCATTACCACGGCTAAAAAAGATGCCATCAGTAAATTAGGTAGCCATCTTCGAAAGTTTGATTCCGGTTCTTCTGTCGCAGAGAGCGGAATTTTTTGCGCTAAATCGTTTTGAATCGTCATGAGCGAGTTTAATTTATCTTCACTTAATTCAAACTGTGTTACTTGATGACGAATCGCAGATTTCAGCGTTTTCGATCTACCGGTATTTTCATCGTCAATCATGGCTTGCTTTCCTTTGTTTCATCATCTTGTTGCAGCTGCTGACAATATTTACGTAAGCGATGTAAGCGAGATAAAAAAGTACCACGTGGTAGATTCAGCAATTCACAGGCTTCATCGGTGCTGTAGCCTAATATCGCCCAGTGGTACAAAATATCTCTGTCTTCGGAAGCAAGCTTGCTCCAAATTTGTGCCAACACACTTCTACTGACATTTAAACTTTCTACATCGATAGATGAGATATCATAAGGTGCTTGCTCTTCAAACAACTCGCTTTGCCAACGCTGTCGAGATCGATAAAAATCAATGTATTTATTGCGAATAATTGTTCGCAAATATCCACTTGGATTTGCAATAACCTTTCCCGCCTGTAATTCACCCAGATATTTTTCCAGAGCAGCTTGTAAAAAATCGTAAGCATCATCTTGGTTTTGACACAAGGTATACGCATACTGAAAAAATTCTTGCAATTGCGGCGGTTCAAATAAAAATGAATTCGTCACGTCATTATTCACAGATTAGCAGTTGAACACGAAAACGCAGACACTACCTGAAAATTCTGCCGGAAAACACTCGCAGAAAATATTTTCAACTTAGATTTTTGGCTTGAATCAACACTCCAATGAGACGAATGAAATTTTTCTCCATTAGCGGTACTTTGAAAGCGATCCAAACAGTTGTAAGTAATAACCAGATTAGGATGATTTTCTTTAATTAACTGCTGAGCCTCGTAATCGAAATGTGAGAATTCAATTAGGACTTCGGGAGTAGAGTCGTGACCTGGGTAGTAATAGCGATCAATAAACGCATATTCAAGTTGTGCAATTTCGGCAATTAATGCCCAGTTATAGGCGTCAGCTTTCGCACTATTTATTTGCGATGCTAAGAATTCGGCGAATTGATCTCCAAAGATATTTACATCCCACCAGGTAGACGGATAATACTTACCGTACACTTGAGCTAAGCTTGTAAAGACAGATTCCCCTAAAATTTTCTCAACGGTTGGAAAATTATTACGCAGTACATTTAATGCCAACATGCGTTGATTGATTTGATAGGGTTTTATATTGCCTTGAAAATCGCCGTCAAAGGCAGTATTACCGTTTACTGACGATACGAATTTCTCTAGCGCTTGATTGTATTTTTGCTGGTCAACATCTCGACTAATATCTGTCATTTTCCTAGATCCCCGGCTACCCTAAGTTACTTCTTATAAATATTGGTGTGTTATTTTCTGTTATTTTGGCTCTGCTTTTCTGGCTCTATTTTTGATCTTGTTTTTCTAATTCTGTTTATCTAATTCTAGGTTTTAGCAAACTCTGGGTTGGTTAGAGTTTCTTTACATTATCATTGCACGTGGGCAAATTTTTGATCTCAATCTTGAACGAATAAAACAATTATGAATATTTTTTGTCGCTTATTCTCGCCTAAGAGGGATACTTGTCTAAGATAGATTGTGCGTGACAACATTCGTTATAAAGTTCTTGAAAACTGGGAATATTGTTATCGCGTTCAATCAGAACCGAGACGTTATGATACCGATCTAAATAAAGCTCTAAGAGATTCCAGATTTCCTGTGGAATTTCAGCAGAATGCGTATCAATCAACCATTCATCGTGGGTGGAAAAACCGGCTAAGTGAATCTCTTTAATAAATTGATGAGGCAAGGCATCAATGAATGCATCTATCGAAATACCTAAATTTTTGTCGTTTACATAAGCATTTGTTAAATCTAACAGTAGACCGCACCCAGTTCGTTGACATAGCTGCGATAGGAATTCCGCCTCAGAAAACTCATTTTCTGAGTATTGTACGTAACGAGACAGATTTTCGATCAGAATGGGACGACCAATGGTTTCTTGTACCTGCTCGATACGGCGACAAAAATGCTCAACAGATTTTTGTGTATAAGGTACCGGTAATAAATCGTGGTAAGAACGTCCGTCAAAGGAGGTGAAGCACGCGTGCTCTGATACAAGCTTTGGCTGTAATTCGTTGGTGAGTTGCTTTAAGCGTTGAAGATATGCAACATCTATCGGCTCAGGTCCGCCCAAATTTAGACTCACACCGTGAAAACTCAGCGGATAGTGTTCAGACAACTCATAGAGCAACTGCTGATTTAGTCCACCATTAATGAAATTGCATATGTGAATTTCAAGCCAGTTAATTTTAGGCTTTTGTGAGAGTATTTCGTAAATATGTGGAAAGCGCAGACCTAAGCCTGCGCCCATGTACTCAACACCGAGAGAGCATTGCTTCCCAGCAAATGAATCTATTGAAGACATTATTAATAAATTACTTAGCAGGCTTTACAGCCGCAACTTTGCCGCCAGCAATTTTTTCACAAGTACCTTCAGGTACATAAACCCATTCAGATTCAGAAGCTTCTTCAGTGCCCTGACCAGCACAGTGATGTGAGCCGTCTAGAGCGCCACAATCGTTTTGACCAGCCTTAGCAATGCCAGCACACTTTTCCCAAGCGGTTGGTGTACCAGGTACAGCAACTGCGGTTGTAGAGATAGCAGCAACACTTAGAAGAGCAGCAGTAAGAAGAGTTTTGTTCGCCATTTGAGATTTCCTTAATAGGTTTTATTGGACTCGTATCAAATGACGTCTCATCCTCATGTTTGATTGCAGAACATCGAAAAATATTATTTTTAGAGCGAACCCGTGATTTACATCACAGTTAAAGGCCTCCTACCGGAACCTTCATTGCCTCGCTAAAGCCTTCAGACTGAAGCTGAAAGCCTGATATTACAGAATACTCCTTTAAATCTTGTTCTAAGCGTGCATTTCTTCGTTTTGCGTAGTCCTTCGCTTTATTTTTATCCCGACTTCTATAAACCAAGTGATGGAACTTGTGATTAACAACGTACCAAAACTCTGGATCAAAGCCACTGTTCGTAGACATAGAAAAATACCCGATTGTTAGCTACTTATAATCTAATTTGGAAATTAATCCGATCTAGAAATCAACTGATCATCAGACAGAATAGGAGGAGTATAGAAAAAGGGTAGCAGTAATTTTATGAAAAGAAACAACCAGTGAAGACTATCTTTTTAATTTATTAATTAATTCAAATAATTATATCAAAGCCGGTCACACTTAAACCTTTAAGCATATTAAGAATATCTCATTTATTTTTCCGCAACTTGCACCATCATTTAAACTATTGCTGCGATAAATTTTTTCTAACAACTTAAATTTAGCACAATATAGCAATTCATAATTTATAAATGCCGATTAATTTCTTCAAAAATTAATCGTCGAACAGATTTTTATTGACCTTATAAATAGACCGTAAATCAGGGCTTTCATTGATATAAAATCGAAGTCGAAAAAAAACCACACTCAAGTTAACTTGAATGTGGTTTGCATGTTCTTCGGAGCACTCTCAATGAGCACATCGTCAGATTACAAAAAAATTAAAAAACACTTCTACAAGGAAGGGTACAACGACAACAACGACTTAGATGGAAAACGATTTAAAATTAAAAATGCACAGGTAAACCAGATAACCACTGGCGGCGAGAATTAATCATCGCTTTATAAGATTGAAGAACGGCGATGTCGATCACTTCTGTATCGATACTGTAAGTTTCAAGCTGTCTTTGCAAGCTGGTAATTTCAGCCATTATTTTTCCCTTACAAACACCCGAAAGCTGAATATCAACATTTGATGGCAACTGTTTTAATGATTTCATAGTGATAACCCAAGAAAATGATCGTTTCGAAATTAAATTTTATTGAAAAAATTTTTTTCACACGTGAAGGCACATCTAATTATTTTTATTTTTTACAATTAACTTTAAAAATAATGCACTAACTACCCAAAATATTAATACATCAAAAATACATATTTTATTTTTGACACACTAAAAAACCGATTAAATTAAAAAATGCAGAAACACTTTTTAATTAAGTAGAAAATTTGGAAAACACAAAACTTATATATAATTACCCTGTAAATAATACGGGGGAAATTTCTATTTTATTGAAAACATTAGCACCTGGGAGATGCCCAATAAATAAAAGTTGAGTTTAAGATTTACAGCCAAGTATTTAACAGCTCGAACACATTATGTAATTATCGTTCAACACTGAATACAAATTACTGCTTAATTTCTCATTCGTCAATCGTTAATTAAAAACTTTTGTTTTTTCAAAAAAAATTAATACATACTAATATTTGTATTTACACAATCACTTTTAAATAATCCAAAGTAATCTTATAACAGCAGATAAAGCTAACACGCTGAAAGCTTGTGTTTAACCGTTTCATGCCAACGCTGCGATTAAAAACCATAACCACTTAGCCATAGATTTAATCATGTACGTGCTCAAAGCAATTCAATTACTTTTATCGTAACTATTAAAAATGCGATCCGAGAAGTTGATTCTTATCAAAATATTTCTTAAACCAAGGAATTTAGCAAAATTAACCGAGTAACAAAGCCTTGATTATTTTTATATTTAAAATAATGCCGACATTTGAAATTGAAAACTATCGTTACTGGATAGATAGAGCGAAGAGAATGAATCTTTTTAGAAGGGTCTTAATTTGGAAAAAAGAAAATATTTGAAGTAAAAAACCAAGTGGTCAGATAGTTTTGAGTAGTTTAATTTTCTCAAAAAGCAAATGACTATCAAAAAAATATAGTGATCGAATATTCAAAATTTATATTAAAATTCAATCACTAAAATTATTGGATCAAATCATCTCAACTTATTGATCGGGAGATATACCTTTCCAAGGCGATAAAATTTTCTCCCATGGACAAGTGGTATCGCCAATCACAAAGAAATATGGATTTAAAATATTGTCTTTTTGGTTGTATCTCAAAATATCAAAATTGGCGTCGATTACTTTACCACCGGCGGCGTTAACGACGGCATGCGCCGCTGCGGTATCCCACTCAGACGTTAAGGCGAGTCGAGGATATAAATCCGCTTCACCCTCAGCAATCAAGCAAAGTTTCAACGAACTGCCCATACTTTTGGTTAAAACTTGACCAAATTCTGTCTCAAGGGTTTGTATCATATTTTCAACAGCCTCCGCGCCATGGCGACGACTAGCGACAAGCTCTATCGGGAGATGATGCTCGATTTGCGATTGCACGGTTCGAATGCGAATATCACTTCGCTCATTGTTGCAAATTTTCCAAGCACCAAGTTCTTGCACACCAATGTAGGCAATCTTTTTTACAGGTACATAGACGATACCAAGAATCGGGTCACCGTCTCTTATCAATGCAATATTGACGGTAAATTCGCCATTGCGATTGATAAACTCTTTGGTGCCATCCAATGGATCAATTAACCAGTATTGAGACCACTGTTTACGAATGTTGTAATCCGGTAGCGCGGATTCTTCCGAAAGAATGGGAATATCGGGTGTTAGTTCAGACAGTCCCGAAATAATGGTTTGATGAGCGGCCAAATCGGCAGCGGTTACCGGAGATTCATCCGATTTGGTCTCTACCTCAATGTTGCCCGTACGATTATAGACTTCCAAAATATCTCGGCCAGCATCTTCGCAAATCTTGTGAACCGATTGCGCCCAATTAAGTAATGTCTCGTTCATTGTAGGATGCCTTATTTTGATAAGTCTTTGATTTTCGAACCTAATATCTTACCATCGAAGTTTGATGCGGTCTAAGCAACAGAGGAATGCCCTAATGAACGACACAATTGTAGACTGGGACGATATCGACACCATTCTATTGGATATGGACGGCACGCTTCTGGATTTACATTTTGATAATTATTTTTGGCTGACGCATTTACCGAAGCGGTACGGCGAACTGCACGGAATTTCGGCGGACGAAGCCACTGAACATATTCTGCCGAAAGTAAAAGAGCACGAGGGAACTCTGAATTGGTATTGTTTGGATTTTTGGTCAGCGGCATTAAAAGTGAATGTGGGCGAATTAAAACGTGAAATTCAGCATAAAATTCAAATTAGACCTTATGTTGAAGCATTTTTAAAAGCGGCAAAAAAAATGAATAAAAAGTTGGTTTTGATCACCAACGCCCATCAAGACAGTTTGAATTTAAAACTTGAAATTACGAAAATCGATCAATGGCTGGATGTGGTTTTATCGTCGCATCAATTTAAATATCCCAAAGAGCAGCAAGAATTTTGGCAGTCTCTTCATCAGCTGGAAAAATTTAATCCAGAAAAAACTTTATTCATCGATGATACGGTGAGAATTTTAAGAACGGCTCAAGATTTTGGCATTAAACATTTATTATGTATACATCAGCCAGACAGCCAACAAAAACGTGAAATTGTAGATTTTCCGGCCATTCACCATTTTGATGAAATTATTCCCAACTAGAATGACAACCAATAACACTTTAAAAATATTACGTATTGTTGACGGCAAACCCGGACACGAAAAACAAAGCCATGCGTTAATTGAAGGGTTAAAAAAATTTAGAGCAATAGAAGTTATTGACGCTCATTATGTTAAAACTACAGCTGCGTTAAAAGCCATCGCATTTTCGACGGATATTTTTAACATCGATTTTATTCCAGATATTTGTATTGGTGTAGGCCATAGAACTCATCTATCCGTTTTAGCGGCCAAAAATAAATGGCACGCTAAAGCCGTCATTATCATGAATCCAAGCCTTCCTCTCGCGTGTTTTGATGCGGTGTTAACACCCGCTCACGATGGTTATACCGAGTCTGCGAAAAGAATTATTACTCCAATCGCGCTCGCCCCAGAGTCAGGTGAAGTGACTAAACCTTATTCACCTAATAATAGCTCTTTTAAAAATCGACCCTTTGGGCTGATTTTACTGGGTGGTATTAATCAACATTATGAATGGCATATTGAATCGCTCTCGGCAACGATAAAAAAGATAGTAAATCATTACGATACAATACAGTGGAAGATTGCAAATTCACGTCGAACGCCTGTTACCGATTTCGATTATTTACAGAAATCGCTACGGGGTTTTAGCAATATTAATTTTTTTGATCACCATGATCTCGACAAGCAATGGCTTGCTGAGCAATTAAATCAAACTCAGCATATTTGGGTGACAGCTGATTCAGCATCGATGATTGCAGAAGCTCTCAATACCAGAGCATTTGTTGGTATTATAGGATTAACGAGTAAATCACTGAAAAACAAGTTGGAAAAAAGTAATCAAAGTTTACTATCGCTAAATTTGGTCGGGCAAGTTAATCAGCAAGAGTTTAAAGAACCGCCTAAGCGAGATAAACCGTTAAACCCGCACATTGAAGCGGCTCAAAAATTAATTCAATTATTGAAATTATAAGAATCTAACGTTGAATGATTTTTAATTCAAAATATTCGGCCGATTAAAGAACTTTTATATCAGCAGTTAAAAGAAAAATCGATAAGCGTTTTTAGAAACAGACTTTCAAAATAACAAAAGTTCTAGTCTCGAAATCGACTGCTTTTGCTGATGTCTTTATTGGGGTATTGAGCAGGATTGTAGTGCGAGTAATTCAACAAATAATTTTTTGTACGATGAAGGCTACGATACAACTTTAACAAACGATGACCCATCCACAAAAAAATTCCGGGCATCACCTTACCTTCTGTTTTAATAATACTTGAAGATTCATGTCGTTCGTGGATAACGTGTGGTTCAACGGTATAAGCATTCAAACCGTATAGAAAAAAACTGTCGTAGAATTTATCGATCGGCATAGAAATCACAGAAGCGTACTTTAACACCCGCCCCATTCCCACTCGATTTAACACATAACCCTGAGTACCCAAAGATCCTCGTAGCGGCCGAGTTAATGAATACTTATCAGTCAGCGCAGAAATCCATTTACGCTTGCGACGTTTTAAGGCCATCAGTCGCACAAAATGAGCACTGTCATCCAGTGCAGTGATGTGCGCAAGAACTTCAGCCAGCTCGGGTTCAACAATTACGTCGTCTTCTAATATGCACAGATGTGATTCACCGGATTCGTAGGCGTTACGAATAATTCGCAGATGGGAAAGATAACAACCTACTTCGGTTTTTGTGAGTGGCCAACGACGATTAAACATTGCCAATTTTTGATCGAGAATTTCACCCTTTTCCATTGCGGGCATAGTCTCGCGACCATCGACGGCATAATACTCGTCAACGATTAAACCTTGATTCAATAAAGACTCTGTAAGTAATTGCACAGGTTCGGATTTAGGATTTAATGTAATTACAGCTAACTTCAAAACTCAATCCCCTGAGTTATATTTTTATCGTCTTGTGTAACTAACGATCGATCAATATCCGGTAAAAGTCTTCGGTTTGTTCTGCAATTTTTGCTGGTTTCAATGAAGCAAGGTTAATTGTGCCAGACCTACGCTGCTTCAACCACTCTAAAGAGGCGGCTAATTTTTCTGCGTTTAAAGGTTGATCGTACAGATAAACCCAGTCATCGCCAAATTCATCTCTTAAGCTGATTAAACTACCGATTTTAGGTGCAATTATCGGTACATTAAATGACAAAGCTAAGACCGCCGTTCCCGAATTCAGAATATCTGTATAGGGTAGTATTACCGCAGAGGATTTTGAAAAATATTTTGGAATATCCCGATCGTGAATGTATTCAAAGGTGGTCGTTATGTTTGCATCACGATCAATATATTTTAATATGTCTTGATCTAATTGATATTTTCCTAGATCACCCACTATCGAAAGCTGGCAGGAACCTTCAGGTAATTGTGACTTTGCCTCAACTAACGCATCCAATCCCTTGTGATCACGAATTTTACCAAACATTAAAATAGTCGGTTTTGTATATTTTTTAGAGTTTTCGTCCGATGTATCGTTGGAAGTCATTGATTTTTTTGAATCATCAAACAAATCCGCCACCCCGTAATAAGCTTGATAATGCACATGAGGCGTGACTGCCCAAGGGGTAGATTCAAATTGAGGATATTTCTCCAAAAAACAGTCACGACTGTATTGGGAGAGAAATAAAAATCCATCAACATTTTTGATGAATTTTTCCATAAAATATTCGGCCAACTGGGGAAATCGAAGGGAATGTGGCTGCAAATTATGAACAGTCCACACCACTTTGCCACCCTGCTGTTTAAATTTTTTAATCGCTCTTAATAAGCGAGAAAATCGATATACTGCTCGCCACCAACGCTTATCACGCAGCAACAAATCGGGCCAATGAAGATGAAAAATATTCTGTCCTGAAACCCGCATTGATCGATGATGAAACTCATCAACGATTACATTCGAAGACATGGCTCCGTACAAAATAAAATTATAAGGATTGCTGAGTTTGTTTTTGTCCTTGGGCCAGGCAAGCACTCGAATAGTTGACTTCATTGTCTTTACATCCAAACACTGTTTATTCAAGCTCACGACAAGTGCTGTCACTTGCCTTACGAGAGAATTTCGAATTTTGATAAATTAGAGCTAAGGGTATCCAGTACAGCAGCCAAATATAACTGGGTCGAATTAAGGGTTGCTGAGCTTCCACTAATGCGGTAGCCAAACCCGTTAAAAACCAAGCCAAAAGAAAAATATTCAAAGCGGTTAACTGTATTCGTGAAATGTACAAATACAATGCGCACAATATTTGCGCGCTTAATAACGTGACTACGACGACACCACCAAATCGCATAGCATCGATCAAGAGATTATGAGCTTGTCCAAAGGTAGTGCCGTCGGCAATAAGGTTAACTCGGTAATTCAATCCCGCCCCCCAAAACCACTGGTCGCCCAACTGTTCAAGAGCCTTCGACCAAATTTCGCCGCGAATAAAAAAGGAGTATGAGCGTGCAAAGGTGTTATTTCCAAAGACTAACCAAGCAGCTATACCACTAAAAATAATTAAGGTGATACCAAGCCAAAGGTAGTTTTTGCGCTTAAGACCGGTAGCAGAAAACCCAAGTACGGCAAGACCCAGCATCACAAGCGGTGCTTTGCTCTGGGCCAGTAGAATGCACATTAAAATTGGAATTAAGCCAAGCCCGGCAATTATTTTAAATTTAAGCGTCCCTTTATTTAAGAGGTACAAATTTGCTAAAAAACCGATACCGTAGAAGGCGGCAACTCGATTGGTATCGCCGCCCCAAATAACACCTTTAAATCGAGGAAAACGTGCTGGCAGAACTGCATGATGTTCAATGACGTAATCGACCAGACCGACTAATGCACTCACCGAGCCGATAATGGCAAAAACGTAAATCCAAATTTCTAAAAATTGTTGGTACCGATCAAACAGCAGTCGAATGGAAATGAAAAACAAAAATAGCAGCAGTGATAACTTTAAAAAAAATAATGGCTCGCGATAAGTGTCTGCGACATTGGGGTCGGCCCAAAAACTGGAAACAGCTAAATATATGGGTGCTGCCAAAAATAATAAAAACAGCTTTGTGTTTAATTGGCTCGGCCTCTGATAAATCAAAATCATTGCCGTTGGCAAAGCTACTAATGAATAAAAGCCAGATTGAATACCAGAATTACTCGGAAAAACAAAAAATCCAACGGTAACGCAATAAAAACCTACTAATAGAGCGCCAAACCAAAAATTTAGCCAATATCGCGCAAAAGTATTGCCAGCCGAGAATACAGAGGTTAATTGCTGCATAAATCGTTACACCGCAATTGTGTTAAAGAAATCTAAATAATCGCCAATAATTTTATCTCGACTGTAATTTTGCAGGTATTCGTTGTAGCCATTTACAGACAGCGATTGTGCAAGAGACTGATCTGCCAAAATAACGCGCATATTTTCACTCAACTCATCCACATCGTCGATTGGCGAGAGCAAACCCGTGTCACCATGACGAATTAACTCACCGGGGCCTTGAGAAGCCACGGCTGCCATTGGACAGCGATTAAACCAGGCCTCTAGAACAATACTACCTAAGCCTTCGCTTCGCGATGAGCAAACAAACAAATCGGACGCTCGCAATAAATTATTAATATCCGTGCGCCATCCTAAAAACTTGACGCGATCTTCAATACCCAGAGATTTTGCCTGTGCTTGCAAAGCGTCTTTTTCCGGGCCATCACCCGCTATGCACAAAACGCCTGCATCGAGTTTGGCAAACGCGGGAATTAAAACATCAAATGCCTTGTTCACATGCAATCGACCCAGAGCAAGAATCATAGGTTCTTGATCTTTAATACCTAAACTGGATTTGGTCGCAGCCTCGGCGACGGTCTCGTCAACAAAGTTGGGAATATACACCACTCGGCTGGCAGGAATACCGCCCTGAATTAAATGGTCGCAAATACCTCGGGTAATACCGATGCAGTAATCGCAATGGCGATAATATTTGAGATCGTAATAATGTCCTAAGCGCCCCACCAATTGATAATCACCTTTTGGCGTTAGTTGTGTGGCACGGTTCATAAAAGTCAAAACGATATCGGGAGCAAATTTTTTCAACGCCCTGCGGTAAGCCCAATGATCGATCAAATCGAGTTTTCCACCGAAACGAAAATGTTCGACGTTTGCATTCGCTTTGTCGAATTCCGGTTGGCGTATGGCGTTATCTCGGGTAAAAACCCGAACATCAACCGCGTTCGTCTTATGCAGTTGGCATGAGAAACGTGTAAAAAATGTCTCGGCACCACCTACTGGAGCACCGGCTAGAGCTGTCGCAACTTTTAATCGTTTAACCATCTATACGTTCATTTCAAAAATTATTTGTTTGTATTTGCACACGCTTTTTAAAAAAGTTAAGGGCTCTCGCCACTGACTAACCGACGTTGTTGGTCGTCCATCCAGCCATGGTAACCCCAATCACCGCCCACCGCTTTTTTATGCAGCAGTTCGTCAATGCTGTTCCATAAGCGCTGTGCTTTTCTTCGGGCTTTTTTCCGCGCAAGGAAGTTTACAAAATAGGCCAAAGGCAATACATCTGGCCAACCTAAACCATCGATAGCCACAATTCGACGAATACCGTCGGCATTTGTTTGCACAACCAAATTATGGAGTAATAAATTTCGTGACGGCATGCCAAGTCTCGACCATAGGTCGATAAAGTCTGCTACAGCGCGGGTAATTGTGTCGGTTTTACCGTGCACCCAAAGGTATTGTTTTAATGATAAAGACACCAAACCATCTTCATCTTTAATGATTTCGCTGACCAACCCAGTTCCCCAGTTTGTGGATATTTCACCAAAACATCGAGGTATTAATTGGAACGCAGCTTCACCAATGTGTTTTTCGATTAACTGATAAACCTTAAACTCTTGGTAATTATCATCAAAATAACGCAGCGGTTTTAAATTTCTGGGAAAGCGGCGCTCCTGACGTTTAATCTCGGGTGTTCTATCTGGACGTAAGACTTTCACGCATTGGTCAGGATATTTGGGATGAACAAAACACAAGCGATTACCGCCACGAGCAAAAGCGTTTTCAGATCCACCTAAATCGAGTGTATCCACTAACACTTAAGCCCAAACGTATGGGTGGCTGAACTTGAGATTCATAGACGCCTCGACAATGTATTGGGCATACAACGTAGAGTTTATTTCGCGATGGAAAAACTCACGCGCTCGGCTGGCCCAGTACCGACGTTTGGCGTTGTCTTGGTGAAAATCAACAATCTTCGCTTGTAGATCTTCGTCACTGGAAAAATACACCAGAGATTCAGGCGGCATAAATTCATCAAAACGACCATTTTGATGGGTAAACGTCAGCAAGCCATTACCGGCCAATTGCGCCATTCGCGCCGACGAGTACCAATGAAACGCTTCTTGGCGATTTAAATTAAGTCCCATTTTTGATTGTGATAAGGCTCGATCATAATCTCGCCCCCAAACGTTCTCTTCACCAAAACTACCGGGTGTTCTGAAGGTTACCGCCTTGGGAAGATTGTCTTTTAAATAAGAGACGAGTTGTCCGCGTTCGGTGTGAGTGGTTTCTTTACTGCAAAAAATGACATCGGCGGGAAGGTCGTCGTAAGCGGAGCTATCAAAGGTTTCGATACTGCTATCGACAGGATTGGGCATGTGCCAAAGTTTCGCGCGCTTCCCTTCAAATTGAGTGAGCTCTTTCACGCCGGTAGAAACAAACATCGCATCCACAACGTCAACACGGTGACGAATCTTCTCGACATTATCCGGCACAAATAAAGGGTCGTTATTACAACCGGTAATCACTAAACTTGGGTTTATCTTGCGCGCCTCTTCTAGGGTTTCATTGGTAATGATGTCGCAATGTCCCACGACCATTAGATCCGGTTCGAAGGCTTCGACGGTTTGTAACAAGCGCTGATTGGCTTTTTTCTTACCCAGATCACGAATACCAAAGGGCGCCTCAAAGGCGGCTACGTCTCGATCACTAAACGCCTGCACACAATGCACGTTTCGAATTAAACCGAAGTAAAGCTTTTGAGCCCAACTAACTCGATTGTGGCCGTATTTTCGCAATTGCTGGTGAGCTACGTGAAGAATGCGCATAAGTAGTGATTTAAAGCCTTTTAGTAAGTCGTCATAAACGCGCCAATATAGCGGCTGACAATAAGATCATCAATCGCAAATACCGATCCGGCCTAGACAACATCATTTCTTTTGTGAACGCCGAGTTACCTGGGTTTAGGCGTTTTTTTTGCAATCTCGCCAGCTTTACCATTATTCACGGTGACGCAAAGACAAGGCTCGCTCATAAACAGCAAGCGTTTGCTCAGCCTGATATTGTAAAGTGAAATTTTCTTTAATAAATGCAGGTTGTGGGTCTTTTAAGAGACGAGTCACACAGGAAAATAGCCCATTTTCGTCACCTTTAGCTACCAAACCACTCGGAAAGCACTCCGCCAAAGATTCGCCGGGCCCCGCCTCATCAAAGGCGACAACCATTTTTCCTAATGCCAGAGCTTCAATTACTGTGCGACCAAAAGGCTCAGGCTTTTCCGATAAGTTGCATACAATTGTGCTAATAGAATACAAATTTTGTATGTCTGAACGATGTCCTAAAAAGGTCACTACATCGCTTAAATTCTCTTGGTCAACCAGATTCTGCAGATGTTGTTCGT
The DNA here is from genome assembly GCF_054658275.1 of Sessilibacter sp. MAH3. Classification (NCBI taxonomy): domain Bacteria; kingdom Pseudomonadati; phylum Pseudomonadota; class Gammaproteobacteria; order Cellvibrionales; family Cellvibrionaceae; genus Sessilibacter; species Sessilibacter sp. MAH3. The sequence continues at coordinate 68,160 of NZ_BAAGIE010000009.1, read as the reverse complement.
AAGCTTCTTTTCCCGGCGTCGGGCCACCAACAATCACGCCTTGTGCTTGAATTCCCTGCTGTTTGAGTCGCTTCATTAGCGCAATAAAGTGCTCATGACCTTTCCAAGCGCTAAGTCGCCCCGGCATCAACACAATAGGCTGATCCTTGAGATGTGGGTACTCTTGATGAAAACGTAAAAACCATTCCGCATCCGGTTGGTAACCAAGCTGAAAACGTTCGGTATCAACGCCTCGGTGGATCACACTGATCTTCTCAGCATCTATTCGAGGATAACTGTTTACAATGTAGTTTTTGACGTATTCAGACACAGCAATGACTTGATCACCACAGCCCATGATTTCACTGTATCGATTGACCGAATACAAACCGTGAAAAGTAGAAACAAGAGCTGGTCGCGTAGTAGCGTTTTTTATCGCCAACCACGTCAACCACGCCGGCATTCTGGAGCGTACGTGGATGATATCCGGCGAAATTTCTTCAATAAGACGTCGAAGCCTTGGCACCCAGCGAACCGACAAAAGACTTTTTTTGTGAACGGGCAGTTTGTGATGAATCGAGCCTTCTTGCTGTAATTGGTTAACCAATCGACCACCGGCGGATATAACGTGGGATTCGTGTCCGTGACGTTGAAGGTAAGCGCCAAATTCCACGGTGCCACGCTCTACACCACCTGAATTCAGCTCGGGTAAAACCTGTAAAATACGCAAGAAACTTCTTCTTAATAATCTGAATGATTAAACAAAATATGCGCCTTGAATCCTAATCTAGGATTGCGAATGCGCCATTGATCCCAAATAATGCGGTGTAATCACAGCCGTAAGAGTTCACCAGCAAGAATGCTTGTATTGTACTTAAGCAGGTAGCAATGTTCAGCACTATTACCGAAAAACTCAACAAACGACCTCCTATTTACAAGCTAATTGGGCAATATGGATAAAGTAAGAATCGATAAATGGCTTTGGGCAGCGCGTTTTTTTAAAACTCGGAATATGGCCAAGCAAGCAATAGAAGGCGGCAAGGTTCATTGCGAAGGACAACGAGTGAAAGCCAGTAAAGACCTAACCGTTGGCTTAAACCTGATAATTCAGCAAGGCTGGGACAAGATCGAAGTTGAAGTTAAAGCGCTGTCAGACAAACGACGTGGTGCGCCAGAAGCTCAACTACTGTACGAAGAAACCGAGAAAAGTATTGCCACCCGTAAAACCGCCGCCGAGCAACGAAAAGCCGGTGGAATTATGGGCGTTCTATCCGAACACCGACCAAACAAAAAACAGCGCCGTCAAATTCACCGTTTCAAGCGAATAGATACACAGGCAAACCAAGACGAAGATTAACGGTTCAGGAAAAATTATGTCCTGCCAAATCCATCTAAGCTGTTGGTAAGAAGATTGAGAAATTAGCGATCACTACCGACCTCAAAAAAGCCTTTATTGCTTGCAGAATTGGCAGTGTGTATGAAGAAATACCTTAACGAACGGATTAATTTCGGGTATTTCTGCAATGAATTAAATTTAAGGGTTATTAAGCATTATGGGTCTATTTGTGCGCGTTTCGATCAAACAGTTTTTAGACACACACCGTTATGGACTAGTGATGGCGAGAATTTTCCAATCCGTAAAAATCGGAGCCTTGGCGTTATTGTGCGTGAGCGCAAACACCGTTTTAGCTAACGACATCTCTGAAGATGCAAAGGCGCTGCAACGATTAAAACAAGCCGTAATTAAGATTCATACCACCCGAGCCGCACCGGATTACTTTACGCCTTGGCGCTTGCTTAATTTGGAGCAGACCAGTGGCTCTGGTGCCGTGATTGACGGTAATCGAATACTGACCAATGCCCACGTCATCGCCGACGCACGATATTTACAAGTCCAGAAACACAATGACCCACAAAAATACCTAGCGAAAGTTGATTTTGTCTCCCATGAAGCTGATTTAGCCATATTAGCAGTTGAGGATAAAAGCTTCTTCGATGAATTAAATCCGCTGAAAATCGGCGATTTACCAGACCCACTGACAGAAGTATCTGTGTTCGGATTTCCCTTTGGCGGTGAAACCTTAAGCATTACCCGCGGCATACTTTCGCGAGTCGAGCATCAGCGCTACGCGCACGCCGGCAGTTATCTTCTGGCCGGACAAATTGATGCTGCAATTAACCCCGGCAACAGCGGTGGCCCGGTGATCGTTGACAATAGAATTGTCGGTGTGGTCATGCAGGCGACCGCGGGCGGACGGGCAGAAAACCTGGGTTATTTTGTGCCGCCGTCAGTTATTAAGCATGTTCTTGAAGACGCAAAAGACGGTGTCTTCCACGGTATACCCGATCTTGGATTTCGCACCCAGAGCTTAGAAAACCCGGCCAGCAAACGCGCCTACAAAATTAAAGGTGATCATCAAGGCATTTTGGTGACAAAGGTATTTAAAGACAGCGCCGCCGCAGAGGTAATACGCGAAGGTGATATTCTTCTTGGGATCAACAACTACGAAATTGCCGATAACGAAACCGTAAAAATCGACAACGATTTACGCGCTGACTTTAAATTTGTCGTCGATAACCTACAGCCCGGTGATAGCATCAAATTTACGCTGCTTCGCGACGGCGAAGAAATGACCGTCAACACAATTGCCGAACAGAGCCGCGTTAATCGCAGCCTAGTATTGGGGCCGCAGTACGATCAATTGCCGCAATATTTTGTCTATGGCGGTGTGGTGTTCGTACCTTTAAACATGAACCTTATTAAACGCTGGGGCCGAGATTGGCACAATCAAGCACCCGTTGAGTTTTTGTATTCTCGACAAGTGTGGTCTTCGCCAGATCGACAAGAATTAGTCGTCGCACTGAAGGTTTTGGCCGCAGATGTTAACCTTGGCTACCATAACTGGAGTAATTGGGTGATCGACACCATGAATGGTGAACCGGTAAAAGACTTTGCCAGTTTTGCAAACACACTTAAAAACTACAACGGTGACTTCGTCCATCTTGCCGATGATCGTGGTTTTCAGATGATTATCGACCATCAAGAAGCACTGGCCACACAAGAGAAAATCGAAAAGCTCTATGGATTGCCATCATCCTATTCGGAAGGCTTGTTTGATCAAAGAACGGAAAAAGCTGCTCAAGCGATTCGTACAGACAGCGCCATACAAACAGGTTTAACATCTAAAACCGTTCACAGCCTTGATGACTAATTCAGTTTGTGATGCTTTTAGGAGTTTGGAAATTTAACCTGCTCGTCGATGCTTGAATAGATTAGAATTTTGACATCCAACAGCATTGAAACAATTACTTACAGAACGACTCGACTAAAATCGACTACATCATGAAAAAAATATTTGCAGCTACTTTGTGCTCCATAGCAATCACCACTTCTTTTCAAGCTTGGTCTCAGGGAGGCATTTATCGTTGGGTTGATGAAAACGGTAAAGTTCATTACAGCGATAAAAAGCCCGACGACAAAAAAGCGAAGGATATTAAAGAAGAAGATATTGGCCCTGTTAACGTCACTCAGGCCCAACCGGCCTCAGAATTTGGCACTGCATTACCAGAGACACCACAAGAGCGAGCCGTAGCGCAACAAGCAGAGCGAGAAAAACAACGTGAGCGAGCACTTCGTCAGCAAGATTGCTCCAAAGCGCGCGTCGAACTGAAAAAAATTCAAGGTCCGGTTGTGTTCAAAGATAAAGATGGGACGGTTTATGATGTCTCTGAAGAAGAACGTGCGCGCCGAGAGCAAAAGCTCAAGCAGGCTATCGATAAATATTGCAAGTAGTGTCAGAGTAAAATATGTCACTGAACTAACTTTGTCGAATCAATTTAGTACCGCGCCTGTACGATTTTTAGCAAACACTTGTTACAGCATCTCTCCCAAAGCCTTCCTAAAATAAAAATTCGTGGCGCAACGCAAAAGCAACGTCACTAAAACAAACACAGCAGCCCTTGAATTATCGTCAAGGGCATCAATAATCTAGCATCTTAGATTTTTTTAATAACCAACGGATATATTTATGGATCAGCCTACTTCAGATCAACAAAAACGTTTTTTGTTTGAACAAGCCGATATTCGTGGCGAAGTGGTGCAACTCGAAAACACATTCCAAGCCGCGGTTAGCGGGCGAGGCTTTCCCGAGCGTATCGAATTGCTGTTGGGTGAGTTTTTGGCTGCGGCGAGCCTGCTTGCTTCGACACTTAAATTCGAGGGAATTTTATCGATTCAAGCGCGCGGCGAAGGAATTGTGAAACTGTTGGTGGCGGAATGTACCAATCAAAAAGAATTGCGAGCAGTAGTTCGTTTAGAAGAAGACGCTGATACATCCAACCTAAACGGGCTAAGCTTTAAAGAGCTAATCGGTAGTAATGGTGTAATTTCCATCATTATCGAACCTCAAGACGGCGAGCGTTATCAGGGCATAGTTCCCGTGGAATACCCGACCTTAGCGGCATGCCTAGAACACTACTTTTTTCAATCTGAACAACTCAATACCAAACTCTGGTTTGCCGCCGACAAGCATCGTTGCGCGGGCCTATTGATTCAAGCTTTACCCAAACAATTAAACGCCTCAAGCGATACCAACGAAGAGTACTGGGAAACCGTCGTACATCTTGCGTCAACCGTGAAAGATGTTGAGCTTTTGGAGTTAGGCCAAGACCAGCTTCTGTATCGACTATTTAATGAGTTTGAAGTGCGAACGTTTGACAGTACCTCGGTTTCTTTCAATTGCAACTGTTCAAAAGAACGATCTGCTAATGCGCTTATTTCTCTCGGTGAGAAAGACGTTTTTGATCTGCTCGATGAACAAGAAACCATTACGATCGACTGCCAGTTTTGCCTGTCACATTACGAATTTACTCGCGATGACGCGAAAATTCTCTTCAACAAAGAGAAGCACACACTTCACTAGAAAGCTAAATAGAGAAATTTGTTACCAACGGTAAATTCATCCACACAGCTCTTCGCCATTGAGCGGCTTTTCTGTCATAATCCATCGCCCCTCAAAGCTGTTTTGACGGTGCACCAAGGTAGATCCCAGTGGCCAGATATTCCTTGATGCTTGACAGTTAACCAACATATTCACCGAGTGGCCACTTCGTTCATAGGACAAAAACTAATGACACAGACAGAAGAGGCCACAGCCACCGTATACGCGGATTTAGGTGCAGCATTGTTAATTGAACAAGCACTACGTCGTAACGAGGGCTATTTGTCTTCCACAGGTGCTTTTGTTTCAGAGACCGGCTCTCGTACTGGACGTTCTCCAGCCGACCGTTTTATCGTTGATGAGCCGTCTACTTCCGAAGCTATCGATTGGGGAAATGTTAACCGACCCTTCCCTGCCGATAAATTCGATGCACTTTGGGATCGTGTAGAAGAATACATGGTTGGTAAAGACAACTACGTATCTCATCTTCATGTTGGTCAAGACACCGACTATTACATCCCTGTAAAAGTGACTACTGAAACAGCTTGGCACAATCTGTTTGCGCATAACATGTTCATCCGCACAGAGAGCTACAACCCAAAAGGTAAAGAAGAGTGGCGTATTCTTCACGCTGCTAATTTCGAGTGTGAGCCTGAGCGCGATGGCACCAACTCAGAAGGTATCGTCTGCATCAACTTCGCCCAACGCAAAGTATTGATCGCGGGCATGCGTTATGCCGGAGAAATGAAAAAGTCTATGTTCTCGGTGCAAAACTTTTTGCTCCCAGAAAAAGACGTTCTACCGATGCACTGCTCTGCCAACGTTGGCAAAGATGGTGACACTTGCCTGTTCTTCGGACTATCCGGTACAGGTAAAACCACTCTTTCTGCCGATCCAGAACGTTACCTCATTGGTGATGACGAACACGGTTGGGCGAAAGGCACTGTCTTTAATATGGAAGGCGGCTGCTACGCGAAAACCATCGATCTCAGCCAAAAAAATGAACCCGTTATTTGGGACGCAATTCGCTTCGGCGCGATTGTTGAGAACGTAGTTCACACCCCAGATACTCGTATACCCGATTACTCAGACACCAGTCTTACCGAAAACGGACGTTGCTCTTACCCATTAGAGCACGTTGAACTGCGTGTTGAAGAAAACCGTGCTGGTGAACCCAAAAACGTTATCTTCTTAACCTGTGACGTATCTGGTGTATTACCTCCTGTTGCTATTTTGAGCAAAGAAGCTGCTGCTTACCACTTTTTGTCTGGTTACACCGCTCGCGTTGGTTCTACCGAACTGGGCGCAGAAGCGGGTATTCACCCAACCTTCTCTACCTGCTTCGGCGCGCCATTTATGCCTCGCCCAGCTCGTGAATACGCAGAATTGTTGATGAAACGCATCCAAGACTTTGGCGCTAATGTTTATCTGGTTAACACCGGCTGGACTGGCGGTGCTGGCGGTCCTGGTGGTAAAGGCGCACGCTTCCCAATTCCTGTCACCCGTGCCGTTGTTGCTGCAATTCAAGCGGGCGCTTTAGAAGGAGTAGAAACCACTCACCTTGAAGCCATGAATTTGGATATTCCAACATCAGTACCTGGTGTAGATGCTAAATTCTTGAATCCTCGTGACGCTTGGTCTGATAAGGCTGCTTACGACGAGTCTGCTGGTAAACTGGCTAAATTGTTCGCGCAAAACATTACCAAGTTTGATGTTAGCAAAGACGTTGAAGCCGCAGGTCCACAGGGCTAAGAGATCATCTCCGCTACTGTAACCTATCGAAAACCCCGCTAAAAGCGGGGTTTTTTTATGGTATGACGCCAGTTTTTTTATGCTATAAACCCATAAATTCGGCCGAAATAAACCTAGTTGAATAGTCACTACAGAAAACTCATAAAAATCGTTAGGCTACACTTATTGTTTTTCCAATTCAGAGATTATTGAGTAAGTTTTACCATGCAACACCCAAAGATTAAATTCACCTGCACCCTACGCAAAGCGACCTTAGATGACTCAGAGGTTCTCAAAAGCTTGTGGCATAAACTCGATGTATCACTGCCGGAGACACCGTTCATCGCAAATATGGACTATCGCCAAGAATTCCATGAAGCGCTAGCGGAGCAAATTGAATCCAACAAGGCAACCTTAACGTTGGTCGCCGCAGTCAACGAGCTCATTGTCGGCTGCGTTTGTGGATATGTGTATGAGAAGCCCGAAGCGATTAATACACCGGTGGGCTTGATTCATAATCTGTGGGTAGAACCAGAATATCGCCGTAAGGGTGTAGCTACCCAACTGGTTCAATCAATAGAAGCAGACCTAATAAACTCAGGTGCTAAAAGTTTTCAGGTAGCGTGGCGACACACCGATGACGCGCGTCGATTTTGGCAAAAAATGGGTTTCATCGCCTACGAAGCCGTCTCTGCTAAAACGGTTAACAACTAAACAGTACCCAAATACACAACTACAAAAACAAATTTGTGTGTAGCTCAGTTAAATATGTATTGAGGGGATTGCCTCAATACAATCAGCTTCTACTTTTAAATCTGCAATGTCGTCCGCGCGAGTCACACCCTGGTTAACAATAATAAGCGGTTTCCCTAGCTCTTTGGCTCGTTTGCAAAATCTAAAACCCGAATAAACCATCAGAGAACTTCCAAGCGCTAAAACGGCGTCGCTGTTGTCGATAGCATCGTAACATTGCTGAACTCTCTGTTTTGGCACCGATCCACCAAAAAACACCACATCCGGCATCAAGACACCTGAACAATAGCGACAACAGGGAATTTCCATTCTCGAATAATCCACATCTCCCAGCTCAACATCACCATCAGGACGAATAGACCTGTGGATAACTTCGAGTTTGGCGAGAATTTGTGGATTCATTTGGTGCAATTCTTCTTGAATAACCGAGCGCTGGAAATATTCACCACAACCCAAGCAAACCACTCGATCAAGCCTACCGTGCAGCTCAACCAAAGCCTGTGACCCCGCTCGACGATGCAAACAATCGACATTTTGCGTAACCAGCAAACCAACTCTGCCTTTGTGCTCCCAATTTGCCAGAGCTGCATGAATCGCGTTGGGCTCAGCCGTGCCAACAAACTTCCAGCCAAGCAAGCTTCTGTACCAATACCGCTGGCGAACAAGATGTTGCTGCATAAAGTCATGGTGCTGAATGGGTGTATTAACTTGCCATTGACCTTGTTTATCACGATAGGCCGGAATTCCCGAGGCTGTGCTGCATCCTGCACCGGTAAGAATAAATAATTTTCGATGTCGGTCGATAAGCTCTTGTAACTGAGGGTAAGCCTTCAAATCTACCAATACTCCTAGACTTAATCGCAACTTTGACGTTGGTAATTTATTTACGTGCACTGAAAAAGACCAGCACATTAAGAAACCAGAGCAGCACGGCCAAGAATCTACACACAGCTACTTGGTCTGCTCTGCTCCAGATTTCTACCGCAGGTATGACACCTTATACGTAAAGAATTCGCATAACGCATTAACGGGTTTACGAATATTTTAAATGATCAATAATCCAAAAGATTGCAACTCACAAAAGCGTTTACACGACGAGTGCCAGGAGCTAAAGAGGTTACTTGCGGACATGCCGGAAAACGTTCGCTCCACGTTTGACGCGGCTCAACTCGAACATCTATCCCAAGGGTTAATCAAACAGAGAAACAGTAACCATTTCCTCGATCTAAGACCAACACTCAAAATCCCGTTAGTTCCGTGGAGCTTCTACGTTGTTTTGCTGATGGGTAAAAACCGCCGTGAGATGTCGGCTCGGGAAAAACGCGTCGCGGCTAGAACCCTTATTATCAGTTTATTACTAGGAATTATTCTATTGTCGCTTGCAGGTCTTATTGTTTTATATTTACTAAAATCTGCTATGGGAATAAATATATTTAAAAATTTCTCTTTAGGTTTATGGACTTGGTTTATGAATTTTCTTGAGTAAATAAATGTTAACGATAGAGAACAAACTCTCAATCAAATTTTAATCAAACGTAAAAACTTACTTACCGAGTAGCCTCATTACTAACGCCTTCAAAAGTAAATTCAACGCTAACAACCGTTAGTGAATTTCGAATTTTCTAAATTATATAAACCTTCTCAGAGATCTTTTTATCCGTCGTACTAAATTCTCACTCACTCAAGAACGCGCCCTTAAGCTAACGAATAAACAATCAATTCTGACAATTAACCACATAAAAAGACAAAAATGTTTTCAACACGAAAACTAACTTTTCACTGGGTTATTACTAATATAGAAAAAACCTAAAAATAAAAAAATTGATATTTATCAGAGAAAAAATATTCATTAAAAAGAACTGAAGTTTGAGAAAATAACAAATCCAACAGGGGAGAAACTTTATTGAGGAGAACTTAATGAAGGAAACTGTGGGCAGGGAATGCCACATCCATGTGGCATTGAAAAAGTCCCTTTATCTAACTGTATAAACAGTCACACTAATTATTTGTTAGCTGACATTAAACCAGTAACTTTTGAACCTAAACCGTCTAGAGAAGCCATCAAATTAGCTGGAGATAGTTCTTTAAAGTTGGTTTCACCAGTACCAAGAGACACAACAACCAAGAAGCTAGCAACAATTGGAATGTGACCAACAAGTTCGGCGATACCTAGCAAAGAGCCGGTTAGACCAAATACGCACACTACAAGAGCAGCAATCAAACGAGTCGCTAAACCAAAAATTAACAACACGCCCAAAGCAGTCTCAGCCATACCAATACCGATAATAAAGTTGGCATTGCTAAACATGTCTAAACCAATTAATGGGAAGAAGTTCCAAGGGTGCATTTCTAGGAATTGTAAACCCATGTTTGGATTAATCAGTTTGTTGTGAACAGCCAACACAACTAATTGCACACCTAAACACACACGAAGATATTTAACGGCGCGATCAGGGTTAGAAGCACAAGCCAACGCAATACCAAAACCTAAAAGCTCTGGTACGTAATCAATCCAAGCAACAAATGGATTGCTGATAATTAGCAAGAAAATCAAGAAGAAAATACTTAAGGTGTAACTAGCAATTCGGTGGCCGATTAATAAAAGAACACCAACTAATGCTTGGAAACCTACCAAAAATTCAATGTTGCCGCTTGGCGCTAGGTTAGGAGCAATAAATTCGCCGTGGTAAAAAGTCGACAATAACCAGCAACCTAATACAACCGCGAGCAAACGGAATTGCAATTCGTGAGGCCATGGTTTGAAGAACGCACCGTTGCGAACAAATGGCAGTTGAATTTTAGATAAAAATCCAGCAACCACACACGCACCAATTGCGATACCGACAAGAAGAAAATCCTGAAATACCCAAGTATAAGCAGATACTTGATCGGGTGAATTAACAAACCAACGTACGTGGGCACTTGCACCTTGAGCCGTCACCAGCGCGAGTAATGAAAGTAAAAATCTCATATTAGGAAACTCCGTTTCGAGACAAATTTAAAGTTAAAAAATTAAAAAAATAAAAATTAGAAAAAAATGTTCCTGCAGCTGCTAATATTTGCAGCTTAAAATAAAATAAATAATGCTTTTTTAGACGGTGTTTCTAAGAATTTAACTTACCTTACAAAAACCATGCTAAAGAAATACCAACGATGAATATTTATTGGTTTTTTTATTTTTATGACTCAAGACGACTGCTGGGAGGATAGTTCCTACGCCCTAAGTTGATCAAAAAACTTAACAAAATCTCTTCATATTTGAGTAAAAATACTTTGTTAAGAATTTGTTTCAAAGACACTAGATTAAGTGTGACTATACACACAATAAATTAACACTATAGTTAAATTTCGTTAATTTCCGGGATCTAGGTCACGAAATTATTTATGCACAAGTGACGAAAATATTGAACGTTCAAAACCGTATATATGTGAAAACCCCAATTCCGGTATGAACATTATTACCAAAAGCTGGATTAGTCGGTCAGCTGCCATAATTTACATTCAAAGTTCATAAAACATTTATAACGATTTAGTGCCACCAATTACATTTTTTCTCACCACTTTTTCCGAGATAATACTGCACCTATATGGAAACAATATGTCAGCAGGCATTAAAAACCACATAAATTCTTTCATAAATTCACAGTTGAAATAACAACTCAAGTCAAAAGAGCAAAATAGTCTTAATGGAAAACAACATTTACGAACAAATCGCCAGTGAACTTGGTGTAAAAAACGAACAAGTTAAAGCAACAGTCACTTTATTGGATGAAGGTTCAACCGTTCCTTTCATTGCTCGTTACCGTAAAGAAGTGACCGGAGCACTCGACGATAACCAATTGCGCACTCTAGAGGAACGCTTGCACTATTTAAGGGAACTTGAGGATCGACGCGCCACTGTTTTGAAAAGCATCGAAGAACAAGGAAAGCTGACCAGTGAGTTAAGAAATCAAATTATTTCTGCTGAAACCAAGAACCGGCTTGAAGATCTTTATCTGCCTTTTAAACCAAAAAGAAGAACCAAGGGCCAAATTGCCATTGAAGCAGGTCTCGAACCTTTGGCAGATAAATTGTTTTTAGATCCAAAATTGAATCCAGAGACGACAGCCGAAGCCTTTTTGAATCCAGAAAACAATATTTCGACGCCAAAAGATGCCCTAGATGGTGCAAAATATATTTTAATGGAGAGATTTGCTGAAAACGCTGATTTAATCGAAAAAGTTAGACGTTATCTGCTAGAAAATGCGAAATTGACGGCACGAGTTATCGCCGGTAAAGAATCTGAAGGCGCAAAGTTTCTCGATTATTTCGAACACGATGAACCATTAAAGTCAGTCCCATCACATAGAGCCTTAGCTATGCTACGCGGAAGAAACGATGGCATTCTAACGCTCGCACTCACTATTGAAGGTTTTGAACCCCCTGCCGGCCATCCTTGTGAATCGATTATTGCTGAACACTTCAATATTAGGGATGAATCCCGAGCGGCAGACGCTTGGTTAAGAGAAGTCGTACGATGGACCTGGAAAATAAAGCTTCTCACCCACATAGAAACCGATCTTATTGGCCAAATGCGTGAACGATCGGAACAACAGGCTATTGAGGTTTTCGCTCACAACTTGAAAGACTTGCTGTTAGCAGCACCGGCGGGTGCCAAACCCACCATAGGATTAGATCCAGGACTTCGTACTGGGGTGAAGGTTGCGGTAATCGATGCGACAGGAAAGGTTGTTGATCACGGAGCGATTTTTCCGACGCCGCCTCAAAATCGAATAGTCGAAGCAGAGGCAACCCTGGTAGCGCTGTGCAAAAAACATCATATCGAACTGATCGCGATTGGAAACGGTACGGCAAGTCGAGAAACGGAGAAATTCGTGGCCGACATGTTGAAAGCGCATCCAGACATCAAAGCACAAAAAGTCATCGTCAATGAAGCCGGAGCATCGGTCTATTCTGCCAGCGAATTTGCGGCTAAAGAGTTTCCTGAACTGGACGTAACCATTCGAGGGGCTATTTCAATCGCCAGACGCCTACAAGATCCTTTGGCGGAGCTGGTTAAAATTGATCCAAAATCCATCGGTGTTGGTCAATACCAGCATGATGTGTCTCAGCCACAATTGGCTAAATCCCTCGATACCGTGGTTGAAGACTGTGTAAACGCGGTCGGCGTGGAGGTAAATACTGCTTCGGCACCATTACTGGCGAGAGTTTCTGGTCTCACCCAAAGCATCGCAAATAATATCGTTTCCTTCAGAGATACCAACGGTCGCTTTAATACTCGTGCCGATCTTAAAAAAGTGCCTCGTTTTGGTGACAAAACCTTCGAACAAGCGGCGGGTTTCTTAAGAATTGTTGATGGTGAAAACCCTTTAGACAGATCCGCAGTTCACCCAGAATCTTACAGCGTTGTCGAATCAATTGCCGAACAGAACAAAAAAAGCGTTACATCTTTAATTGGCGACAGCCAGTTCTTGCGCTCCATAAAAGCAGAAGCTTTTGTCAGCGAAAAGACTGGCTTATTAACCGTAAAAGACATTATTGCGGAATTGGACAAACCCGGTCGAGATCCTCGCCCTGAATTTAAAACTGCCCAATTCCAGGATGGTGTGGAGAAGATTTCAGACCTGGAACCAGGAATGATCTTGGAGGGAGCAATTACAAACGTAACAGCCTTCGGCGCGTTTGTTGATATTGGTGTGCATCAAGATGGTCTAGTGCATATTTCAGCACTCTCAAATACCTTTGTGAAAGACCCAAGAGAAGTTGTTAAAGCAGGCGATATCGTGAAAGTGAAGGTTATGGAAGTTGATGTGCCTCGCAAACGAATTGGATTATCCATGCGACTCAGCGACGAACCGGGCGAGAAAATCACCGCTCAAGGGCAATCGAAACCCAAACAGAAAGCTAATCGACAAAAATTCGAAAAAGCCGAAGTTAAGAGTAATGGGGTGGGAAGTATGGGAGCACTGCTTGCGCAGGCGATGAAGAAGAAATAAGTATTTTTAAGACTGTGGTGCCCGAAAATAATTTAGGGCACCACATAGACGTGAATATCTGAGCTAATTAGGGCGAAACAGCAATTCCAAATCTGAAGTCACCATCTAAATCAGGATTATCAGCAACTAGATTAATAGCACCATCAACACCTGAAGCCGTGAAAGGGACTGTTACAGGAAAAGGTGTAGATCTGTTATCAATAGTTACTGAGGCCGCGACAAAACTGAGACCACCTGAAGACATAATATCAACATCGGTACCTATACCCGGAGGATTACCTTCAATGTCAAAGTCCTCTAACAAAATTCTTAAGAAGCCAGAAGTCACACCTCCTAATTCCAAAATTCCGTTATGATTAGAAGATGCTACTAAATTGGTAAGGCCAGCATCAGAATAAACCTCTACAGTTAATCCAACGCCATCACCACTGCCAACAACTAAGCCGTGAGCAAAGATAGTTGCTGTATCGTCTCCATCACAATTCGCGCTTGGAATAATGTCAATCAAACATACACCATCCCAAAAGCCATTTGGTTGGTCATAAACATTAGCTTGACCAGAGACACGATCTACGAAGATTTCACCAAACTCCCATGAGCCTGATTCATTCGCATCAAGGAACGGCTCAGGTAAGTCATCTTCGTCCAAATCAAAAACATCAACATCTTCATACACGAAGTTAGCATTTACATCCGCAAAGGTTTCCGTTCCTTCTGTAAAAGCTAAAATAGAACAGCGCTGTCCAGCATCATCTTGGCTAGCATTGTTACTCTCCCAAGTGACTGTACAACTACTATCATCACCAATTTCACACGATGGCTCTATACGTCCGCATTCAGCGAAGAAGTTTACTTGAGTTCCAGTAGCAATATCGTTCCCGAATTGATCGGTTGCACGAATACTAACGTCGATTTCTATACCATCGGCAGAGCCAGCGCGAGAAGGATTAACTGAGGTTTGCGAAAGAGAGAAAGAACGCTGTACGGGTAATCCTGAAGAAACCACAATACTGTCAGACTGCGCTGATATTTGAGTTGCATCGTGCGTAACAATTACTCGGACGTTACCAGCCGCTGTGCCAGATTGTAGTACTGTGCTGACGATCCCTTCAGCATTCGAGATATCTGTTTCTGCACCAGAAGCAATTCTGGCTCCACCGCTTCTATTTTGAGCATCTGTAGTAAAAGTCACCGACTCACCAACAATACTAGCGCCCTGAGCACCCACCAAACGGAAGGTTAAAAGAGATGTCTGGGTACCACCGATACCGGCAAGACTTAGGAATTCATTCGTTGCGCTTTCAAACGATATCGATAGAACCTGATCAGTTTCAATCGTTAAAGTGACCTGAGCAACGACAACGTCACCTGAAGCTAGTACCGCAGTCGCGGTAACAACGTCTTCGCCACTACAACCATTCGCTGTGTAGTTAGTGGTACCAAAACCGCTGCCGTTAGTTTCCAACGTTGGAAGACTGAAAGTAGACAAATTCATTGCAAAACATTGCGAACTAAAACTTACCGTCTGCACGGCTGTAACTGGGTCCGCATCACTGTCTACAAAGTTAATACGCAACGTAGTGCTGCCACCGGCCTGCAAGCTAGTATCGTCTGCACCAATAACACCCAGCTGGAAATTAGCACCAGTACCGTTACCAATTCTAACAACCGGATCAACAGTTACTGTTCCACTGTCATCTTCGCCTGTTGCCGATCCGCCACCACCAGAAGAAGGAGCCTCACCGATAGCGTTGTCACTAGAACCGCCGCTACCGCCGCCGCAGGCGACCAATACAAATGATGTGAAAGCAACAACCAAGAACTTAGCTAATACTGCCAAGGTCTTGTTATTGCCAGTGCGAGTAGCTTGCAAATTCATTAACTATTCTCCTGAGAGTCCAATTCTTCAGTCCAGCAAGTCCCTTCAACTTTGCGTTGAAAATATGGTTTAGTCGCTGGCTTTGTTTGTTAAAATTTTACTTGAACAGTATACGATAGAACCTTGAATACAAAGTAGTTAAAACACTTCGGTAGGTATAAATTTTAATATAGATTCAAAAATACTTAGATTTATTTTAGTAGATTGAGCACTGTTGCGATGCAGAGTACAAAAGAACAATTTATACATGTGTGTATCAAGTCACATAAATGAGTACTTATTAACATTCCAAGATTCAAGCCCAGCCTATCACATCATGATTGCGAATCTTTTAAGGCCAATCTAGGCAGTGATTCTCATTACAAAAGTGAACTTATCAGCGATTTAAACGCCCCACATTTATCTCACCTTTTACTAAGCTATTGAAATAGCACACTTTACGATGAAAACTTTCTTTAAAAACCGGGCTCTTGCGTTATTTAATACACTTACATTACTTGCTGCGCTCAGCAGTGCGAAAAGTTTTGCCGCGGTTGTGATTCAATATCACCACGTTTCTGAACAGACGCCGAAGATTACCAGCATTACGCCTAAACTATTTTCTGAACAAATAGAATTATTGATTAAAGATAATTTCGAATTTTTAAACGCTGCTCAGTTTGCTTCTCTCAATAATCAATACGATCTAGATCACACCCAAAAAAAACAGATATTGGTTACTTTTGATGACGGTTACGAGTCGGTGCTATCGAATGCTGCGCCGATATTGAACGCTCACAATATTCCTTTTGTTGTATTCATTAATCCCTCTTTGTTGGGAAAGAACGGATATTTATCTCTGAGTCAGCTCAGAGATCTTCAGAATCAAGGCGCAATTATCGCCAATCACACAATGACTCATCCACATTTGATAAGATCTCTCGATGGGGAGAACCAACAGCAATGGCAAAAAAGAGTCACAAAAGAAATAACCGAAGCCCAGGAATTTATCGAAAAAAACTTCGATAAAACAGCATCGTTTTTCGCGTACCCTTACGGAGAGTTCAATTCAGCACTTAAGAAAATTCTCAAAGAAAAGGGCTTGATAGGATTCTCTCAGCATTCCGGAGCAGTAGGAGCCGATAGTGATTGGCAGGCACTGCCTAGATTTGCCTTTGGAGGAGACTACGGACAAATAGATACCTTTGCTGATAAGGTGAATAGCCTGCCACTACCCTTGGAAAGCATCAGTATCTACGGTGAAACCGGCGCACATTTGTTAGATCCGTTACTGCCGCACACCAGCTCTACTCCCATCGTAAAACTAAAATCAAGTCATTCCATTCAACTAAGCTGCTACGCAAGTGGGCAGGGCAAAATCAATGTCACCAAGCAATCAGATCAATCATTGGTGGTACAAGCAAATTCGCCATTACCTATCGGAAGAAGTCGATATAACTGCACAGCGCCAAGCGATATAACCGGTCGATATTATTGGGTGTCTTTTCCATTTTATCGAAAGAACGAGAATGGCAGTTGGTATTTAGAATATTGAAATTAATATGTAAAAATCAGAAAACTAAAAACATAATATTGATATGAAAAAGGCCACATTAAGTGGCCTTTTTCACGTAATTGTATTTGAAGCTAAAGCGGATTAGATAAACTTCCGTTAAAGATAGGCTCAAAGGCTGTTAACGCATCTCGACTGGTAACATTACCTAAACCATGATTAGGAAACAGATTAGCGAAATTACCTTGAAGGTTATGCAGTGCAAGGTAATTAAGAACCACGGTCTCAACCAATAAATTCACGTTATTCGATGCCGGGGTCGCCGCCGTTTCTACATCACCACTGGCGCGCATAAAGCCAATTTGTTGATGCATGGCTTGCTGACTAGGCGTTGATCCCATCAGTACTGCTCGGGAACCTGGGTTATAAACCAAGAAAAACGCCGATGATGTTTGCTGGTTGTCACCCGTCCAAACGCCTTTACCTCGGCCTTCTACCGATTCATCTCGATTTCCGTTACTGAAGACAGAACCGTCAGTGAAAACATAAAGCATTAACGGACGACCAAGTTTAGCGGCATATTCAATACAAGCACCCATAGCCCTACCAGCGCGAAGGTCACGTAACTCACCGGTTGCACGATCACCAGTATGGTAATCATAGCCGCCCATGGTGACGGTACCTGCCGCAGAAAAACCATTTACAACTAATTTTGCGATGGAGGCCGTTTTCTCAAATTCGCGATCACCGTTGTACTCGGCGAAAGAGAAAACACCGGCTGGCCCGACAAGATCAGGATCGGCCAATGGATTAAGGTCGTTGGGATTACCAAAACGATCAGCAAGATCAGCTGCGCCAATGTAGCCACATCGAACTAAATCTTTAACTACATCGTCTGCGGTAATTCGAGTATCAACAGAGTTTAATTTCTGATCACTAATGCGATAAATAGATTCCATTACCGCTACCGTATCTTGTTGGCTTAAAAGACCAACAAGATCACCCGTATCAACCAAACCAGTAACATCGCTGGCACGATCGACCTTAGTTGGGCGAACCTCTGGATTGATCATACTGATCGGCGCTTCTGAGTTGCCGCCAGAAATACTGGAGCGCGAACCCACCAAGGTCACTAACTCACCCTCACCGCCGGCAATGTTGATGCCGTACATTGGGTTATGAGGGTTGTTACTGGTGTCATTCTCTGATCGAGCAACAATAACCGCACCGTTGGTACGACCCATGGTGTCGGCTGAAACTTTTTCTAAGATACCACGCAAAAAACCGCTGTCGGAGTGAAACGCCAACCCTAAATCGGTGTTGATAAAATCAGAGGCACCAGCCTGAACATTGGCTGCCTGCGGAACCATATCGGCGGGTAAGCCTTGTTTGACATACCCTTGGGTCGATAAAAAATCCAACTGACCACCACGCTGCCCCACAAGCACATTAGAACCCGCAATGTTAGCGCCACCGGCCAAATCGAAACAGATGAACGGAATTCGGTCAGCCGTAGCTATACCTCCACAAGTGTTATTGAGCACTTGGAAAATATCATCAGACAAAGTCGCATGAGCTTTACGAGGGTTTGCAAACAACCCTAAAACACTGCCACCAACGATGCTTGAAACACCTGCGGCCAAACCCTGTGCGATGAACGAGCGTCGGGTCAGTGGTTTGTGGTCATTAAACAACAACGGCTCATCAAGATTACGAAAGTTTTTTCGTCTGCTCATACAACCAATCCAGGTTTTAATATGGGTTTGTTGCCGGTCACACCAGCAACACTAATTTTTTGTCAACGTTTATTACTGAACCAACATCAATGCACTACCAGCAGCGGCGGCACAGGTCGCAGTAGCGGCAGCGTTAGCATTAGTCGATGTCAAAATACGATCATAAAGTTGTTCTAACTCGCTGCGAACCGAACGAGTTGCGCCACCAACCGGAGTTTCGGGGTCTGGCTGCGTGTTAAGTGCCTGACCTGAATTGACGGATAGACGGTTGGCCAGTAAACGATCTAAGAGCGTATCAATCAGCGCATCGCGACCGGTTAAGCCTTGTGTAGTCACCATTTGGTTACAATAGGCGACAGCAAGTTGAGCAATACCAGTTTGATGTGATGTTAAGAAACCAGAAATATTCTCAACGGTTGGCAACTGCTGCTGCAACGTATTGTAAGACTCGGCAACGTTTGCCTGAGTAATTGGAACACCCGTAACAGATGACAGAGTCGCATTAATCTCTGCAAAGGTTTTAATACCAATATCAGACACAGGCTCCAAATCCAGCGCCGGAGCGGCTGTTGGTGGCGTCGGAATCGGACGATTGAAAGAGCTATTGCCAATTTGATCGAAACTCAAGAAGAACAGATCATCGTCAGGACCAAAATCCAAAGGTACCAAAGCACCCAATCGTGAAAGCACCTGGCCGTTCACTGGATCGTAACTTGCGGTCGTAATATCAACATCCAAGTTTGCAAACGCTTGGCCTACCTCAGCCTCTTGCCCATTCACACCAAGGTACATACCTTCAATATGAACCTGACCAATGGTTGCATTAGGATCAAGGCTGATGAAAAACGGCTCGGTAAATAGATACGAGAAGCTGTCTAGCTGCTGAACCTCAAACGCTATATAAGATTCAGAAACATTAGTGTGCTCTTCAACGTTGAAGAGTAAGAAGAAGCGCTCACCAACACCGACTTCAAAGTTGTTGATGATGTCTTCTTGAGACATAGCCCGGTTGTGAATAGCTAACAGTCGAATCACACCCTGCCAAGGATCTGTTCCATCAACTTCGGACCCCAAAACCAACGCAAAGCTGCTGTTCCAAGCATTGAGGTTGCCACCGGCAGCACCTTCTTCTGCGACGAGAACACCATTCACATATAAACGTCGACCATCGACAGGATCAAAGGTAGCAACCACATGTTGCAAGGTAGCTTGTAAAATTTCGTCGCCGTTGTCGGTGCTCAAAGCGGGCTCACCGTTGGCGTCAGAAGTACTGCTGCGAGCAAGAAAATCGTAGGCAAATTCAGTCTGCCCCAGCAATAGGTTTCTCGTATTCGCAGAACCCGAGTAACTGACAATTCGAGCTGGGCCGTCTTGGCTGACATTGGCCGGAACGACCCAAGCCTCAACGGTATATTCACCCGTTGCAGTGATAAGATCATAGAGCTTACGGCTTTGCGATGTCGGCGCTTGGGCACGGCCACCGTCACCGATATCAATACCAAAACCACCTACCCATTCAACATCACCAGTAAGATTTAGGTTAACGGACGGTTCTACACCACTGGTATCAAAAGCGGTTCGTCCTTCACCTTCTGAGAAATCCCAAAGAGCGATTAGATTGGTTTCAACTCGACCGCCGCTGCTGGCAATAATGCCGTCGCTAGTTAAGTTAACCGCGCGACTGATAACCAACGCTGGATCTACTTCGGTCACAGGAATGGTGCCAGATAAGGCTGCAATTGCTTCTGCCATGGTGATGGCGTTGTCTGGACAATCACTCCAGCAGTTGTGAGATTCATTGAGGCGAATTACCAAACGAGAGTTGGTTGGTGTTGCCAAATCAATACGCGGCTGAGCGGCTGCGTAGGCAACATCTACATCACTACTGCCAAAAAATGGTTGCTGTGGTGTGGATGAATCTTCCGAGTGACAATCTGAACAGAATGCACTCAAAAGCGGATAAACCGTCGCCGCAAATTCGCTAGAATCTTGCGGGAAGACCTGTGCACCACCAACGTCACGTAAAACCGGAGCGGTCAGTTCAATAGAGTTTGAAGAAGTGCCAGACGCTTCGGCCCAATCACGAATAAAGCCTTCAATTAAAGTTAAACATACGGAATTTACCGCCAACCAACAGTTATGCGGTTCTGCAACTTTAGTAACTAGGCGCGATTGAGCGGGGTTTTCCAAATCAACCAAGGCATTAACTTCGGCATAAGCTAGGTTGATATCGTCGGTTCGAACAAAGGTCGGCGGTGTTTCACCGGTATCATGACAGGCGCCACAACGATCTGGACGAGCTAAGTTTTCCCACACATTTAACCGGAAGTTCTGAACGTCGTCATTAGCAGGGTCAGGACCGTTATAAACCACCATCGGTGGAATATCGTTACTGGTGTCTTGGTTTACTATGACATCCGCACCAGAACCACTACTACCACCGCAGGCGACGAGAGCTAAGGAAAGGGAGATAATTGAAAAATATGCGAATAGTGTCTTCATGATATTCTCCTATTCGCCCTTGCAGTAGTTTGCGCTCTCTGCAAACACTTGTTTTATATTGTAGTTTGTCGATTGAAAACTAGAGACCATTGCATCAATCTGATTTCGATCGGTCGCGTCAACGGGTGGGCGTAAACACACAGTGTTAAATACCTTAGTAACTTGGCAACTTGCAAACGCATCACTGTGAGCAAGCTCCATACTCATACTTCTCGCACCAGATCCCGAGCCGGGCAGCGATTCATCCCAACCGATGGCGCGGTTAATTCCTTGGCGCCAGTAGTTATCCCAATTATCGTTAGGCGTGATAAATCCAAATGGGAAACTATTACTGTTGATCAGGTATTTTTCTTGAACACGAGTCCCAGTAACCGGGTCAATGTCTCCGGCTCTGTGGTAGTCAATCTGACCATTCTCACCGGTCGGGTCGGTATCAACATCAAAATTCCATGAGTAATAAGCGTATGCTTGAGCTAAAGGGTCCATTCCCGAATGGCAACCCACACAGTTATTAAGGAAGACTCGGCTATCACCACCCGGACTTCTCGATACATCTTGGCGGATTCGGTCTGGAATTCTTGTGTTATCTTGAAGCTGCTCAAGATCGGTACAAAGATGATTCAACAAGGTAAAGCGGAACATTGCCCGGTTGGTACCGGCAAAAAAGAAAGCTCTCGCTCCAGCACGACTGGTAATGATTCCCGATGCTGCATCGGCCGGTAACCCGGTAACCTCAGATTGCACTCGCAGCTCTAAGTTATCGCGAAGGTTGATACCGCGTGATTCGAGTTGCTCGTAATGATTGTTGTTGCTGTTAGAGTAAGCCGCAACACCCGTGCTCGCAGCACCAACGTAAAGAATGTTGTCGTAGAGAATACGTCTAAAATCGATTTCATCTCGTGTCGCACCAATGACGGTGGCGGTGTAGTCATTCAACGGACGAAACACGTCCTCGTCACGGTTAGTCCAGGGTGTCACCCAGTTTTTAACCGTCACGCTGTAAAACCGCTCATCGTTCATGGCTATTCGAGCAGCCTGAACGCCATTTCCCTCGGCAATTAAATTGGCCATGGCCAATAACGTTGACTCAGTGGCTGGGGCACCAACCAAACGGTCATGCATCCGTTTGGCCTGTTCAAAAGGCCCTGCTTGCACGGATGTTGAAAGAGCTAGAGCTACAGCAAAAGCAGCACATTGAGCTACATTTTTGGTAAACGCTCGCAAGGTGAACCCTATTTCATTATCTAGGCTAATCATGTGATTTCGCAGAATGTTCTCAGTATTTTGAGCTGAATGGACAGAATCCATCATCGTTGTTAACCACAAAGTTTAACCTTTAATGGTTAGAAACTTGTGTTTATTGCAACACAAAATCTTCAAATTTAAGGAATAGCACTTTCTTATCGGAATCATCAGTGCAAATAATGGTTGCCTCGGCAAACCAGCATCCAAGTCAAATTCACTGATATTATGCGGATAAAAACCGAGATAGACAGGACTTGTTCGCGCCAGTAGATGTTAAACAAGTCTCAAGTTAGAGCATCACTAATGTCTAAATTTAAATAACATCTAAACATAACAAAATTATATTCTAATAATCTTTAAATTATGTATTCTCAGTTATTAATTGCTAATGAATAAATCAAACATCTGATAAATCTAGCATTTTTCTGTTTGCCGTTTTAAATCCCGAATCTTGTGCTTTCGAGCTGTGCTTTTAATTTCGTGAATTATGGCACGGATAGATTTAGCGGATTTCCAGACAATTCAGGGCATTAAAAGTCTGTGCGAAGACTCAGTGTTAGTAAAACTAACTTCATACACGTTAAAAGATTACTCAGAGCAATTTAACTGGTCTGCGTCGGTTGCTACTTAGGCCAAAGCCTTACCGAGCACCTTATTTAACCATCATTTGGGAAACCCCATGTTGTTACGTCGTTATCATCGTCTGTATCTGCCAACTCTTTTAGCAATAGCACTTACAGGCTGCGGCGGCGCAGGCTCCAGCGGAGGCAATGGTGGTGTCAGTTCGGGCGACGAGCCCGATGTGGTTGTTCAAGATATCCCCATCGCATACATTCGCCGACCAATACCGGTTGATGATAACGGCGATATGATTGCTAACGAACTGCTCGACCCAACGCAATTTTTCCCAGGGGCCGAGTTGATTATTCGTGAACGAGCCGATTCAGATGCACAGGAGTTTATTGTTACTGAGGGAGTGTTTGCCGAAGGCGAGCTTTACGATGTAAAAGATTTGAGCGTATCCAACGACGGCGAATTGTTGCTGTTTGCAATGCGAGCGCCTGAAATCGAAGACGCCGATGACGACGAACAGCCCACTTGGAACATTTGGGAATACAACCTTGCGGAAAATATTCTGCGCCGAATCATAGTCGATGACATCACCGCCGAGGCAGGCCAAGATGTGAACCCGCACTATCTTCCTGATGGGAGAATTGTTTTTTCTTCTACTCGCCAAGAGCGCAGCCGTGCCGTCTTACTCGACGATGGCAAACCTCAGTATGCCGCTCAAACAGAAGCTAACGCTGAAGATGGCTTTGTACTGCACGTCATGGAAAATACCGGCATTAATATTCAACAAATCACTTACAATCAAAGCCACGACTTACAACCCACCGTGATCGCCAACGGACAAATCGTATTCAATCGTTGGAGCAACAAAGATCGAACCAACCGTGTTTCACTGTTTAGCATTCGCCCAGACGGTCAAGACAATCAACAGTTATATGGCTATAACAGTCAAACCACAGGCTTTGAAGGCTCACAAGCGGTTTTTTTCGATCCGAAACCTATGGCCGATGGCAGGATGCTCGCCCTACTTCGAACGCGTAACTCCACCAACTGGGGCGGCGACATAGTTGCAATTGATATTGATAATTTCAGTGACGCTAACCAAGACATCAACCTGCCCATAAATGTCGACAACCCCGGTGACGCCGACATGACCGGCGGGCAAGAATCCTTGGCATTTGGTGTGATTCCTGTCGATAACAACCCAAATACTATTTCTCTGAATGGGTACTTCGCCGCGGCTACAGACCTGTTTGACAGTACCTCAAGACTGCTCGTGAGCTGGACAAACTGCCGATTAGAAGATCCAAATACCGGCGCGACACTCGCCTGTACCGACGATAACTTTACAATTGAAGGCATTACCGAAGCACAACCATTGTATGGGCTTTGGATTTACGATTTATCCGCCCGAACGCTTCTGCCAATCTTTCCGGCTACAGTCGGTGTCATGTACACCGATGTGGTCTCCTTTGGCGCGAGAGCAGAAGATTTGTTCTTGGCCGATCGACAACCCGGCGTCGAGCTTGATCAAATGCAGGTTGACGCTAACCTTGCCGAACTGCACATTCGCAACGTTTACGAAACTAACGGCGAAGATACCAGCATTGGTATCGCAAGGCTCGCTGACCCTGTACTTACAACAGCGGCGCAACGTCCGGCTCGCTTCTTAAAAATAGAAAAAGCCGTTAGCATTCCAGACGATGACGTGTTCGACTTCGATCGCTCCGCTTTTGGTTTTTCTAACTCGATGCGCGAAATAATTGGGTATGTGCCTGTTGAGCCCGACGGCTCGGTAATGACGTTGGTTCCAACCGATGTCGCATTAACCGTATCCATCACCAACGCCCAAGGTCAACGTATTAGCCGAACCAGCCCAACGTGGTTTACCGCCCGCCCTGGTGAAAACATTCAATCCAATGATTTGAGCATTGCACTGCGTCGCCTCGATGCGAGTCAACCATCCAGTAACCCCGGCGCACCGACAAACGGCTTCAACTTCCCAAATACCGAACCTCTACTTATCGCCTTTGAAGGCGAAACCATGGCTGAGACTTTTGCTCGCATTAACGGCATTCGTGAACCCAGCGTCGATTTGATTTTTGTCGACGACTGGACCGACCCGAATATTCGTCCAAAAGACCCGAGCTTCTCCTTTTTGTATGCCGACCTAGAAACACAAGCACCAGCCATTGAGGCCTGCCAAGATGATTGGGACGCAACCTGTAGAACCATCATCCACTACCCCGACCACATTCAACCTCTCTGGGATTTAGAACGCATCACGCTTGATATCAATGGTAACGAAATCAGCAACAACACCTGCACAGTTTGTCACAGTACTCGTGATGCTATGGATCAACTTCAGGTTCCGGCAGGTCAGCTCGAACTCGGCCAAATGCCATTAGACGGGAATCAGCAATTTCGCTCATTTAGAGAACTATTGGCTAATGATACCGAGGATGCCATTGTTGATGGGGCCCTCGTCCAAAGAACCGAAGAAGAATTCGCTCGGGATGAAAACGGCAATGTCATTTTTGAGACAGACGCCAACGGCAACATCATCCTTGATGAAAATGGCGCACCAATACCAGTAATAAATATCATAACCTTCCCTGTAGTTCGCAGCATGATTGCTAACAATGCACAAGCGAGCTCTTTCTTCGATATTTTCGAAGCTGGAGCCAGCCATGAGGGATTCTTGTCCGACGCTGAACTAAAACTCATTAGTGAGTGGCTAGATTTAGGCGCACAGTATTACAATAACCCTTTTGATGCTCCGGAAGATTGAGCATTAACTCGCTAAAAATACGGAATATATTTTGTCGCTGCCTACTTACTTCACTCGCCTAATCTGCGTTTGTAGTCTACTGTTCATCACGCCTGCGTGTTTGGCCAAAGACGCTACCAACGTCATAGTTGATACAGGATACATTGATGTTCACACAGGCCCTGGCCGAGGCTACCCTGTTTTTCATGCCCTTGAAAAAGGCGAAACCATTGAGCTACTAAAACAGCGCACCGACTGGATTAAAGTAAAAACCAAGCGTGGAAAAAAAGGCTGGATTCACGTCAGTGACGTTAACAAAACTCGTGGCGTAAACGGCGAAGTGGTAGCGTTTTCTACGCCGGGATTTGAACAATTCTCAAACCGCAAGTTTGAACTTGGCTTTTCGGCTGGGCAGTTCGAAAATTCTGACTCCATAAGCGCCTATGTGGGCTGGCATCTCAACAAAAACATCGCTCTTGAAGCTCACGCAACTCAGGTGGTTGGCGACTTCTCAGACAGCAGCATGTTTACCGCAAACGTTGTGTTAACACCATTTACGAACTGGAGAATCACTCCCTTTGTAACTTTAGGCGCAGGCACAATTGATATCAGCCCAGATGCAACTCTGGTGAGCACCGAAGATCGCACTAACGACGTTCTTCAAGTGGGTGGCGGAATTTACGGTTATATTGGACGTCGTTTTGTTGCACGCTTGCAATACAACAACAACACACTGGTCACGGATCGCAACGAAAATGAGGAGATTAACGAATGGCGACTCGGAATAACGGCTTTCTTTTAGGCCTTGCCATAGTTGCGACTGCAATCAGTTCGGTTTCTTACGCACAAGATGATGATGTTTTAGAAGCGATTATTACTCCAGATTTGGAGCGTCGCGAAATCAAAGAAAGTGATCTAGACACAGAAGATTTTGAAGTCGGCCTCTACTTTGGTGTGATCAATATCGAAGATTTTGGCAGTAACGACGTCGTCGGTGTTCGATTTGCGTATCATGTGAGTGAAGATTTTTTTATCGAAGCGGCCTACGCAGAAAGCTCTCTTAGCGAAACCAGCTTCGAGCGTCTATCGGGTGACATTCAGTTATTGACAGATGATCAACGCGACGTCACCTACTACAATCTGTCTGTTGGCTATAACTTTTTACCCGGAGAAGTGTTTCTTGGCTCCAAAAGAGCTCTGAATACCAATTTTTATTTGATTGCCGGAATTGGAAGCACCGAGTTTGCCGACGAAGAGCAGTTTACCTACAACGTTGGCGCCGGCCTGAATGTCTTTCCAACAGACTGGCTAAGTATTCGTCTGGATTTTCGTGATTACATCTTTGAACACGATATTTTTGGCGAAACAGTAAGCACGAATAACCTAGAGGCCACATTAGGATTCAACATTTATTTCTAACTGTTGTCATACGTCCGTTCAAATTGGCCCAACTAACAGATTATCGAGGATTAAGGATATGACTCTTAAACAACTATTAGCTCCATTGGCAACGCTGGCTCTGGGACTAACACTTATGACATCTACCGCCAATGCATCGGTAGAGCTCGACATTAAAGCCCCTGACTTTACGCTTAAACAACGCGGCGGCGAGAACTTCCGCCTGTCTGAGCATCGCGGCGAAGTGTTGTTCATCAACTTTTGGGCATCTTGGTGTGGCCCTTGCCGCCAAGAAATGCCGCTTTTGGATGAACTGCATCAACGCTACAGCGACGCTGGCTTTAAAGTCATTGGTATCAGCATTGATGAAGAACAATCTGCCGCTGATGCCATGCTGAAAAAAATCCCTGTTACATTCCCAGTTCTATACGATTCACAAAGCTCCGTAAGCCAGTTGTTTGATGTAGACGCCATGCCGACCAGCGTATTGGTTGATCGCAACGGCAACATGCGCTTTTTGCATCGCGGCTACAAACCAGGTTACGAAGACGACTACCGCGCACAAGTTAAAGAGTTGATCCGCGAATGAATCGAGTGATTCAACTGATCCTTTTATGGTGTTTGCTCATGCTGATGGGCTGCACCATAAAACCTTGGGTAAAACCCTATGAACGCCAAAATTTGGCCGATCCTATTATGAGCTTTGAGCGTGATCCTGTAGCAGCGGCTTACATCAATCACGTTTATGACGCTCGTGAAGCAGCACGTGGAGCCGAAGGCGGTTCTGGCGGTGGCTGCGGTTGTAACTAATCTGAAAGCATTATGAATAAAACTGCTGCAATACTGTTTCTGCGTTCATTCGTCCTGTTAACCGCGTCATTTGGTTTGTTAAATACAAGCAATGCCGCTGTGCTGCCCGAAGATCGAGCCGATATTCTCTACCACTCTTACGATGGCGGCGGTGTAAAAATCGACGGTCCATCTATTTTGGTTCGTAAAAATATTGCCGATAAAGTCTCGGTTTACGGTAATTATTATGTCGATGAAGTCACCGGTGCATCCATTGACGTAATGACCTTTGGTAGTCCGTATACCGAAGAGCGGGAAGAATTCAGTGTTGGTGCAGATTATCTGTACGACAAAACCATTATGAGTTTTGGTTACACCAACAGTAACGAAAATGACTTTGAAGCCGAAACCTACAACATTGGTTTTAGCCAAGATTTCTTTGGTGATTTATCTACCTTATCGATTGGTTTCACCTACGGTGAAAATACCATTGGCCGTACAGGCGATCCTGAGTTTGAAGAGTTTTCCGACTCGAAGCGCTTTCGTATCGGACTCACCCAAGTTATTACCAAAAACTTTTTGCTAAGCCTAAATGCCGAAACCGTTACCGATCAGGGCTTTTTAAATAACCCCTATCGTCAAGTGCGTTTCTTAACTGGCGATGGCACAACCGCCTCTTCACGCAGCGAGCTTTATCCCAACACTCGCAACAGCGATGCGTTTTCTATTAAGGGCATATACTATCTACCTTACCGGGCATCATTACGTGCCGACTATCGCACCTATTCCGACAGCTTTGGTGTAGAAGCAGAAAACTACGAAATTCGTTACGTTCATCCACTCAAAAGCGTACAAGGCTTAATTCTAGAAGCGCGAGTTAGAACCAACGACCAAACCCAAGCAGATTTCTACTCAGACCTACTACCCTTTGATGGCGCCACCAACTTTTTTGCCCGCGACAAAGAACTCAGCACCTTTACCAGTATTCAATTTGGCTTTGGAATCTCCTACGAACTTAAAGCCAAATGGCTTTCAGCTTTCGACAAAACCACCATCAACCTTCAATACGACCGCATCGAATTCGACTACGACAACTTCAGAGACCTAACCGCCAACCAAAACGGCGAATTCGCCATTGGCGAAGAACCCCTGTACAGCTTTGAAGCCGACGTAGTCAGACTGTATTTATCGTTTTGGTATTAGCAAGACAGTATAAGAACATTGAAAAATATACTCCTATTAGCCTAGCTTAATAATCTGTTAGCTAGGCCACTTCTCAAAGATCCGTGCTCTCCCCCTACTTTAGAATTAATTAAGCACTCACTTAATTATTAATAATAAAAATCAAAAATATAAAATTAATATATTTTATTTATAATAAATATTACTCAGCAATATAATCCTTTGTTCAAACCGGAACCTAACGCTATATCGCAATTC
The DNA here is from genome assembly GCF_054658275.1 of Sessilibacter sp. MAH3. Classification (NCBI taxonomy): domain Bacteria; kingdom Pseudomonadati; phylum Pseudomonadota; class Gammaproteobacteria; order Cellvibrionales; family Cellvibrionaceae; genus Sessilibacter; species Sessilibacter sp. MAH3. The sequence continues at coordinate 38,940 of NZ_BAAGIE010000009.1, read as the reverse complement.
ATTTCACAAAGGAACTTCAACCGTGAATAAACTTTTTGTATCTTTAATTTTTGCCGCAGCTTCATTTAACGCAGTAGCTGGATCAGGAAATGGATTCCACAAAATAACTTCTGTTAACTTGTCTGATACCGGATATTTACTTATCACTTTTGATGGTCGCGATCACACAGAATCGTGCACAACCACTAGCACCGGTAATACTTTAATTGTGGATCGCGCGAATGCTGACTACTTGGATCGCCGATATACAATGGCTTTATCAGCTTTGCTAGCTGGGAAGGAAGTTTACGCCTATGTAAACGGCTGCTTGTCTGAATTTAATAACGCAACGATGTATGGCAGGGCAACCAAGATGATCATAAAAGATTAACTTAAAAAAAGCCCGCATAAATGCGGGCTTCAAGCGCTCGGTTTAAAATGAACAAACAATAACCAAATTAGAATTGGTTCATGGTGTTGTCTTTACCACTTGCTTTAAGTGCAGCGTCACCAGAGAAGTATTCTTTGTGATCATCACCAATATTTGAACCAGCCATGTCTTGGTGTTTAACACAATCCAATCCTTCACGGATTTCTTTACGCTGTACGCCAGCAACATAAGCCAACATACCTTGGTCACCGAAGTAGCCTTTCGCAAGATTGTCAGTAGACAATGCAGCGGTGTGGTAAGTTGGTAGAGTGATCAAGTGGTGGAAAATACCCGCTTCACGTGATGCATCTGCTTGGAAAGACTGAATGCGAGCATCAGCTTCTTGCGCAAGATCGGTTGCATCGTAATCAACTGACATCAACTTAGCACGGTCGTAAGCAGATACGTCTTTACCTTCTGCAGCCCAAGCATCGAATACTTGTTGACGGAAGTTTAGAGTCCAGTTGAATGAAGGCGAGTTGTTGTAAACAAGTTTCGCATCAGGCACAACTTCACGAATACGGTTAACCATTTCGGCGATTTGGCCAACGTGTGGTTTTTCAGTTTCGATCCAAAGAAGGTCTGCACCGTTTTGTAGTGAAGTAATACAGTCAAGTACAACACGGTCAACACCAGAACCTGCTTTGAACTGGAACAAGCCAGAAGCCAAACGCTTAGGCTTAAGCAACTTGCCGTTTGCTTTAACAACAACGTCACCGTTAGCAATGTCGTCAGCGCTTTCGATGTAATCACCGTCAAGGAAGCTGTTGTATTTGTCGCCAAGGTCGCCTGGTTCGTTAGTAACCGCGATTTGCTTGGTAAGACCAGCACCTAAAGAGTCGGTACGAGCAACAATAACGCCGTCTTCAACACCTAGCTCCATAAACGCGTAACGAACAGCGTTGATTTTTGCTAAGAAGTCAGAGTGTGGAACGGTTACTTTACCGTCTTGGTGACCACATTGCTTCTCGTCAGATACTTGGTTTTCGATTTGGATGCAGCAAGCACCCGCTTCGATCATTTTCTTAGCAAGCAAGTAAGTTGCTTCTTCGTTACCGAAACCAGCGTCGATGTCCGCAATAATTGGCACAACGTGAGTTTGGAAGTTATCAACTTTAGCGATTGCCGCTTCTTCAGCTGCTTTGTCGCCTGCTGCACGAGCTGCGTCTAATTCTTTGAAGATATGACGAAGTTCACGAGCGTCAGCTTGTTTCAAGAAGGTGTAAAGCTCTTCGATCAAGTTAGCAACAGAGGTTTTTTCGTGCATTGATTGGTCTGGTAATGGACCGAAATCAGAGCGAAGTGCCGCAACCATCCAGCCAGAAAGGTACAAGTAACGGCTTTTGGTTTGACCAAAGTGCTTTTTAATGGCGATCAATTTTTGTTGACCGATAAAACCGTGCCAGCAACCCAAAGATTGAGTGTAGTTTGCTGGAGATTGGTCGTAAGCTGCCATGTCTTCACGCATAATTTTGGCAGTGTAGCGAGCGATATCCAAACCAGTTTTAAAGCGGTTTTGAAGATCCATACGCACAGCGTATTCAGGATTAATTTCACGCCATGCATTACCGTTCTTATCAATAACGCTTGCTGCGGCTTGGATTTTTTCTAAATAATTGCTCATGTCAATCTCCTCTGGGTAATACGTTGAGAGTCCAGCGTTAAATTCTTTCAGTTACAGTGCTTTCGCTTTTTGGCGGTAAGCATGTAGTAGTGGTTCGGTATAGCCGTTAGGCTGTGTTGTGCCTTCAAAAACCAAAGCTTCTGCAGCTTGATAGGCTACGCTCTGCTCAAAGTTTGGCGCCATATTTTGGTAATTAGGGTCACCGGCATTTTGTTGATCTACAACTTCAGCCATGCGCTGCATAACTTCTTTAACTTGTTCTACGGTACAAATTTCGTGCTTCAACCAGTTCGCAATGTGCTGGCTAGAAATACGTAAAGTTGCACGGTCTTCCATTAAACCTACGCCATTGATATCAGGTACTTTCGAACAGCCAACACCTTGATCAATCCAGCGAACAACGTAGCCCAAGATACCTTGCGCGTTGTTTTCCAGTTCTGCTTCGATAATTTTGGCAGTCGGTTGCATACCATGCGGCATCAACGGAATGGTCAAAATATCGGTTAAAGAAGCTCGCTCACGACCTTTCAACTCTTCTTGCGTCGCGAATACATCTACTTGGTGGTAGTGCATTGCGTGCAAAGTTGCAGCTGTAGGCGAAGGTACCCATGCGGTGCTAGCACCAGCTTTTGGGTGACCAATTTTTTGTTCCATCATGGCGGCCATTTCATCTGGCATCGCCCACATACCTTTACCGATTTGCGCTTTACCAGTGAATCCGCACTCAAGGCCGATATCCACGTTCCAGTTTTCGTAAGCAGCAATCCATGGTTGTGACTTGATTTGACCTTTAGGAATAAAGGCACCTGCTAACATGCTGGTGTGAATCTCGTCACCGGTACGATCTAAGAAGCCAGTATTAATGAAGAAAACACGCTCTTTAGCAGCACGGATACACTCTTTCAAATTAACCGTGGTGCGACGTTCTTCATCCATAATGCCGACTTTTAAGGTGTTCTTTTCAAGACCAAGCAATTGCTCAACACGTGTGAACAAGTCACAGGTGAACTGAACTTCAGCAGGGCCATGCATTTTTGGCTTAACGATGTAGATGCTGCCAGTACGACTGTTACGGTATTTACCTTTTTGGTTAAGGTCGATAGTCGCAATCAAAGATGTAACAACTGCATCAACAATACCTTCCGGTGCTTCTTCGCCAGTGCTGGTGGTCATTAAGCTTGTTGTCATCAAATGACCAACGTTACGCACCAACATCAACGAACGACCGTGAAGGTTGTAGTCACCACCTAACGGAGTGTGGAAGTGACGGTCATCAGCCATTTTACGCGTTAAGGTTTGGCCGCCTTTTTCAAAGCTCTCTTCTAGATCACCTTTGTTTAGGCCCAACCAGTTTTTGTAAACTTCGATCTTGTCTTCAGGATCAACCGCTGCAACCGAGTCTTCGCAATCCATAATGGTACTTAGCGCAGACTCAACCAAAATATCGGTAATAGTTGAGTTGTGATTGCTGTCTTTTTGATCGTTACGAATCAATTCTAGATCAATGTGAAGACCGTTATTCTTCAATACGATGGATTCTGGGTGGTTGCCGTCACCATCGTAAGCAACGAATTGTCCTGGGCTTTCTAGACCAGAAGTAATACCGCCGTCGAAGTAAGCCAATAGATGGCTTGAGAAAACGGAGTATTGCAAAACGTCTTTGTGCGAACCTTTAGCAAGTGGGAAGCACTTGTCTAAGAATTCTGCTGCGTATTCAATAACAGCCGCGCCGCGAGCGTGGTTGTATTCTTTACCTGGCGCTAACTCACCTTCTTTAGAGATAACATCAGAACCGTACAACGCATCGTACAAGCTACCCCAACGTGCGTTGGCAGCGTTTAATGCAAAGCGCGCGTTCTTAACAGGTACAACCAACTGAGGGCCTGCTAAAGAAGCAATCTCTTCGTCAACGTTTGCGGTTTCAATTTGGAAATCCGGACCTTCTTCAAGCAAATAACCTATGCTTTTCAAAAACTCCTGATACTCTGCTTGCTCAAAACCTTCTTGGCGTTCTAAATGCCATTGATCAATCTTGGCTTGGATTTCATCACGTACTGCAAGTAATTCTTTGTTGACCGGTGCCAAGTCTTCGATAAGCTGTTGGAAGCCTGCCCAAAACTCTTCTGATTTGACATCGGTGAGCGGCAACACTTCGTTTTGGATGAACGAATACAAATCCTGGTTAATCCGGGACATGTCGATTGGTCTCGGTGCTTCAGTGGATTGGTTCATGAGATTGCCCTTCGCGTTTTAGTTGCTGTTGAAACATGTTGCTAGTGTAGTAATTTTTTAACTAAAATTTCACAATAAAAATTTCACATTGTTAATTTCACAAAAATGAAGAATTCAAACAACTTACTTAGAAAATCCCATTTCCTCGGCACTAAGATCCGTAATCTGCGTAAAAGCAACCATTTAACAATGGAAGACTTATCGTCACGTTGCGTGAAGATCAACGCAGATCTCGCCCCTTCGGTGTCATATCTCTCCATGATTGAGCGAGGAAAGCGTGTCCCCAGTGAAGATATGCTCGGGGTAATTGCGGAGGTTTTTCAAAAAGACATTGGCTGGTTTTTAGACGATGTGTCTTCCGATGAAGCGATCAGTCCTGTGAAAACCAACCGTGGTGGCCTTAGCGGTATGGCACTGGAGCCCAGTTTTCTGTTCTCAAATGAGATTTTGCAAATTGCCCTTCCTGAAATGTTAGTCCAAACCGGAACAACCGGTAGACAATTTGCGCAATTATTAATCCGCGCTTATCAGGAATACCATCGCAATCACTTTCCTGACCTAGAGCGCGCTGCTGAGGAAGTTGGTCAAAAGCGTATGCCTTTAGATCAGCACGATATGATTGCAATCGCTGGGCGACTCGGCTTAGAAGTCGTTTGGTTTGACAGTGTACCAGAAGAAATTGCCGATGAGCTTGGCGTGCGCTCAAACAACATGGTGCGCTCGTATTTCGAGTCACCCAATAAAATTTGCCTTAACAACATCTTAAAAACCCAACCTGCTCGCATGAAATACGACCTAGCCGTACACATTGGTCACTGTATTTTGCACGACAAAGACGGCGTAAAGAGCTTATTAATGGCAGGCAGAAGCCAAGGCTTTAACGTAGAGCAAGGTCGGTTCGACTTATCGAATTCATCGGATGTAGACCCTAGAGATATATTGCAAGCATGGCGAGACTTCGAATGTAGCTTCTTCGCCGGCGCCCTTTTGTGCCCGAAAGTACCCTTCAGACAACTGCTTGATCGCACTGCCTACAGTGTTGACGTGCACAAAACCATTGGCGTAACGCCGTCGGTTGTGATGCGCAGAATGACCGCAGTTTCGCCTTATCCACACTGGCATTATTTCGATGCCTACGCACCGGGCACACTCAAAGCAGTGTATCGCGGCAATGGCATTCCCCTGCCTTGGGGCAACATGCGCCTGGTAGAAGACCCTTGCCAGCACTGGGCTGTATTCAGAATGATCACCAACGTTGATGCCCCGGATGGAACCTCGGCTCAGATTTCGGTGTTAGATGCCGGAGACGGCCCAAGAATTTACGCCTGTGAATCGCTCAAAGTACAAGATTTAGCCGGCAACAGCCACGTATTGTGTGCGGGTATCGATCTTAACCCCGCTTTAGATACTCAGATGCAAAATGCTCAAGAAATTGCACAGAGCCTAAAAGAAACCTGTGTCGCCGCAGGCGGTTCCGCAAAAATTCCCGACTCAATACAGAAAGAATTAACTCGTGTCGCGCGGATTTTAAATATCTCTTGGGTGAAACGCGGCCTAGACAGTTCCGCCCGCGTTATTTGTTCACGAGGTGCTGTATGTCCAAGAAAGCCCAGCTGCTATTCCTGCGTAAATATTTAAGGAAAACTCCGATTTATCCAAAGCTGCCTATCTCGGACGTGTTGCAATCTTCGTTAACGATGTAGTTGAAGATATAAAACCGAAAACAAACAGTCGAAATAGCAAATAAATTGGTAATCGCACTTGCTACATTCACTTCTGATTACAGCCTCTGGTTAAATTAAAGAGGCGTTGATCAGAGGTATCTCAACTAAAACTTATAGCTCTGTCAGCATTTTTTTAATCACCAAAAACCTTGTTTAATTTTTTACCGGTTAATCAGAAGTGTCAGCAATCTCGCTAATAATTTAAAAATCAAAACAGCTGACAAAAAGCTTTTAAATAATAGGTCTCAAAAAATCCTCCATCATACAAAAAATGTTTAATCCAGCATGTTGTATCAATCTCAACAACGGCTTTTAATCATGATAGAAAACTCTGATTAACTCAGAGCTTTCAGCAATAAAGTATTTCCAGAGCATTAAGCGATGATAGTTGTGAAGGGTCTGAACATGGAATCGTCAATTTACACTCAGTGATTAAATCATGACGGAGTTAATCGGAGATTCCTAAGAACTCCCTGATCACCAACTTATTTTATGGCGATCAACAAAGATTACGCCACCCAAATTCGTGCTCTAATGCATTTATATTTTTAAAAAACATGTACGAATACAACAGCACGGTATTTAAGAACTACCGATTAAATTATGCCCGCAAAAAAAACTGCGGCCTTAAAACAAAACATAGTAAAAACACTTCTGTAAATTACAGAAATTCCAAAAAATGAAAATTGTAAAAAAAATATTCGTAAAACTTGCCAGAAATACCAGTTCAAAGCGTGAGATATAAAAATAACACTCGCTCTTTTCTTGTTAACAACTGGACTGAACATGAACAAAATTCTGCTCACAACACTTTTAACGGTCATTGTTTCTGGATGCGAAACCTTCACCGACCTGTCAGCAACCAAAAACACGCAAACGAAAGAGACAGATAACGTGGCGTCTGTCAGCGAAAGCTGTCCGGGCAGCACGGAAATCCCCGCTCAATTCGAGCAGTACTTTAAAGCGGTCGATGACCAAGAGTTACTGGATAAAGCACTGGGAGAAGCGGGTAAAGGAGGTTTATGCAAAGGCCAAGTATACGAAAGCACACAAGAATTACCGGCAGACTTTTTTAGAGCTTGGAACAGCACCAATCCGAATAGTGAATTCGGCCAATGGTGGGCTTTCTTCAAACCAGAAGGCAGCACCTCTGAATATCGAGAACAATATGAAATTTGCTTTCAATGGTCGCCACTGGATCGCCTCGTATCCTGTCCACTAAAAGCACAGCAAAAGATTGTTGTCGGTCCCGGTCAAAGTGCCTATTGCTCTCAATACTTAAGCTACCCCGCATCTGAAGCTCTGCAAATCTTTATTGCAGATGCCGCAAACGCCTTCAACACCGACCAATGCCTAAAAGCCACCGATCACTTTAATTGGGTAGAAAATTAACCCATTAAAGCCTCTGATTGACTCATCTTTGAATTGATCAGAGGCCTCTACAACAACGCCCAATGATATCTACCTTTAATTACCCAAAAGTCAATTATCGTCCGCAAAATCACGCCAATACTTTTCCGAACAAAACACCATCCCCAAAAGCCGTCGCACAAACGCCTGCTCAATACCCGCAGAAAAACTCTGAACAAAGCTCGCATCCGTTTTAAATGAGAACAATATCGCTTATAAAAACCCTATTAAAGATACACTCGAACGAAAACGGTAAAGGTAATTTAGACACAGATGAATGAGAGCGAACAAAACCTGACACAATTATCAGATTGCATTAAAAAATAAGGCTTTTTTCCAAATAGTTTCCAGATTCCTAATTGTGCTCTAGGGTGTTAGCATAGGAATATAAAAATCAAAGAAATACTAAACAAAAGGTGATAAAAAAATTCATATTAATGAGTTTTTGTCCATCGCATAAAGAACGAATCAGCACTTTCGCACGACGGTGCACCATACTACCCAAACAAACTGGCGTTTTGCTTGCTGATAATGGATCTTAAACAATCGTCTTCGTATGAAAAAACAAAGGCAATTTTGGTTCTTCTTTTTGTGATGTACAGCGCTGAAAGCACGAACTTAGCCGCTCGCAATCTTTGGGCGGTTATAATCGCTACGGCCAAAACCGTAACGCTTTGACGGCAAAATCACTGTAAGATAGCTTTCTGTTCACCTAGGGATTTGAGTAAATGGCGCGAATTAAACACCTACTCAGCGGCCGGGAGTTTGAGCTTCGCTCTCATCACACCTTGGGCAGACGCGCGGACATTGCCGACACGCCTATTGCCGGCAAAGAAGTCTCAAAAATTCACGCGAGTCTAGAATATCTCGATAGCTCTTGGCGCATCAAAGACCTGAGCATGAATGGCACTTGGCTAAACGGCAACAAGTTAGATACGGGCCGACCCGAAAAAATACAAAGCTCAGACACCTTCTACTTCGCTGGCATACAAGATGACCTCTGGCAGCTTGTTGACGATAGTGCACCAGCAAATAAGATATTGGTTACTAACGCACCAGAAAGATCTTTAATTCTAGAAAACTACAACCTGCTGCCTTCAGAAGCAGATCCAAGCTACGCTCTGTATTTTGATAACTCTCAACAAGCTTGGACCCTTGAAAAAATTCATGCCGACGATACTCACCAAACGGAATATCTACACCATAACAGCACGTTCAGCGTCGATGGAGAAATGCACCAACTGTTTTTGTGCGGAACCTTACAAGCAACGCAAAAACTCGGCTTTGAGCCGCCTACAGAAGCTCCGCAGCTAACACTTACTTTTGATGTTAGCCAAGATGAAGAAAACATCACGTTAGTCATTAACGACGGCCAACAACAATTTGATCTTGGCGAACGCAGCCACCATGAAATACTGCTTTATCTTGCTCGTGAAAAGCTTAAGCACGTGGCCGAAAACTACGTTGTCCAAGAGCAAGGCTGGTGCCGTAAAACGGTAATTTCGCAGGAAGTTGGGCTGGAAGAAAGTCACATTAACATTTTGATATTTCGCGCTCGCAAACAAATTTCAGAGGCCAGCAAGCACTCGCTGGATTCCAGCACCATTATTGAGAGAAAACGGGGCAAAATACGTTTAAGCGTCGATAATATTATTATCAATAAATCTACCCCTCAAAAAAAATCATCAGCAACCAATACGGCTGAATCAGCCACGGAAACCGCTACCGAATCATGGACTCGATCAGTTTAAATCGATCAGAAATTAAGCCCAACTACCAAAACTACGAGATCATTAAAGAACTCGGTAGAGGCGGCATGGGTGTTGTTTATTTAGCAAAAGATCTACGCTTAAATCGGCTAGTCGCCATAAAACAGCTGCAAGGCAATGTGGCCGATGATAAATCACAAGAGTTTCTGCTGAACGAAGCCCGAACTCAGGCTGCATTTAATCATCCCAATATTATTCAAATCTATGACACCATTGAAGGCGAGCAAGCACCCGCAATTGTTATGGAATACGTTAATGGCGAAAACCTAAGCTCTAAAATTACTGAGCAAAATACGTCTTTAACAACTAAATTACGCTGGCTTAAGCAGATAGCGGGAGCTCTCGCCTGTGCTCATCAAAATGGAATTATTCATCGCGATTTAAAACCGGAAAATATTTTAATATCCGATAACAATATCGTTAAATTGAGTGACTTTGGCATTTCGTCAAAATTGTTTTCCGCTCACAAAAACCTTTCAGACAATGATTTAAAAAAGACGTCTCAATTTGGCTCTATTTACTGGGTTTCACCCGAAGAAATTCTAGAACATGACGTTGACTTTAGCAGCGATTTATTTTCATTTGGCTGTGTCGCCTACACACTGATATGCAGCCGCCACCCATTTATTGATATACGAAAAAATCCTTCTAAAAAAGAGACCATAGAAGCCTTACTGAACGAAAGACCCATAGAACCCGTTCACTTTGAGCCCAACCTAGACCCAAGAATTAATAATTTAATTCTGCAAACATTAGAGAAAGACAAAAAGAAAAGACCGCTGAGCAGCGTTTGGATAGAAACCTACCTAAACTCCATACTGTCTGAAAAAGTCAGTCCAGACACACTCGACCTATCAGACACACAGCCGCTAGAACCTGTTCGCAAAAGTTCTAAACGCAGATGGCAACTTGCAGCATTTATTGTAATTGCTTTAATCGTAGCGACTGGTTCTATTTTTTATATACAAAACAATAAAAACCAACCACAAACACTCGTCGCTGTTTACGCACCAGACCTATGGCCAAATCCGGAAAACCCAAATAAAGACGAATTACTGCATTCGAGCATATTGCAAGGGATTGATGAGTATCTATTATCGAACTCGAATATCGCTCTACTGGAAGTAGACTCATCCCTTAAAAACAATGTTAATTTAAAAGACTTTGCAAAACGTTCAGCGGCGCAAGATATCATTTATCCGAAACTGACCTGTACAGAGGTAACCTGTGATCTAACCGTTTCTAAAATAAATCCAGATCAGTTAGTGACCGAAAGAGCTTCAACACAAAGATTTTTGAGACAAGAGCAATACGATATATTACCAACCATCTCAAAGTCAGTTCTGAGCATTTATCCAAAACTCTTTGATAAAACCCCTGAATTTTCGATAAGTGAAACCGGTTATTCTGAATACATACAGCTTTACCAATTAAACAGCCAGAAAGGCTCAAGCGCACCCAATCTTTTAGAGAATGTTCGAAAACTTCAACAACAAGAACCTTTATTTCCAGGCATTTATCGTTTACTTTTCAGAATCGGAAATGAGTTATTTAGTCAAACTCAGGAACAAGATTATTTAAATTTACTCGCCCAAACAATCCAACTTGAAAAGCAAAACATTCCTAATCATCAGCAAATTTTTCTACATGAATTTTATTATTTAATTAATGCGGAACAATTTGATCAAGCTGAGTCATTAATACTCACCAAAGAACAACATCTAAAATCCAACATTAGTACATTACATGCTCACGGAACCTATTACTTAACAGTAGGAGATACACAAAACGCCAGTCTTTATCTGGAACAATTATCTCAACTAGTTCCTTCGACTACTAATCTGTACAATCTTGCACTCAGCTATTATTGGAGTTCAGACTACAAAAACCTAGAACTAACGTTGACGAAGATTTTCGAGACAGATGAAAATCATTTTCCAGCTAGAAAGTTGGAGGCTGTTTGGCTGCTTTCGGAAGGAAATCTTGACAAAGCAATTGATAAATACAGAAAGTTAATATCTATCAATGAAGACGCTCAGAGTAGAAGCAACCTAGGATTAGCTTTATTTTTTCAAGGTGATTACGAATCCGCAACCATAGAATTCGAAAAAGTGGTAGCTGAAAATCTATTACAAACAGACTTCTTAATTAATTTAGCAGATGCCCAAAAAGCTTCTGGCAACATCGAAGGTGCAACAAGAAATTATCAAACCATCATAAATTTAACTGACAATACTCCAGACCTATTGAAGCTACACAACCGAGCGCAAGCACTGGCACATTTAAGCCAGTTCACCGAAGCCATCGAAATAGTCAAAAAAATAGAACGAGAATTCCCAAGTAGTGGCAATACTTTTTATACTGCTGCAATTGTGTACGCTTTAGCGGGAGAGAAGCACTCATCATACTCCAGTATAAAATTAGCACTGGAGCATGGCGTTAGCGGCATATGGCTAAGTATTCCGTGGCTAGAAGAAATTTGTGCAATGGAAATACAAACTACTGAAAACAATAAAATCCACACGAAACACATATGCAATAAAATTTAACACTATTACAAATTAGCCTTAATTAGGAATTGTTGGTCCTACCGAAATTTTTGGATCATGCTTTTTCCCACCACTTGTAACCATAGAGACATTAAAAGAGAAATACTCTTGCCCATTTATCACACCGGTCGAAGGCGGCATTTTTTTAACAGTTACGACCAACGATGTTAAATAGCCCGCAGATTTGTTATCGGAAACAGTTACGGTATTTGGATCAATTGGAGTCGTAGAAAAGCTTGTATAGGTATTTGATTCTAACTGTATTGTATAGGTATAAGGATAACCGGCGGTTTCACTAGCATTATTGCTCATTAAGCAATTTATGTAGTCAAACGTGTCCGATGTAGTCATATCCTTCCAAACATGAGGAGTAACACTATCATCAGCCATCATACAATCTGGCGTTTCACCACCCTGATTTATTTCGCACATTGTAGAATTAGAACCGTCACTCATCCAATATCCCTCTTTCATATAATTACAATAATAACCATGAGTATACTAGAATAAATTCGACGGAAGTATTACATCTAATTACAATATTTTAGCACTGTTGAAAACATGACTTCTCTAAAACCATTGTCAATCATGGCTATTTCTGGATATTAATCATCGTCGCTATTTGTACAATTTTTTAAGTGCTTCAAAGGTTCCTAGATTCTCTTACTCAACAAAAGCCTTGTTTTGCTAGGAAACGCGTATTTTCATTAATTAATTAATTGATAGGAAACTCCGAATAAACCAGAGTTTCCTACAACAACGAAAAATTAACGAATTAAAGCAACCTGATCTGGCGCTGTGTAGAGTTGTAAACCGAAGTGTCCCAAGTTATAGGTATAGCTGGCATTTTCGTTGGCGATTTGGCTTGAGTGCACGCCGTAAACTAAGCACGAGCCCGATCCACAAACAATTTGATCAACCCAGCTTTTCATTGAGAATACGCGATTACCTATTTTTTTGCCAAAAATGCTGTCTAAAAATGGGCTACCAACGGAAAGACCTTGACTGGCGCAGGTAGTGCTCGAAACATTGAAGGGATAAACGCCGCAAGTCAGTAAGCCGCGATAAGCTCCAGCAATGCCCACAAAGGTGTTAACGTTATTTGCTTGACCTAATTTTATAATTTGTTGCGCTGCTAATGTCACTCCCATGGAGTGGCCAATAACATCGATCTTACCGGTACAAGAATTGGCTAGGGCACTACTTATAGCATTTCGCACTGGCGTTTCTTCAGAGCCACTATGATCGTTACAGGCGGCACAGCTTTTAGAACCCCAATTAGGTCGATAAATTTGGTTTGTTGTCCATCCTTGTCGAAGCAGTTCATCGTAGGTTGCATCCCAGTCATTAGGATCACCGGTATTACCGTGTACTAGTACGACGTTATCAATGCAAGCCGCAATGCTGGCCGCCGATACGCCTAACGTAGCCGAAATTAAGATAATCAGTTTGATGAAAAAAGCAGAAAAACGCGAACCTTTTAAGTAATTAGACATAAGGGTATTTCCATTCAGTGAATTATTATTGTTCTGAATGCTCTATAGGATTCATCTCTGAAGCGAATTTATTCAAGCATAAACATGCAGTAAATAAATGCCATCGAATGCTACATTAGTACTACTATTAATTTTTATTATTTCCTGGTTAAATTTTTTCATTAAATAGAAAAGACAAACCGACTACGAACCTTAATCTCTAAAGCATCAATCAAAGCTTGCTAAAAAAGTAGAAAATCTTTCTTGATTACATTTAAACGTTGAGGTTTTTTAGAATTATCCTCAAGGCTAAATACTCTCTTTTTATAAGATGAATTATTATAGAAAACTCTGATTAACCTAGAGTTTCCCGCGACACAAGGATGTATCGCCAACTTCAAGAACGGTATGTAATTGAAATTGTCAAGAAATTGGAAATCGCACTCTCAATTTCTGCCCTCCGATTAAATCACAGATGAGTTAACCAGAGGTTCCTATAGTTGCGCTCAGTATTAAAACCTTCTATTTAAATTGAAGGCGCACGTATCGTAAGTGACTCTTTTTGATCGCTCCACCAAAATTTAGGTATAGCTGTCAAATATTATCAGATAACTAGACAATTTCTGACTGCACCGTGCATAGGTATTAATTTTTTATTAATACTTTAAGCAAAAACTCGAACATAAAAAATTAACACCCAGCACCACCACAAATGAATCAATAAAAACTTTGTCGCTTACTCAGCAAATCATAAGTGATTCAACAATATTTAGCCAAAACACATTCATAACAATTAGAAATGAATTGTGAAATCATTATTTGGAATAATTTAGTTTTTTACTGCTGAATTATTGGTGTAAAAATGTTGCACCGCACATATTTCAATTTCGTTAAAAATCAATTTATCGAAAATAAAAACTGGTAATTATCTAAAAATCGAGACAGGTTTTTAGTGATTAACTGGGCAGATAAATTAGAAGTGAAACTACCGTATTCAGAGAACTCCAATCTATTTAGAATTCTCTGAACATAAAAAACATACTAACCGTAAAATTAAATCAAAATTCTCACGTAGCTACAGCGTTACAAAGGCAGTGCAATATTATTCGCTTTAGCCATAATCGGCGTTAGCGCGTTTTTCCAAAGTCCAGCATCAAATTCTACCTGTTGGTCACTAAAATAATCGTAGGCGTTAGTAATTACATCTTCCATCACCGCGGCAACGTATTCTCTTGCTTGATGGGATTGATTAAATCTTTCGGGAATGGCGGCCTCAAAATACAGCGTGTTACCTTCGGGTGAAAAACCGCCCATTCTCATACCGTCGAATTCGGGCTTATCGCCGTTGTAAGCCAAGCAGAAGGTAATATCCAACGAGGGGCCTTGCGTTAAATCCGTTAAATCTTGTCGATGAGTAGCAACACTCGCAGCTAATGCCGTGATAGCGCGTTCGATGGGAGTTTTTTCAAGATTACGATCGGGAATGTTCATGCTAATGGAGATAGGTTGCATTGTTTGCCCTCATTAAAACCATGATCAAAAAACGGTTATTGCGCAAATTACATTCCACACCTTTAAGCTTGCTGCAATCGCAATCCAGTTATCGTAGCAATCACAAGAAACACTTAAAAAAAGACTCGTAAGTGCACATTCAGCCATAAAGTTATCTTGCGAGCTTTGCGACAGATGAACGCAAAATGTGTTGTATTGACGACAATTTTCTTGATTTTGGTCAAATTACTCGCCCCACTCAACTCATTTTCAATGGCATGGCGCTTGCCAAACTGCTGATAGAAATAGGCATGAACTGATTGCGTTGTATTACCCTATTTCGACCACCCATCCTGATATCTAACCCAAGCAAAGGAACCGAACGATGGCAGCTACTTTTGAATTGAAATCGACCGAAGATTCTGGATATCAATTTGAATTACTTAACAGCAACGGTGAGGTTCTGCTGATCAGTGCCGAATTTGAAGAAAAAACAACCGCCGAACAAGCCATCCAAGACGTACGTGTCGGCTCAATGATGAGCGAGATGATTTCGGTAGGCAGCGGCCCTGCGGGCGAGAAGTTTTTCATTATTAAAAATAAAGCCGGACAACCGCTGGTAAAAAGCCAACTGTTTGCCGATGAGATGATGTTTAACAACGTGTTGCATAGCGTTCGCGACAGCGCTTGCATTGCCGCAGTTCAGGATTTAAGTGCAGCCTAATGCGCATTTAACCCCACTAACTGTGGTTTTTATCTACTGGCTCGAATGACTTATACTGCGGCTTTTTGAAAGACGTCACCGCATGTTAAATATCGTACTGTTCGAGCCAGAAATCCCACCCAATACCGGTAACATTATTCGCTTAGGTGCAAACACCGGTTGTACCTTGCAGCTTATCGAGCCTTTAGGCTTTGAATTAGACGATAAAAAATTGCGCCGCGCCGGTTTGGATTACGGTGAATGGAAAGACTTGGTAGTACATAAGAGTTGGCAGGCGTTTTTAGACGCGGCAAAACCACAAAATTTGTACGCCATCACCACCAAAGGCAAAAAATACCACCACGAAGTTAGCTTTACCGCTGACGATTATCTCGTCTTTGGGCCAGAAAGCCGTGGCCTTCCGCCCGAGGTTTTAGACTCACTAGAACCCAACCAAAAGCTACGCATTCCCATGTTACCCAATAGCCGCAGCATGAACCTTTCTAACGCTGCCGCCGTAATTGTTTACGAAGCTTGGCGACAACTGAATTTCACAGGCTCGCAATAAGCGCGTAAACTACGCGCTCGTTTTTACGGAGGCAGGCGAACATGGCTGACATACAAATATTGGTAGGAAGCGTAATGGGCACCGCGCAAGGTGTCGCAAAAACCATGGCTGAAAAACTCACAGCTTTAGGTCACTGCGTGCGAGTTAACGATAATTTCAAAAAGCCTGATTTAGCAAACGATCAAGAAGTCTTGTTGATTTGCTCATCCAACACCGGCGCCGGTGATATTCCTCCTAACTTACTGCCGTTTTATCTGCACTTGCGTAACGATTTTCCAAGAATTGGTGGCCGTCCTTACGGTTTGGTGAACTTGGGCGATAGCTCCTACCCAACCTTTGGTGAGGCCGGCCAACATCTAGAAGAAGCCATGCAAGATCTTGGCGCCGCACGAATCGGCGATATTTTGGTGTTAGACGCAACCTCTGGTGAAGATCCAAACGCGTTAGCCAGCGATTGGGTGGAACAATGGGCAACAAATATTTAAGTGGTAACCGTGTCTGATTCTATGTCTTCAAAACCTATTGCGCTGTTTTACGGAAGCTCAACTTGTTATACCGAAATGGCGGCGGAGAAAATCGCCAAATATCTAGGCGAAGAGAACGTTGATGTTTTTAACGTCAGTGACGAACCCATCGCCAATGCGTTGTTTTACCCAAACATCATCATGGGAATTCCAACCTGGGACTACGGTGAGCTGCAAGAAGATTGGGAAGAAATCTGGGATGAGATCGACAGCGTCGATTTCTCGGGTAAAACCATAGCGCTGTTTGGCTTGGGCGATCAGGTCGGTTACCCAGAATGGTTTTTAGATGCCCTAGGTTACTTGCACGCCAAGCTGAGCTCTTTGGGTGCGAACCTGGTTGGTTACTGGCCAGTAGAAGGTTACGAATTTGAAGAATCTAAAGCGCTCACACCCGACGGCAAGCATTTTGTCGGTTTAGCCCTAGACGAAGAAAACGAATTCGAGCAAACCGACGCTCGTATCGCCCAATGGTGCGATGCTCTAAAACCTATCTTCAGAATTACCTAGCAGTTGTATTTGTTCTGTAATTGGTATTCGCTCTGTGCTTAGCATTCACGCTGAGCACTTATCCACTCGGATTATTACCTTAAAACCACTCCGTTCAAACCGCAGCTTTCTGGTAATCACGCTCTACACATCTTTCGATTTTCGACCATTAGCTCTAATCTAACAATATATGGCTATTTGATCTTCTTGAAGGCCACTTCACATTTAGCAACAGAAAAGTCGATGCAAAATATCCAAGTTGTATACTCTCGCTCGTCACCCAAGCAAAGCCAAAGCTACTGTTAGAGAATAATGTGTTGCCTACTGAGGTAGCACGACTAAACAACAATAACGACGAACCAAGATTTTCTGTGAAAGAAGCCGAAACAACCCTAAAAAACGCCCAACTTGCTTGGGACGAGCAAGGCCAACCGCTGTCGACCGTTTTCGACGATGTTTATTTTTCAAAAGACAATGGCATGCTCGAAACCCAATACGTCTTTCTTGAGCAGAATCATCTACTCGAACGTTGGCGCAGCTTAAATGCAGGCGATAAGTTCGTAATCGCCGAAACCGGATTTGGTACCGGGTTGAATTTTTTATGTGCCTGGCAAGCATGGCTCGATCACTCACCAGAAAACACCCAACTGCATTTCATTAGTGTTGAACGGTTTCCTCTGCAAGTCTCAGATTTGGAAAAATCCCTTGAGCTTTGGCCCGCCCTTCACTCACTAAGCCAGCAGCTGCTTGCTCAATATCCGCAAGTATTAGTGGAAGGTGTGCACCGCCTAAATTTTAACGGCATTACCTTAACCTTAATTATTGGCGAGGCCAGTGCAGGCTTTGCCGAGATGCGCGCCAGTAATCACCCTTGGTTTTGCGGGCCGCTAAACAACTGTCATGTAGATGCTTGGTTTCTCGATGGCTTTGCGCCCGCGAAAAACCCAGAAATGTGGACGGAAACTTTGTTTGCGCACATCGCTGCGCTGTCAAAAACTGCAACCAAATCCAACCGAGCCACTACCTTTGCAACCTTTACCGCCGCCGGTATCGTGAAACGCGGCTTAAAATCCGCGGGCTTTAATACTGAAAAGGTTCGGGGTTTTGGTAAAAAACGCGAAATGTTACGGGGATACTTTACTGGCGAAACCGCCTCCCCCATGGAATCATCCACCGCTCTCAACGCCTCAGATTCTTCCGAGGCCCGTGACGCTGAAGAAACACGTAACGCTGAAAATGGCAGAGCTGAACCGCACATTACTCAGAAAGAGCAACGCTCACACCGCACACGCTTTCGCTACCCCATCGAGTCGCCTTGGTTTGTTCCAGCACACCATCACGATAAATACCGCAAACACCAACATCATCTTAAAACTGTGGCCATTATTGGTGGCGGCTTATCGGGGTGCTTTGCGGCGAATTATCTGAGTAAATTAGGTTTTGCTATAACTCTGTTTGAAGCCACCGACGATATCTGCCAAAAAGCCTCGGGTAATCCGCAGGGTGTGGTGTTTGCGAAACTATCACCAGAAACTGGGCACTTGGGTGATTTTAATCTATTAGCATTAATGGCCGCGGAGCGCTTCTATCAACCACTGTGGAAAGAAACCGACATCGGCAATCGCTGTGGTGTCTTGCAACTCAGTTTCGATGAAAAACTGCAAACTTTACACGACCAGACTTGGTCACGCTTCGGTACGGCCCAACAACTGTTCAGTCACGTAACTCAAACCCAAGCATCGCAACTGGCCGGCCTCGATTTAGAACACGGCGGACTGTGGTTTCCAAACTGCGGCTGGATTAATCCGCGCCAGCTGAGCCGCCGCCTGCTGGAGCAATCGGAACCGGCAATTCGGCTAAATACCACTGTTGATAAACTGAAATACAAAGATGGTCTCTGGCAGCTGCGCGATGGCAATAAAACGCATTTGGGTGAATTCAGCCACGTGATTATTGCCAATGCTGTAGACGCAAAACACTTCAAACAAACGCAAGATCTACCGCTGAAATCGGTGCGCGGACAAGTGACCTTCGTGCCGTCAAACTCAGTGAGTAATAACTTACAAACCGTAATCTGCTCAGAAGGCTATATCGCTCCGGCGGATGCCAGCGGCCATCATTGCTTGGGCGCAACCTTTGATCCCAAAAGTACCAACCTCGATGTCTTAGCCTCGGATCATCAAGAAAACATTGAGCACATTCGCAGCATCTGCAAGCCACTCACGGAAACCATAGAAGCGGGCTTACACCACAGCTACATTGGCCGAGTGGCATTGCGTTGCAGCACCCCTGATTACCTACCGATCGTTGGCCCGGTACCCGTTGCCAAGCAGTTCGACCGAGATTACGCACGCTTTAGCAAGAATGCTCGTGAAGTCGTGTCAACAGCAGGCAGCTACTACCCAGGCTTATTCACAAGCCTTGCGTATGGTTCACGGGCGCTGGCGTATCTGCCGCTAGCCACCGACCTTCTGTGTGCGCACATAAACGCAACGCCCAATCCCGTTGGACTGGAGCTGACCAAAGCATTGCATCCAGCGCGATTTTTGGTGCGTGACATCGCCAGAAACAAGCGTCAAGCAACCGGAAAACACACCTCACCGACCTAATTGTTGGATTAGTGGGCACACCTTGCAATCAGTGGCTACACTTAAACTAACCTGAGTTTCAGTCATATTATTGGTGAAGCGAAACGACAACAGCCTTGTTAGCAACGCCAATAAACCGAGTATTTTAATGTACACAGATTGGCAGGCACCTAGTTTGTTTCTGTGTTCATACTCAATCAAAGACAGGTTAATTCAGAGGCTTCTGACAGTAAGGCTCTCGCCCTATAACAATAATAGCGCCCGGTCTTACCACTGCTTAAAGAGGATCTTTCATGCTTTTGCAGCATTCCAGCAGTCATACGCATCTCACAGCGCTCGACAGCATTCACAACTACTACGAAAAGCTGGTCATTGATGAAATTCGACATCAAAGCGAAAGAGCCCGATTAGAATCGGACTTTCTTGCCGACGTTGCCTGCGTAAGTCTCAACCATCTACCGCCAAGATATATTCGCTACGATGTTGATATGACCTTTTTTCTGTCACCGCAAGAACAGAAAGAAATTCAAGACAAGGTGAAAACAGCGGTTCACGAGGCCATAACCTACGTCAGCTTGCGTGCTCGTCCACCCGAAGAAGAACCCGTAAAACCTCAAGCAACCAGCGCATCACAAGCACAACCGGTACTTGTTAATACTGCAAATAGCTTAAACCCAGACGTACCGCCTTCACTGGCTGAGATTACAGATCAAACCAATAAGTCTTCCGACACAGCCAGCAGCGCTAATGCGAATTCCGAAAACACGCCATAGAACCATCAATTTCGTCACTCTGAACTTGTTATTCGCTTTCTTGGCCCGTTAAAATTCTCGCTTCATTTT
Organism: Sessilibacter sp. MAH3; assembly: GCF_054658275.1. NCBI lineage: Bacteria > Pseudomonadati > Pseudomonadota > Gammaproteobacteria > Cellvibrionales > Cellvibrionaceae > Sessilibacter > Sessilibacter sp. MAH3. The sequence goes on along the minus strand of NZ_BAAGIE010000009.1, from coordinate 18,546 downwards.
ACCGGGCCTGTTGCATGTTCTCTCCACTCAGATTCTCACAATCCTTCAGTCACCGAACTCCATTGCAATCGCTAAAAACTGTCGTATTTGGTTTAATGCTCTGTTTCTGGGTGGGCACAGGCGTCTCGGCGAAGCCCGAAAACGATGTACTTAAAAACAATGTACCTAAAATCGACTACTCGGTAATACAGGAGAGAAACCACAACCCAAAGCTGTTTACACAAGGCTTTTTGATCGTGAAAGACTGGATTTACGAATCCAGCGGTCGTTACGGACAATCTCTTTTAGCACGCTATAAAGAAGAAAATGGCGAAGGTTTTTACAGCCAAAAACTGCCCGACGATATTTTTGCCGAAGGATTAACCTTCTGGAACAACAGCTTTTATCTTATTACTTGGCGCAACCAAACCGCCTACCGCTACGACGAATACTGGTCGCAAAAACAAACCTTTCACTACCAAGGTGAAGGCTGGGGACTCACACACACCGACACACAACTCATAATGAGCAACGGCTCTGACCAACTGCAATTTATTAATCCCGACGACTTTAGCGTAGAGAAAACCCTAACCGTAACGGGTTACAACCGCACTTGGGATTTATTAAACGAGCTTGAATATCACAACGGAATTGTTTGGGCGAACCGCTGGTTAAGCGACGAACTAATCGCTATTGATGCAACTACCGGAAATGTTCTAGGCGTTATAGATTTAACGGAACTAGCAAAACCCTACCGGAAAGGTATTTTTACCTCAGACAAGGTCGCCAATGGCATTGCCTGGAGCGAACAACATCAAGCCTTTTGGATAACCGGAAAATACTGGCCAAAAAGATATTTAATTAAAATTCCAGAGCAATATATTGCCGCACAAATTGCCGAAGAGAGTTCTAATGAATAAAAAGCTCTGACTAACCCATTATTGAATTAATCAGAGCTAAATAAAAAACACAAACTCTAGTTCAATTTTAAATTCGACAAAAAAATCTTTATTTATCGTAACCACAACCTTGCTCTAATCTTTTATATCGATCTGGATAAACCGTTTTTAAGGTTTGTAGCAAAAGCTTGTGGGATTGTGCTGCTGATTTTACTTCTTCAGAATCTGCATTTAATGGCAACGGTTTTTTTACCGCGGTATAAATGTAGCCATAAAAATTATCGTGATGATTTCGCTTCGCGCGCTACGTTGTGAATATTATCCTCACCATCATCAATCATTACGATGGTTTGATAATCAAGATCAGATGTTTCAAGTAACTCATACAACGCCAAGCCTTTATCAAATCCTGTGGTCATTAATATTCCGTCTTTATAACTCGCAGGCGCGATTCGCGTATTACCGGGTTTAATCAATGAAAAATAAGAATTATCGGTTTCGGTAGAAAGAGGCTCCGGCAATTGATAATGATTGTAATGCAACTCTCGCGTGGTTGCCGGTCGATAATCGGGACTTCTTGACGTTAATATCAGCTTATCACCGGCAATGGAATTGAAAACATCCAGTGGACTGGCAGCTGCATCGGCTGGAACTGTTTGAGTGGTTAACTCGTATAAAATAGGAATTATCTCCCATTTACATTGCACATAATTAGCATCGTTTTTATCGACGGTTTTTAGCCAGTTATACCAATAGTCGCTACCATAAAAGACCGGCGCGGTTAACAAAGTATCATCAATATCGAATACAAAAAGCGTAGACTCATTTCTAGGCACATCTAAAATCGCATTAAACGTATCTGTATGAGTTATGTTAGAGGTCACATCATTAAAATCTGACGTAGAAACGCACCCCAATAAACTGGTCGCAAAAAGCGCGATAAAAATTGATTTCATAATACTACCTTAATGGTTCATTCTCTTTTAATTTGAGTTAATCGTGTATCTATCTGAATATTTATATAGAAAACTCTGACAAATCTAGGGCATCCTGTGACACAAGAATACTCTTATACGCCATGCATTTTTTAGAAATTAAATGTGCATAAATCAATTCAATTTCCTTGCAATCACCCAATCCGTTCCTCATTAGACGGTCAAATCAGAAAATCTTGGAAATTTGGCAAAACTTTATTGCAATGGTTACAAGTTTTCCTACCTAAGATCATTGATTAAGCCATAAATTCTCTTCTTAAACTCAGCGCAGGCCTTATAAATAAAGGCTTTGGCGATATTGGCACAGCTATCGCTTATTAACTCTTGAAAGCGAAGCATACTAAGCGAATAACGCTAAAAATTTTAGGAGTAAGCCATGAAGAATTTAAATAATACCCTTAAAACTCGTAAAAAATTAACCAGTAAAGCTGTCTCCGTTGCGCTGGCCGGTGGACTAGCACTGTGTGCCACGGGATTTGCTAACGCACATGATACCGTCGAGCATATTAAAGAAAACGCTCAAGAAACCAGCCAAGAAGCGAAAATCATTTTCTCCAACGGTTGGAAAGAAGGCAAAATGGAAGCTGCTTTTTTATTCAATGAACATTTAAACAACTTTACCATTGATTCTGAAGTTGACAAAAACACCGCTATTTTAAGGGGCGAAGTAAATTCAGATATTCAAAAAGATCTAGCTCGTGAAGTTGCACTGTCTATTGAAGGCATTGATCGTGTGGATAACCGGTTAGAAATCGTACCTGAATCAAAAGACAAATACGAGCCTAAAGAGCAAAGCGAATTTATTTCTGCAATCGAAGACGCAACTATTTCGGCACGGTTGAAAATGAAAATGATCGTTAACGATAACCTCTCTGGTTTCGCCATTGACGTAGACACCGAAGACAATGTTGTCACGCTCAAAGGTGAAGTGCGCTCTGAGGCACAAAAAGCGCTCGCAGAAGTGATCGCAAAAAACGACGAATCCGTAGAGTCGGTACGCAATGAATTGCGTGTTGTACACAGTTAATACAAATTTTTCTAACCTTATTAAGGCCGGTTAATTCCGGCTTTAATGCGTTGTATGTTTTTCTCGCAATAAATACACAGTGCAGAGCACATGTTAAACCAGTGCATTCGTTAAACCAGACTAATTATTAAACAAGAGCACTTATTAAACAATTGAAGGAATCTATTGCCAACACGAGTAGCATGTCATAGGCAAGTTCCGATGGAAAAGGTAATATTGATTAAATTTGTGGGGCTTTTGTAACGAATAAAATTGATTTCACCACCTAATAACAGAAATTCTGATTGAACCAGAGTTTCCGGTAACACAAAGACGTGTCGCCAATTTCGAAACGGTAAGTGATTGAAATTGTGCAGAAATTGCAATTCCCTTTACCAATTTCTGCCTTCTGATTAAATTATGGAGAAGCTAATCAGAGGTTCTTAGAGTAACTAACGCCACCTACAACGAACATTTATTATATAAAACTGGCATATACATTTTAAGTTGCACTGTTATTAGCATCGGAGCTCAGACGATAATGACAAACGTACTATTAGTAGACGACGATTCAGGTTTTACCGAGGCTACAAGTGAATTAATTGCACTTTTAGGGCACAAAGTTACTGTTGCAGATTCGGTAAGCTCGGCAAAACAACAAATTGCTGAACAATCCTTCGATGTTGTTCTACTCGATATCATGCTCCCAGACGGTAATGGATTTGAGGTATTAAACGACTTAAAAAGTAAATCCAATCCGGCAAAAATTGTTTTTATAACCGGTCATGCCGCGGTTAAATCAGTCGTAAATTCCATCGCCGGCCCAGGTGTTAGTTATCTTTTAAAACCTATCGACCTTCCAGCATTAAAACCTTTATTAGAGTCCACTAATTTGGCTCAGGCGAGCGATGACCGTGCTCACTTCGGCGTTTTAATTGGTGAATCTGCTCCGATGAAATCGGTGTACACCATGATTGAGCGCGTCGCAACAACCCGCGCTAACGTAATGGTTATGGGTGAAAGCGGTACCGGCAAAGAGCTCATCGCCAAAGCCATCCACTCGGCCAGTGGCGCCAAAGGCGATTTGGTGGCAACCAACTGTGGCGCCTTATCACCGGAGCTTTTAAGCAGCGAATTATTTGGTCACGAAAAAGGCGCATTTACCGGTGCTGTTTCGCGCAAAATTGGCTTATTTGAACGCGCCAATAATGGCACATTGTTTTTAGACGAAATCACCGAAATGCCGATTGATATGCAGCCAACGCTGCTTCGCGTATTAGAAACCGGAATGATTACTCGCGTCGGCGGCACCGAAGAAATTCCCGTTAATTGTCGTGTGGTTTCGGCAACCAACCGCACCCCCGAACAAATTGCCACAGAAAATTGCTTACGCGAAGATATTTATTTCCGCTTGGCGGTATTCCCTATTTCATTACCACCACTTCGAGATCGCGAAGGTGATATACCGCTTCTTGCCGACTATTTTCTTAGCGAATTAAATCGCGAGCATGGTTCACACATACAGCTCAATGACGCATTACTCGAAAAATTATCGTCCTACACTTGGAGCGGTAATGTGCGTGAATTTAGACACACGCTGTATCGCGCCTTTATTTTAACCGATCCACAAAGTGCTTATCTGCAACTGCCGGTAGATATGGGCTCACCATTCGCGCAGGCAAATAAAGATGAGCCCAAGCAATCGGGCTTAAAAGCAGGTACAACCATTCAAGAGGTAGAGCGCGAACTCATTGCCTTAACACTTGAAAAAGTGGATGGCGACAAACCTAAAGCTGCAAATATGTTGGGAATAAGCCTTAAAACCTTATACAACCGCCTAAATCAATATGAAGCTTTAGACTCAGGGAATCTCTGAGGTAATCAGAGATTTCAAATGCAAAGATTAATTTTCGAATTTCGATAGTTTACCGTATCAAAACTGACAATCCGTTTCTGTGTTTTGGGAAACTAAGGCTCGCCAGAGTTTCCTTTAAGTCAATCTAACAAAAAGTTATTGAGCGAACAGAGGTAACTCTCATGCAAACCGAACAACTAAGTCATTTACGCCACGGTATTCGCAACAAGCTGAATACTATTTCGGTAAGCGCTGAACTAATTAAGCTACTTGCACAGAAAAATCCCGATCCAACACAATTGCAAAAAAGTGCCGAACGTATACTCAACGAATGTAGAGACTGCGTACAGCTACTTGAAGCCAGCGATGCAATAGAAAACTAAAACGGTACAATAATGTGTCTTCTATAAATTGAAGTTTGAGCCTTGGATTAACAGATTCTTAAATTAATCCGACGGTAAAAATTGTATCGGTGAAACATCAATACACATTCTCCGCGGCACACACTACTGGAAATTCTAATATATAGAGTCTTCTTTAAAATCTTGGGTTTTGGTTTTCGGATAAAACGGTAAAACCTCTAACAACAAAAATACTCTACAACAAGGACTCGGTTACAAATGCCTCATAGGAATAAACCCAAGTTCTTTCGCGGCTGGGCGATTATTATCATTGTTTTAGTGGGGTTTCTTGCTATTAATGCCACCCAATCCTACCGCGCGCTTAGTGAATTGGTCGAAAACGAAAACGACGCAAATCTTACTAAATCTGTATTAAGAACTATCAAAGACTTATATTCATCGGTACAAGAAGCCGAGTTAGGTTTACGCGGCTTCTTTTTAACTGGCGCAGAAAGCTATTTAGGCCCTTATTATTTTGCGCTTAGCACCATTGATGAAAATTTAATTGAAATGCGCAATTACGATTTTCAAATACCTGAGCAGATTGACAATACCAAGCGCTTGGAACTGGTTATTTTAGAACGCCTTCAAGAAGCTGGAAGCCATATTTTACAAAAACAGGCAGACCCTGACTCCTACAGAATCTCTTCCGAAAAAATGCGCCAAAGTTACGACAGTATGGCGGAACTTGGCGAAGTGATTCGAACCATGGAAGAGCTAGAATACGATTTATTAGAGCGCCAATCTGAACGAGCGCACAGAAGTCGCCAAAATTTGTTGTATACCATTGTGATTGCCAACTCAGTTGGTCTGTTGCTCGTTATTTTGGTTGCCTACTTGATAAGAAAAGCATTAAAGACTCAATTACTTGAAGCCGAACACTTGGAAATGTTGGTTCACCAAAGAACCGAAGAACTTGAGCATTACTCAAATGAATTACAACGCAGTAACCGAGAGCTGCAAGATTTTGCCTTTGTCGCCTCACACGATTTACAAGAACCACTGCGTAAAATTCGCGCCTTTGGTGATCGACTAAAATCTGTTTACGCCGGGAAATTAGGTGACGGAGAAGATTATATTGATCGAATGCAAAGCGCAGCATCGCGAATGTCTCGTCTCATTGAAGACCTATTGGAATTCTCGCGGGTATCAACTCGTGCCAAGCCGTTTGGTCCAGTTGATCTTAATCAGGTAATGAATGTTGTATTGGATAATCTAGAAATTAAAATTCAAGAACGTAACGCTCAAGTTACGGCCACAAAACTACCAATTATTGATGCCGACGAATCTCAAATGCATCAGTTGTTCCAAAATCTTATTGGCAACGCCATTAAATTTACTCAACCAGACATCCAACCACAAATCAGTATTGAGTGCCAAGTTTATGAAACCGTTAAATTGGGAGAACTAGAAAATACCGTTTATGAGATAAAAGTTAAAGACAACGGCATAGGTTTTGATGAAAAATACATTGAAAAGATTTTTACGCCGTTCCAACGTTTACACGGTAGAGATAAGTATGAGGGAACCGGCATTGGCCTGGCCATTTGCCGTAGAATTGTCGAACGTCACCAAGGCACCATTGAAGTTGATAGTATTCCTGGTGAAGGCTCTACATTTACACTTTATTTAAATTCCCGAACCAAAGATCAACTGGTTGGAACAGAAATAAGCCCGTTTACAGAAGGCACTCCAAATGGATAAAAAAACCATGGTTATTTTAATGGCTGACGATGACAAAGACGATCAGCTCTTGGCACGTGACGCCATGATTGAAGGTCATGTCACCAACGAATTACACTTTGTAAACGACGGAGTTGAATTACTGCAATATTTGCGCGGCGAAGGTGAATTTGCCGGTAACAATCCGTGGCCAAGTCTCATATTGCTTGATTTAAATATGCCGCGTAAAGATGGCAGAGAAGCTTTGGCAGAAATAAAAAGCGACCCTAAATTACGGCGTATTCCTGTGGTCATATTAACCACCTCTAAAACAGAAGAAGACATGTTACGCGGCTACGATTTAGGGGCGGCGTCTTACTTAACCAAGCCTGTAACCTTTCAAGGCTTGGTAGAACTCATGAAAGCTTTGGGTAAGTATTGGGTGGAATTTGTCGAAATTCCCATGCCTAACGACCATTAATAGATTTTGTGGCAACAGTAAAAAAGTGGATCTCAATCCACTTTTTTTATGAGCAAGTTTTTAAAATTAACCGATTAGAAGTCAACATCTAAAAATATTGCTCTCATAAATAGGTTATACATAACCCTCTATTAAACCCATCGAATAGGAGCAAGACATTACACACATCAGCAATAATCACTATTGTTTGCCTGCTAACCATGAGAGTTATGCCATATTATGAAGGGCTTGCATTCGATAAGTTCTGGTCAATTCCTGTGGGAGTTTTGCCTGTAGGATTAGTCGCGCTCCTTACCTTCGTTGTGAGTGCTAGGACGGGGTTTGGGTATATCATGATATTTGGTAAAAGGTATAACAAGGTTATTAATAACGCGCCTACCGCAGTAAAACTGTGCAAGTTATAACGACGTTTAATTCCTCGCTAATTTAATCGGAGGCCAGAAATTGCAATACAATTTCGAATTTTCATGCACTCAATTACATCATGCTAGTTAAATCACAATTAAATTAATTAGAACTTTCTTTACTAACATTTATACCTTGTAACAAAACAGCATTAAATGGTGAGCTATGTCCAAAGTACATCTCCTACTCGTTGAAGACGACGAAGACGATTACATAATTACACGAGATCTGCTCCGTGAAATCGATCCAGACATGTATAGCCTTGATTGGGCCACCACCATTGATGAAGCCAAATCAAAATTACAACTCGACCAACATCATGTTTGTTTAATGGACTATCGGCTGGGCCCGGAAGACGGCGTTGAGCTTTTAAAACAAGCGGGTGAGTTGGGATTTAAAGCACCCATAATTATGCTAACCGGCCAAGACGACGACCGCCTAGATACCGAAGCCCAAGCGGCAGGTGCGGTAGATTACTTGGTAAAATCAAATTTAACGGCATCACGTTTAGCCCGCGCCATTCGCTATGCTATTTCGCGTCGCGAAATGGAAACTGAGCGAGTTGAGCGACTGCGTGCAGAATCAGAAAATCAAGCAAAAAGCGAATTTCTAGCGCATTTAAGCCACGAACTTAGAACACCATTAACCGCGATTTTAGGCTACACCGACGTACTGCTACGTCAGGTGTCGAAAAACCAAGAAAAGAATAATTTAAATATCATTAAAAGAAACGGCCATCATTTATTAAGTTTACTCAATGACGTTTTAGATTTATCAAAAATAGAAGCTGGCAAGCTTGATATTGAAGAACGTGAATTCGAATTACAACCTTTTATTGATGACATATTTTATTTAATGCGCGTTAACGCCAACGATAAAGGTTTGGCATTTGTAGTCTCTGCAGATACACAGGTGCCGAGCGTAATAACCAGTGATCCAACTCGACTGCGACAAATTCTCTTAAATTTAATCGGCAACGCCATTAAATTCACAGATACAGGGCAAGTTAGTTTAACCATTTCGGCCAGACCATCATCTGCCCATAACGACCAGATTACACTCAGTTTTGCCATTAAAGATACCGGCATCGGTATTGCCCAAAAAAGCCTAAAAGATTTATTTAAGCCATTTTCTCAACTGCACGCGCAATCACCACAACGCTCCGGTGGCACCGGTTTAGGTTTGGCGATTAGCTCACAACTGGCCGAAAAATTGGGAGGTAATATTTCAGTAACCAGTCTAAAGGGCGTTGGTAGCGAATTTGTCGTAACCTTACTCAATAAAATACCTGAGACCCATGTTTGGACTGATTTTGAATTATCGGATGTTCAAGAAAAACAAGCACCTGCTCAAGCGCCTTCTCTTATGGGTAAAATTCTCATTGCCGATGATGTCGAAGAGATTCGATATTTAGTCGGTAATATTATCGAGCAGACTGGCGCCGAGGTGGATTACGCCGTTGACGGCCTAGACGCACTTGATAAATTTAATACGGCCACTGAACAACCTTACGATTTAGTTATTTTAGACATGCAAATGCCGCGCATGACCGGCAGTGAAACACTTCTGGCGCTGCGTAAACAAGGCGCTAAACAACCGGTTATTGCGCTGACAGCTGCGACTATGAAAGATCAGCGTGACGAAAGTATTCGCATGGGATTTAATGATCATTTAAGTAAACCGATTGATCAAAAGCAACTTTGGCAATGCGTAGCAAAATATCTAAATCAAGGTGAAGATTCGAGTGAGGTTAAATCGAGTTTATTATTAGTAGAAGACGACGACGACGCACGCAGTGCAACAACCATGCTACTGGAATTGATGGATGTGCGGGTGGATGCGGTTGCTAGCGTTAATGAGGCTCTCGAATTACTGAAACATAACATCTATGACGCTATTCTTTCGGATTTAAATCTACCGGGATTAAGTGGTTTTGCTTTAGCCGAAACTGTTCGCTCATTAGCAAATAAGCCAAAATACATGATCGCACTCAGTGGCGAATCGATAGATCCAGAAAAATTACAGAAATCGGGATTTGATCAAGCATATCTAAAGCCTATTAATTTAGAAAAGCTCGAGACAATATTAAAAGCGATAAGAATCTAACCGTTTATACGTCTTAATAATATCAAAATTCTACGAAAATCTCTGATTGAATCCGCCGTGATTTAAATCAGAGGTCCCGGTGACATAAGGATGTATCGCCAACATCAAGAACGGTAAGTGATTGAAATTGTGAAGAAATTGGAAATTACACTTTCAATTTCTTCCCTCTGATTAAATCATGGATGAGTTAATCAGAGGTTCTTATAAGTACACGTGAATTTTTATAAATAAAAACATCTCTCCTTAACTCTTCTGAATTTTATCAAAAAAGACATCAAATTTTTAAAATCCAAAAAAATTACCCACAACCATCCCAAATTTCATCGCAGCCATAAAGGCCATAGCTTATTTTGAATTTTTTTCTGTAAAAAATGAAAGGATTACAGCGCTAACGCAAAAAGCTTTTAAAAAAATTACAAATCACGAGAGCTTTTTTGCGGTTCTTACGTAATTAACCGCTAGATCCAACTAAAACTGAGCAAAAAAAAGAAAAATAAATCTTGGCACGGCTGTCGCTATATAACTGTCGAATTAAATAATTAACAAGAGGAATTTACTATGTTGGGTTGGGCACTTACGTTTTTAATTATTGCGATAATAGCAGCGATTTTTGGTTTCGGTGGTATTGCAGGCATGGCTGCTGGTATTGCAAAGTTTATTTTCTTTTTATTTGTTGTTTTATTGGTTATCACTCTCATTGCCAATGCAGTGCGAGGTAAGGCGCCAAGAGTGTAGAACCGGGTTTTAATACCCGCCATCATCTAAAACCATTTACAGATTGAACAACTTACATATTAAACAACATTTACGTTAAAAAATTCTGGAGAAAGATCATGTTAAATATTAAATCTATCCTAGCCGCAGGTGTAATTTCGTTAGCAACTTTTGGTATTGCCGCTTGTGAAGATGGCACTGCTGAAAATGCAGGTGAAACTATTGATGAAGCAATTCATGATGCCGGTAATGAAATCGAAGATGCCTGTGAAGAAGTTAAAGACGGTGTAAACGCAAAAGATACAGATTGTTAATATATAGGAAACTCTGATTAACCTAGAGTTTCCAGCGATACAAGGATGTGTCGCCAATTTCAAGAACCGTAAGTGATTGAAATTGTGAAGAAATTGGAAATCGCATTTTCAATTTCTGTGCTCTGATTAAATCATGGACGAGTTAATCAGAGCTTCCTATATCTTGAAGTATCAATAAAAAAAAGCGATCTCTAACAGGATCGCTTTTTTATTTGTGCCTTTTTATTTTAAAACACCTGATTAATTCCTCCATGAGTTAATCAGACGATCTTAAATTTTATACTTCTACGGCTAAGCTAGGTATTATTTTGTCGGATTGCTTTTTCGCTTTCTTAGATTTAGCAATTTGCGGCGGACATAAATCGTCATTATCGTAGTAAACAATACACTCTAAACATTGAATACATTCGTTATAGTCAACCTTGCCCGTTGTTTTAATCGCTTTGATTTCGCACTTATGGTAGCAAAGTGCGCAAGGAGAGCCACATTCTTGTCGACGAGTCAGCCATTCAACTTTGTGAAACCAACCTAAAATGGCGAGACCGGCACCTAACGGACAAACATATCGGCAATAAAATTTATGAATAAATAAGCCTAGACCCAATAAAACAACGGAGTAAACCACAAACGGCCACGAACGTATAAAGTGTAATGTAATTGACGTTTTGAACGGCTCAACCTCAGACCAGACTTCTGCCATTTCAACCGAATACAAAGACACAGCCACCAGGCCAATCAGAATTACGTATTTCACCCATACCAGTTTTTCGTGCACAGGTTCTTTAATTTTGATTTGCTTAATCTTAAGTTTTTTGGCGATCCACGCAGCTATTTCTTGTAAAGCACCAAACGGACATAACCATCCGCAAAATAATCCGCGACCGACAATAAACAAACTGACAAAGACATAAGACCATAAAATAAATAACACGGGGTCGTTTAAATAGGTATCAATTCTAAAACCAGTAAAAGCAGACTGAATTATCGGATAAATATTAACAACCGATAATTGCCCTTGAGCATACCAACCAATGTAAACGAGAGTGAAGACCAGATACGCCCAACGTAATTGGTGAAAACGCTTAGGTTTTTTGACCAATTTATGCTGGTTGATAAAAATAACCGTCAGTGCAACCAACGATAAACCAATAATAGCAATCTGGAATTTTCTAGATTGCCACAGTGCCACCCAAACCGGTTGATCCTGCGAGGCGGTATCGACAATTTCTTTTTTAATAAAAAGTTGCTCAGGCAGCTGATAACCTTGACCAAACTGATGGTTTTGAACCGTGTAAAGTATCTCGCTTCCGGCGCTAACGTTTAAAAACAATTCCCAAAAACTCGAAGGATTGAAACCGGTTTGAGGTTTAATACGAAAAATTTTGACCTGATCAAAACTTTGTAAATAATCGGTTAGTGGCTCGGAGACATCGAAAAAATTCAAATCGCGAATTTCAATCGGAAAACCGCCCTGCTGAATAATGACTCGATCTGGCACAGAAGCTGGCACAAAGTCATCGTCTATAAATGAATAATCGCCCCGCGAAGCAATATAAATGGCATGCTCATTGGGTTCTAGCTTTTCAAGTAACCGCTGATAATCATCATCACTTAAGATTTGCCGACCTATAGTGGGTACATTAAGGTAGCCAAATTGCAAATCGATCGCATTTTCGCAGTCTGTACAGTTCTTTTGCGAATAATCCGCTAGTTGTTGCTGAACTTCGGATTCAGAAAAACTCAGCGATTTTATGTAATTTTTTTCGTTGAGCTCTTCTACCGTCAAATTTTCAAAAGCGTCTTGGTTTATTTCAACCTCAGCAGGGGCTTCAAAGCCCGCCAATTTTTGCCGGGCAACCGCTAGAGCTGATAAAACAATCGATTGATTAATGACTACAACCGAAACTGTCGCTTTGGTAATGCCGTCTATATAGGTGCCCGTATCGGAGTGACCGCTACCAACTTTAACGTTGTCACGAATACCTAAACCTTCGTATTGAGTGATAAATTCTAGAAGTGGTTTTTCACCTAATCCGTGTAAAAATATCGGTTCGCGGTGTTCAATCAACTCAACACCGGTAAATTTTCCGTTTAAATCGAGACCAACCAACATATCGACGGGCTCGCCCGAAAATGCTGGAATGGTGATGTAATCAAGAGAATGGAAGACGTAACCGATTTTATCGAACGCCTGATAAACCGGCCAAACCGGTGGAGACGATTCTTTTTCGCCAATAGAAGTTGCTTTAGGAAATACTTTTTCCCATCCAGCGGGGTCATCAGTATTTGCTAAAGTAAAACTAGAAATAGAAAAAAGCAGCAATAAAGCTGTAAAAAACCGCCACATTAGACATACCCACTGGAATTATTGTTATCGTTTTTGCGGACTGTAAAAAAAATGGCTCCGTATTCGGGAGCCATTTGGGGGTAGAGACAATTATACGTCTGGATCGTATTGAGTTTCTAACCAAGCACGGATAGCCCAAAGAGCTTCCTGAGTTAAAATGCCTTCAAACTTCGGCATGTAAGGAATACCGTTACGAGTAGCACCGTTTCTTACACGATATTGGAACCACTCATCACCGCCATCTCCTGGCTCTAGAGCACGAAGATCGGGTGCGATACCGCCTGATTTGGCCTCAAGGCCGTGACAACGAGCACAGTTTTGGTTGTACGCACCAGCACCTAGAGTGATAGCTTTTTCGTTACCGCGGTACGGGTTGGTTTCGCGCCATTCTTCGCCCAGCTGTTCAAGTTCAGAAGTATCAACAGCTTGTGGTACTACGTCACCGTGAGCAAGAGCAAACTGGCTGCATACAAACAACGAAATGCCAACTAGAGAACTGCGCAGACAATTTAATTTGAAATCCATCTTAGTCTCCTCTCAAGAGGTTTTTATTAATTTATCAATGTACGCTTGGTTAAAGTCGTTGTGCCCACGTTTCGTGAACACCCGTTCCTTTATTAAAATGTCAAGGAAGGTGATCACAAGACTTCAAAATGCTAGTTAGGTTCTATTATTTTTTAAGTGACAACTACCATGCCGGGACAAATCAATTCTAACAAACGGCACCTGTCGTCAAAACTTACTTAGTAAGGAATATTTTGGTTAATTAGTTGCAGAAAAATGCCCACCTGTTAAGGGATCAAAAAGGATGAATTTTATAGTCAGTCTGAATTAATACTTAGTAATGAATAAATAGGTGCTTAATGGGTATTTCAAGTAAGTGTGACTGTGAGTTAGTTTTTACCGCGCCAAGCTAGCATTCCGTTTCGGGCTGAATTTTGATCGGTAATTATTTTAACAGTAATGCTCTTATCGGTAATTCAATCAAAAATAATCTGGCAGGCAATATCAAAAATACTAACTACACTAATAAAATTATTTGTAGTCGTTAAATACAACGACTTAGCACTGCAAATAAATTTCTCTTTCCGATTTTCTTATAATTTATAATAAGGAGAATTGTATGAAACCCACCAACGAGCGGCAGCAGCGCTACTCCAAGTTATCTTCTACCATACAAAAACTCGCCCTAGGCAGTATCGCCGGCGTAGCCTTGTCAGCTTTGTCTCTCGGCGCAGTAGGTGAGGTAACATGGAAAGATATCGCAGACGATCACAAAACAACTAACGATGTCTTGCAATACGGTATGGGTGTAAATGCACAGCGTTACAGCCCTTTAAAGCAAATCAACACCAAAAACGTTAAACAATTACTTCCTGCATGGTCATGGTCTTTCGGTGACGAAAAACAACGCGGCCAAGAATCTCAAGCTGTCGTTCACGATGGCGTAATCTACATTTCTGCTTCTTACTCTCGTGTTTATGCACTCGATGCGAAAACCGGCAAGCAATTGTGGAGCTACTCTCACCGTCTACCAGAAGACATTCGTCCATGCTGTGACGTTGTGAACCGCGGTGTTGCAATTTACGGCGACAAAATTTTCTTCGGTACTCTAGATGCGCGTGTTGTTGCACTTGATGCAAAAACTGGTAAGCGCGTATGGAACAAAAAATTCGGCGATCACACTGCTGGATACACCATGACTGGTGCTCCAACCATCGTTAAAGACCAAAAAACCGGTCGCGTAATGTTGATTCACGGATCATCTGGTGACGAGTTCGGTGTTGTTGGTCAATTGTTTGCTCGCGACCCAGACACTGGCGAAGAAATTTGGATGCGTCCTTTCGTTGAAGGTCATATGGGCCGTCTAAACGGTAAAGAAAGCACTCCAACCGGCGATATCAATGCTCCAACCTGGCCACGTGACGAAAACGGTGAGCTAGTAGAAGCTTGGCATCACGGCGGTGGCGCTCCTTGGCAAAGTTCAAGCTTTGACATCGAACACAACACCATCATCATCGGTGCCGGTAACCCAGCTCCTTGGAACACTTGGGCACGTACCAAGAAAGGTGATGACCCACGTAACTGGGACAACCTATACACGTCAGGCCAAGTAGGTGTTGATCCAACTACTGGTGAAGTTAAGTGGTTCTACCAACACACTCCTAACGATGCATGGGATTTCTCTGGTAACAACGAACTTGTTCTTTTCGAATACGAAGAAAAGGGTAAAACTGTTAAAGCCACTGCTCACGCAGACCGTAACGGTTTCTTCTACGTTGTTAACCGCGAAGATGGTAAATTCATCCGTGCGTTCCCATTCGTAGATAACATTACTTGGGCTTCTCACATCGATCCTAAAACTGGTCGTCCTGTAGAGAACGAAGGTCAACGTCCACCCCTTCCAGAGCCAGGTGAAAAACGCGGTAAAGCAATTGAAGTTTCTCCTCCATTCCTTGGTGGCAAAAACTGGAACCCAATGGCTTACAGTCAAGATACTGGTTTCTTCTACGTTGGCGCAAACCACTGGAAAGAAGATTACTGGACTGAAGAAGTTCACTACAAAAAAGGTTCTGCTTACCTAGGTCAAGGTTTCCGTATTAAGAAAATGTACGAAGACCACGTAGGTGTACTTCGCGCGATGAACCCAATTTCTGGTGAAATCGAGTGGGAACATAAAGAACGTCTACCTCTATGGGCTGGTGTTCTTGCAACCAAAGGCAACCTAGTATTTACCGGTACTGGTGATGGTTACTTCAAAGCATTCAACGCCAAAACTGGTGAAGAGCTTTGGAAATTCCAAACTGGTTCGGGCATCGTTTCTTCTCCAGTTACTTGGGAACAAGATGGCGAGCAATACATTGGTGTAGCATCTGGTTACGGCGGTGCAGTACCTCTATGGGGTGGTGACATGGCTGACCTAACCAAACCAGTTCCACAAGGTGGCTCATTCTGGGTATTCAAAATCCCATCTTGGGCAGAAGCAGGTGAAGGCAAAAACGTTGCGAGCAACTAATTGACTTCAAACCTATAGAAAAACAGGCCTTTATGGCCTGTTTTTCGTTTATCGAACCTAAAAATAATTAATAATTGTGAACAGCAATCTAAGTTGACCTTTTGGCGCAATTTAAACGTAAATATACTGCGTAAATACGCTAAAAAGTTTACTCATACCCCCGCTTCTTCGAGCTATTGCACAGAATCGTAAAACCCGTTAAACCACAGCGCACAACTCGAACAACGGAATATCAATGAATTTTTAACCGATAATAAGGGAGCCTAAAATGGCCACGATAAAAATCATAATGAAAGCAGCAATGTGCGCTTCCCTAGCAATGATAACAAGCTTCGCAATCGCACAAGATGATGACGATGAAGAGAATTTACCGCCTGAATTTCCAACCATAAACGGCTGTGAAATAAAACCAGCTACCGTTTGCCCAAAAGCCGATTTACGTAACGCCGATTTGCGCCACGCAAAACTGGGTAATGCCAACCTTGCAGGAGCAGATCTACGCGGAGCCAATCTGGCCCGAGCCGATTTACGTCACGCCAATCTGCGCGGTGCAAATTTAACCGGTGCCAATCTAGAATCAATAAACGCTTGGGCAGCCTTCTTACAAGGTGCGACTCTCGATAAGGCAAATTTACACGGCGCAGATCTGAACTTTGCCAGACTTTCTGGTGCCAAGCTTATCGAAGCCAATTTACAAGCGGCCAACCTTGAAGCAGCATGGTTGCCAAAAGCCGACTTGTCTCGTGCCAATATGAAAAACGCTAATCTGCAAGAAGCTAAATTCTACAACGCCAATTTTGCCGATGCAGAACTGGAAGGTGCAAGAAAGCACTACGCCATTTTCCAAGACGCATTTATGGAAGGTTGCCACGCTTGCCCACTTGACTGGCAGCACTAAAAGAAGCCTATCGATTAGATCGAATCAGCACTAAATAACACTACAGGGTTTACGGATTTAACCTAAACCCTGTAATTCTATTTGATCATTTAAGCATCATTAGAATCGCGCGGCTCTGTCTGAGTAAGAAGAATCTCAAATCACTTATAAAAATATAGCCACTAAAACCGTGTTTTAGATAGACCTCCCCAAAAAAACAGCATAAATATCAACATCCGAATCAGCAGCATAAACTCTGCTGACAAACAAGATCAGAAACTCTTCAGTATAAATTGACGTTATCGATATATTAAAAACGCTTGTTTTGTTTTAATCGCAAATTTATATGCTTTAATTTATTTTTATAAAACAGCAGTATGACAACCATTGACCTAGACTTGTTGCTACCGTTGGGGCAACATTAGGCGAGCCAAATCAGCCTGTGGAAGTCAACCTGTCACCGAAATCAGTTTTGGCAAGACGGTATTCTGTAGAAATTGTTTTATGTATTTAAATTTGTGGGTTATTCCAATAGCGCTTATTATGAAGTATTACTTGAACCGTATCGATATCCTCAACCGCTTTGGCTCTTTGTCTTGTAAATACTTGGATAATAATAAATAGCGAACAAGTTATGTACAAAATCCTTATAGCAGATGACCACCCCCTTTTTCGCTTTGCGATTGCCACGGTGCTTGAAAAGCAGCTTGAACAGGTAGAAACCGTGTACAGTCAAGACTTCGACTCAACCATCGAAGCGCTAGATGCAAGCCCCGAACTCGATCTAATTCTGTTGGATCTCAATATGCCTGGTATGGAAGGCTTGAATGGTATTGTGCAATTGCGCAACCGTTTTCCTGCGGTACCTTTGGTAGTCGTATCGGCAGAAGAAAGTAGAAACATCGTTTTACAAGCAATGACTTATGGAGCTGTTGGTTTTATTACCAAATCCACTGACCGTGCACAAATGGGTGAAGCCATCGAAAAAATACTCGATGGTCAGGTTTATTTACCACCCGATGTGATTCGCAATACCGATGACAAAAAAGGCAACGAAGAAAAATCGTTAAAAATTGAACCCGAATTACTCGCCAAACTCAGTAAAAAAGAGCTGCAAGTCTACGAAGTAATGGCCAAAGGTGGTTCAAACAAACAAATTGCTTACGAATTAAACATTGCAGAAGCAACCGTTAAGTCACATGTTTCTTCCATTTTAAGAAAACTAAACGTAACCAATCGCGTGCAGGCCATTTTGCAATCATCTACCGATTCAAAATAACCTTTTCAAAACCTCTGATTTGTTTATTTATAGCCCAAACAGAGGTTTTAAACCTTCTTAAAATTTCCCACAAAAATCTCCGCCCCCAAACACTAAGCGTTTAATTATTCTCACGCTTTATTTTTTTAATACTCTTGGTTTCAAGTAATAACTGCAATCAATTATGCAGCAAGTAAATCTACTCGCTGCCCTAAAAATAATTCATTCGGT
>NZ_BAAGIE010000008.1:0-152516 GCF_054658275.1 Sessilibacter sp. MAH3 | reverse complement strand
AATCACTTACCGTTCTTGAAATTGGCGACACATCCTTGTGTCGCGAGAAACTCTAGGTTAATCAGAGTTTCCTATAGAGTCTCTGATTAATTTTTTGGTGATTTAATCAGCGGTTTCTAGAGTTTTCTCCATTCTCTATAACGAGCATTTATGAAAAAAACACGTGAATTAACGTTAATCAAAAAAGAAAATCTCTCCGAAAATTTATACCGTTTAGTGCTTTCTGGTGCTGCGCTCAGCGATTTTCCTGAAAATCAAGAAAGCGGTTATGTAAAATTCTTGTTTTCACCTGATGATGGTGAAGCTTTAAAACCAGAATTGCTCGATGACAGTGAATACTTTAAAGCAACACGCAAACGTACTTTCACCATTCGCGCTTATGATGCAAATGCTCAGCAATTACACATTGATGGTGTTTGCCACAGTTTTGGCGACGCAAATCAAGGCCCTGCAAATCGCTGGATAGAAAATGCCAATGTAGGTGATGCATTATTTACCGCAGGCCCTGGCGACAAAAAATTAATTAATTTTGATGCTGATTGGTATTTTTTTGCGGGCGATATGACAGCATTGCCAGCCATTGAGGTTAATTTACAGCAACTGCCAAAGTCTGCTCGTGGCATTGCGGTTATTGAAGTTATCAGCAACGGCGATATTCGTACGCTGGATGCTCCCGAAGGAATTGCTATTCACTGGGTTGTTAATGCAAACCCAAAAACACCCAATAGCTTATTGTCTGATAAGGTGCGGTCGCTGGATTTTTTAGATGGCGAAGTCAGTGTTTGGTTGGCGGGTGAATTTGAAATGATGCGTAATCTGCGCCGCTATTTTAAGCAAGAAAAAGCGGTGGGCCGTTCTAAAATTTACGCCAGCAGTTACTGGAAAATTAACGAATCCGACGAAGGTAATAAAAAAGCCAAACGTCAAGATGAAGCTGAAAATCCAGATGATCAAATCTAAATAGACAAATTTCTAAATAAAGAATTATAAGAATGTCTGATTAACACTTTTATGATTTATTCAGACGTTCTTTTAGAATAATTCAATATCACCAAATTTCTGTTCAACTTCTACAGGCTTGTCACGACTTTGATAGCGTCTAGTTTCATCTGAGCTGAATTCTGTTTTGGTAAAGGATGAAATTTCTTTTTTAAATTGAAACATTTCGTTCTTTAATAATTCACTGCTCTTTTTAATGTTTTGGCTAATGTCGTAATTGTTTTCGCTGATTTTAGAAACACTGGCGATTTGGTCTTGCATGAAGCTAACCTGCGTATATTGGTTTTGGCAGGAATCCGCAACGGTTTGGCTGAGTGTTTCTAAAGCATTAACACTATCAATAATTTTGTTCAGAGATTCGCGGGCGTGTTGGGCTTCTTCTGCGGATTCACTGGCGTCACCGGCGTAATTTCTTAACGCCGTCGCCGTTTTACTGCTTTCATCTTGCAGCTCCAAAATTTGTGTAAGAATTCTTTCGGTAGCGCCTCGGGTTTTCTGTGCCAGCTGTCGAACTTCATCGGAGACCACCGCAAAACCTCTACCGTGTTCACCGGCACGTGCAGCTTCAATGGCGGCGTTAAGGGCTAATAAATTGGTCTGATCGGCAATGGATTGAATTAAATCGACCACATCGGTAATAGATTCTACCTTGCTTGATAGAGTGGTTGCTTGTTCGCTGGCGTGATTGAGTTTTTCGTTAAGGTTGGTGACATCTTCGGTTAATTCTTGGATTTTATTAACGTTGGTCTCAATAAATCCTTTCGCCTCTAACGCTTCTACCATACCTTTGTTAGCTTGGTTTTGCATGTCTTGAGACTGTTCTAACAGCCCTTTCATAAGTTGCAATATGCGTTCTGAGCTGTCGCGTTGTAACAGGCTGGATTGTTCGGCATCAAAAGATTGGTCCGATATATTCGAGACGGTGTCTTGAGCAACCTGACCAACATGATGCATTCGTTCGATACTGCTTTCGAACTCGTCCAATAAAATATTAAAAGCAATGGCAGTTTCACCGGCCTCAGTGCCGTTTTCGACGGGGGCTCTAAGGCTCAGGTTTTTTTTTTCGATAATGTCCTTCATGGTACGCATTGTGTCGAGCCACACGGTTTTCGCACCGTGTTCGGTGACATTTAGACCTAATTGCTCTTCTTCTTCGCTGACTCTTAAGTCATGAACTAAAGAGAGAATCCAAAATACGATGAAACCTGTTCCAAGAGCCCATATAAAATAAGCCGCAACACCCTGCAGTTGAATACTGAGCTGGGCGAGCTTGCTACCCGCGGGAAGCGCTTCTGGAGTTGCCAGTAAGGCGACCGCGAGAGTTCCCCAGAGTCCGCCAAAACCGTGCACAGCGACAGCGCCAACGGGATCGTCGAGTTTTAATACGTGCAGTAGAAAACGATCAAATCCAAATACTAATAATGCCCCTACGCCGCCGGCGACAATAGCCATGCTCGGGCTCAATACCGCACAGCCTGCGGTAATGCTCACCAATCCGGCGAGTACTCCGTTAATTGTAGATTCAACGGATATCTTACCTTTGGATATAAACGTGCATAAAAGCAAGATGGCTAGGCCACCGCTGCTACCTGAGAGGATTGTGTTGAGCAATATGGCCGGTATCGAATCGTTAGCTGCGAGGGTGCTTCCGCCGTTAAAGCCCATCCAACCAAAAAAACAAAATGAAAACACCAAGAGTAGAGATCATTAAATTATGACCAGGGATTTCTCTAGGTTTGCCGTTTTCATCAAATCGTCCGATTCGAGGGCCTAGGATTATGACACCGGCTAGAGCAACCCATCCGCCAACACTGTGTACAACTGACGAGCCGGCAAAATCGACAAACCCTTTGTCTTCTAACCAACCGCTCGTATCGGCACCAAAGGCCGTGCCCCAAGCCCAGTGGCCCGAAATCGGATAGATCACGCAGCTAATAATCAAAGAAATTATGATGTAAGCGTTAAATTTGGCGCGTTCCGCGACGGCTCCCGCAACAATGGTTGCTGCGGTGCCAACAAAGGTCGCTTGAAAGATAAACAGAGCTATTTGCGAGGGAGTAATAATTTCGCTGCCCGCGAAACCACTGAAAGAGAACCAGCCGTTGCTATCGTTCCCAAACATAAACCCAAAGCCTACGAACTAAAAACCAATGACGGCAACGAGAAAATCACTGATATTTTTTATGGCTACGTTATAGCTGTTTTTAGCACGTACCAGGCCCGATTCCAGCATAGTGAACCCGGCTTGCATAAACATGACCAGTATTGCAGCGGTTAAGATCCACAATAAGTCGAGATTGAGCTGCATTTATATCTCCGTTAAACACTGGATCAATACATGAGTGCTTTGTTTAAAGTGAAAGTGTGAATACATAGGGCGTAATGCAATTTGTCATCTACGGATTCTTCAGTATAGAAAACTCTGGATTAAGTGCAGGTTCTTTAAGATTGAAATTTAGGTTGCTGATCTCTAATTTACAAAACTTGGGCAGTGCCGTTGTGTTACTGCTTGTAAGAACAAACTTTAGGAACCATTGATTAACTCATTAATGATTTGATCAAAATGAAAAAATTGAATATATGATTTTTGATTTTTAATAATTTCAATGATTTACATTATTTCAAGTTAGTATCCACTTCTTGTATTTCTGAAGGTTCAGGGATAACAAGATTTGTATTTGGCTAATTTATGTTTCTTTTATATAAAGGAAACTCTGATTAACCTAGAGTTTCTCGCGACACAAGGATGTGTCGTCAATTTCAAGAACTGTAAGTGATTGAAATTGTGAAGAAATTGGAAATGACATTTTCAATTTCTGTCCTCTGATTAAATCAAGGATGAGTTAATCAGAGGTTCCTAAAGTATTAGGGTTTTCTCAGCTCTTATTGATGTTGTGTTTCAATCACCACCAAATCCTATAAATTGCATTAGACGCAAGTATCGCTCAGCTTTACTCTAGATAGATTCTGAATGGGTGATGTTATGTCTGCGGTTGTTAATACACTTTTGCCGATCTTTGCGTTGATCTTCATCGGCTTTTTGTTTCGTAAGCTGAATTTTTTGGGTGAAAATTCCGCATCCGAGCTAAATCGTTTTGTGGTGTGGTTGTGTTTACCGGCGCTGTTATTTAAAGCCACGGCAAGCGCCAACTACGCAGATCTATGGCAGCCGGAATTTATTTTGGTGATCACCATTCCCATGATGCTGGTGTTTGCGGCAACGCTTGTGTATCGAAAGCTCTGTAAGGTCGCAACCGCCGACGCCAGTATCGATGGCTTAAGCGCTGCTTACGCAAATTTCGGTTATGTGGGTATTCCACTGTGTTTATTAGTCTTTGGTGAAGAAGGTTTACAGCCCGCATTAATCTCAACGCTGCTCGTGGTGTGCGTGTTATTTTCGGTGGCGGTTGTTTGCATTGAAATTGCCATCCAAAACGAAGCGTCTTTTATTTTAGCCGTAAAAAAAGTGGCGTTGGCGTTGATTAAAAATCCACTGGTGGTGAGCCCATTTCTGGGCATTTTTTGGAATACCACCCAAATTGGCGTTGCGCCTTCGGTACTGCAATTTCTAACCTTATTAGGCAGCGCCACAACACCCTGCGCTCTCGTTTCTTTAGGACTCTTTCTCGCCCACAAACAACCCAAAGCCGTATCGGGCACAGCATCTATTGTGTTTATCAAACTTATTATTCACCCCATTATTGCCTGGGTACTTGCCTTCCACGTATTTAAATTACCAGACCTCTGGGCAAAATCCGCCGTGTTACTGAGCGCACTTCCCACAGGAACCGGCCCCTACATGCTCGCCGAATTTTACCGACGCGACGCCGCACTCGTATCGCGCAGCGTATTATTTTCAACGCTGGGTTCCGTAGTGACTCTATCGGTGTTATTACTACTGTTTGCGGATTAATTTATATCTCAGAGAAATAGTCATTTGACGGATTTAAATCTAGCGTTTTCGAGCAGCGTAGGTAATTCGATGGATATATTGAATAAATGAAAAAAAGTATTCCGCGCTGTTTAGAAAAGTTTCATACCTGTGACGTGACCCCTTCTGACCCTGAATTTGATGGTAAAGAATATTTTCATAAGTCTGTAATGTGCAAGTGTACCGGTACTTTTTTAAAGTTTTTGGGTATCGATTCAAAGAGAAATCTGGCTTTATTTTCAAAAAAGAAACCTTTTTTGATCTCCCGCCTGTAAGTTTGCTTTGCAAAAATTGTGGTTGTCTTAAAGTTTTATTTGATCCCAAAAAGGACGGTTACGATGGTGAGCTTGGGTATGCTGATTATTTAACGGAATCTGATGAGTTGGTGGAATTAACCAGCGAATATGGACTTATTGCTGTCACCTATACTTTTCAGGGTTTAGATAATTACGAAGAACTGTATTGGGAAGGTGTGGAGCGATTGTATGATTACTTCGATACTTTCAGTGTGCTTTATATCTTAGGTGACAAGACAGAGTGTATTATCGATTGCGAGTGTGCCTAGTAATCTCTAATCACTCTTGTATATAGAAATTTTCTACGTTTTCTAAATTAATACTTTAGCTCTCTATTTTAATAATTTCTTGCGATATTAATTCTCTCTTAAAACCGCCAAAATCCATCGTTACATTTGAGTATTTCATATTGGTTTGTATTTTAATTACTTGGATTTGGTTTTATGAAAAAAATATTGATGGGACTTGTGATAGGTGTGACTTCGTTAGTTTCCATACATGCATCGGCTGGTTATTCGGGTTTAGCAAAAATTCTGACGATTCAGCCTCATGCTGGTGATCGGGTTTTTATAAAAACCGAGACTCACAATGAAGCGCCTAGTTGCGCTCAAAATTTACAAGAATGGGCGATAGATATTTCTACAGAAAGTGGTAAGGCGTTTTATGCAGCTGTTTTGGCCGCGGCCTCGCAAAATAAACCGGTAGAGGTGCATGGATCGCATAATTGCACTAATTGGCCTGATCGTGAGGATGTTTTATTTATTGTTGTGCCGTTTTAATTTTTTGCGATTTATAAAAAAGCCAGATCATTGATCTGGCTTTTTTTGTGGCTCTTGTTTTTCGACCTTTAATTGGCTTGTTGAGTTAGGCCAATTTCACTGTAAAAACTCAAGATTTATTTAGGAACCTCTGATTAACTCATCCATGATTTAACCAGAGGACAGAAATTGAAAATGCGATTTCCAATTTCTTCACAATTTCAATCACTTACCGTTCTTGAAATTGGCGACACATCCTTGTGTCGCTAGAAACTCTAGTTTAATCAGAGTTTCCTTTACTCGATAATTTTACATTAAAGAGCAATAACTTGTCCGTTTTGAATCAGGATTCGAGTGCCGTCGAACTTGGTTAGTGTAAAGCCGCCGAATTGGTCTTCGTTAACTAATACCGAAGAGTCTCTCAGCAGGGTAATGGCTTGTTGCTCGCCAACCAATAAACCTTGTACACCGTCTTGACGGTAGTGAACACCTGCGCCATCACGACCAAGAGCGATGTTGTTAGCGAGCTTATTGATTTCGCCGCCTAAAGTTAAGTTGTCACTGCCGGTGTAGGCTAGCAAGCTCTCTCCGGTATTGTTCGCCTGTACTGGGTTTGGAATTACGAAGCTTTCATTAAACAATGCTTTTAATACAGTGGCACAGGCACCGGAGTAACAGGCGTGACCGGCTGGGAACGATGGGTGCGTTGGAGAACCTTCGGTAAAGGCTTGTGGACACAATGCGGTACCGTTGGCGCTCATCAAGCGAGAGACTACATCAGATTCTAAAATGTCCGTGTGCAATTCGTAAGTACGCTGGCCTTTCATCATAAAGTTAACGCGGCCTGCGTAAGCTTCAGGACGTAGGAAGCGGTTTACACGCCATTTATGGAACCATGCGCCGGTTAAGGCTAGGTTACCCGCACGAGCTACTAGGTCGAGAATATAAGGCGCACCGAAGGTTGCGAAGGCTTCTTGATTACCGCCCGAAAGGTATGGGAAGTTTTGTTCAATCGCGTCTGGGCCGTAAGACATCATTACCAAGGCAGCTTGTATGTAGGCCGAGAAGGTAAGATCGCGGTGCACGTATTCGGCCATGGAGCGGGCGTTGTAGATGTAGCGTTTGATAGGATCGAACTCTAGTGTCTCGTTCGGTGTTGCACCTTTTTGTACGTTTAACCAGTTGGCTTCGTCAACCATAAAGTTAACGCCTTCAACGCCTTTTTGGTAACGCTGCACGACATCGACCGATCCGTAACTGAAGTCTTTTAACAGTAACTGAGAAACATAAGGGCCAACCAAGTCACCTGCGGTTTCTCCACGGAAAAGGTTAGCGGTAGTTGTCGCGCCGTTATTAAACGAGCCTGGTGTTACTGTGAAGCTATTTAAGTCGGCAACAGCGGCGTTGGTAAGTTCGTCGGTATCATAGTCGATGAAAGGCACATCACGAGTAACTGCTTGCCAGTAGACTTCAGCCATTTCACCGGCGATATCTGGGCTACGAAAAGTGTGCGACGCATTGATGCGAGTTGCGTGGTTATCAAGACCGGAGAGTTCGTATTTAAACGCTGCTTGCGGAGAAACTAGACCGCGATCAGATGAAGAATCAAGAACAATTGCTTGGAAATCGGCTTCTGCGCCGGTACGCATGGCTCGTTGCAATTGGCGGTAAGAAATTGGATCTACTTCACCAAATGTATTACAAGGCAAGCATTTTGAATAGTTTGCGTAGTAGTTTTCGTCGGCGTAACGACGTTCATCGTTATTATCGAACTGAGTTGGCAAACGCAGTGTTTCGGCAAACTGTTGGTTTGCCGCGCGGATTTTAATTTCGGCAGCACGAAGAGCTCGATTGCCCAAAGGGCTGGATTGTTCAAACTGGAATGGATTGAAATCATCGGCTTTTGCGGTGTTAGCACCAAGAGCCGCTCCTGCGGCAATTGCTGCACCTGAAGTTGCGCCTAGCTTTAAAAAGTCGCGACGAGAAGTTTCGGTTGTTGCTTCTGTCTCTTGATTTTTATCTGTAGCCATTTGTGTAGATCCTTTTATCTATCCATTAGGTGACAAAAAAATAAAAATTTTTTGCTGAGTGATTTGGTAAATAAATTCAAGACAATCCTTGTATTATTTATTTTTAATTCCTTTATTTTATGTCTTTCGCATAGAAGTGAGTTTTCAATTTTATTGAACGCCCAATAATTTCTATTGAGTGAAAAGAATGCTATCACAAGAATTAATAGAGGAAAGTCACGGTAGAATTTTCGAGAAAAAATAGCTTGATTAAGTAAATATTTAATTAGCGTTTTTATTGGAATTGCTGAATGTTTGAGCTTTATTTTTCAGTTTTAGTCAAAAAAATGGCTGATATAAAAGATTTGATAAAATCAGTTAATTTGAAGTGTTAAATCGTCTTAACAGAGGCTGTTGTATTTTTCAAAAGTTTGGGTATTAAATATTTATTTCTGCTGAATTTTTTTAGATTAATTTTGCTTGCTGTGGTCTATTTTTATGTTGTAAGTTTTTGGAATTATAATTCGTAGCTTGTATGCAATGATGAACGATTAGTATAAGCAATGGTTGGTTCAGGTTGTGTTGTCGCTGTTGTTTTATGATTAATTTCTAATAAGTATTGTGTGTAAATTTATGTTTTAACATTATCTGGTTTGTGAAAATTTTGTGAAAATAATGGTGTTATTTTATTTTTTAAAGAGTTTTATTTGTTTTGTTGCAGCTTAATTTTAGCGCCAGCTAAAATGAGTGTAAGCAACTCTTCAAAATATCAATAATTGATTTTTATATAAGCAAATAATGCGTGTGTATGCCGTCGGCTTCTCTGGGCTATTTAGAAAGTCCGATAATGCGCAATTAATCTAATTGATGTTGGGAGTGATACGTTTGTGGGCACAAGCCTCCGGTTAAATTACGGAGGAGTGAATCCTAGGCGCTCGTGAGCGATAAGATTTTTCAGATAATTATTTGCAGTGAGATTGTTGCGCAAAAGTACGTGAATACGAGGTGGTTGATTACGGCTATTAAAAGGCTGTTCAAAATTAGTATTCCTATTTATGACTATTTTTAAAAGGAATTTTCTAATATTGGAATGATAATGTGATGAGAAGAGAAGAGAAGAGAAGAGAAGAGAATAATTCCAGACAAAAAAGCCACCTTATATAAGGTGGCTTTAATAGTTTTGTTTTATCAAGAGTAATTCGTGTTGATTACCAAATTTTTACCTGTTCTTCTTTCGGTAAAAATAGGCCATCGTCTTTTTCTACACCAAAGGCTTCGTCAAACTCAGGCATGTTTTTAACCACACCATTAACGCGATATTGATAAGGGCTGTGCGGATTGGTTTTAACCAGAACCGTTAGGCTTTGATCTGTGTATTTACCACGGAAAGCCTGAGCCCAACCAATAAAAAAGCGCTGCTCGCCGGTAAAGCCGTCAATTTCTGGCGGTGTTTTACCATTAAGCGATAACTCATAAGCTTTATGTGCTATGGTTAAGCCGCCTAAATCGCCAATGTTTTCCCCCAAGGTTAATTCGCCATTAACGTGTAATCCTTCTAATGGCTCGTAGGCATTGTATTGGCTGACCAGTAACGCGGTGCGCTCTTTAAAGGCTTCGGCGTCGGTTTCTGACCACCAGTTTTCTAAGGCGCCGTCACCGTTGTAACGTGAACCCTGATCATCAAAGCCGTGGCCCATTTCGTGGCCAATAACGCCACCAATGGCGCCGTAGTTAATGGCGTCGTCGGCTTCTAGGTCAAAAAATGGCGGCTGTAAAATTGCTGCAGGGAAAACGATTTCGTTTTTGATGGGGTGGTAATAGGCGTTGACGGTTTGTGGTGAAATAAACCATTCGTTGGGGTTAATTGGGCCGCCCAGTTTGCTGATGCCATCCATAAAATCGAAATTGTTGGCAGAAATGTAGTTTTCCACCAAATTGTTGCTAACTTTCAATGACGAATAATCTTTCCACTCGTCTGGATAACCAATTTTAGGTCTGAATTTATTCAGTTTTTTAATGGCTTGTTCTTTGGTTTCGTCGGTCATCCAATCGAGCTGTAAAATACTTTCTCGATAGGCTTCACGTAGGTTCTCTACCAACGTAATCATGCGAGTTTTGGCTTCCGGCGGGAAGTGTTCTTTCACATAAATTTTACCGATGGCCTCACCGAGAGTTTGGCCGGTGAATGCTACCGCGCGTTTCCAGCGTGGGCGTTGTTCTTCTGTGCCGTATAGAGTTTTGCCAAAGAAGTTAAAGTTTTCATCGGCAAAGGGTTCGCTCAAATAACTCGAAATGTGAGTGAGTGTGCGCCATTTTAGATAGAGCTTCCACTCTTCAAGCGATGCGGTCTCAAAGGTATCGATAAAATGCGAGAGATACGACGGCTGAATAACCACTAGGTTGTCGGTGTTTTTGATGCCGGTATTGGCTAATAACTTGGGCCAGTCAAAGCCTTTGTACTCGCTGCTTAAAGCGGTTAGAGCGGTAGGGTTGTAGGTTTTAACGGCATCGCGGCTTTCTACTTTGGTCCAGTGACCTTCTGCCAATTTACTTTCAAAGGCAATTACACGCTTGGCGCTGGCTTGCGGCGCTGTGAAACCGGCAAGTTCCAGCATTTTGCTAACGTGAGCTTGATAGGCTTCAAGAATACCTTGGCCTTTTTCAGACTCGTCAAAGTAGTAGTCACGATCTGGCAGCGATAAACCTGACTGATACAAATAAGGCGCATAGCGGGTTGGATCGCTCTTGTCGGAATCAACGTAAATGCCAATGGGTGAAATCTCGCCCATCATCCAAGGCTGAGTGATATAGTTCAACAGCGCTTGTTTGGAGTTGATGGCATCAATATCTTTGGCAATTTTAAGATAGGGTTCGGCGCCCAAGGCGTTAACGGTTTCTAGATCCAAAAAGCTTGAATACAAGGCTCGAACTTTTCCCTCTTCTGTGTTCAAGTCGGTGCTGCCATTTGCAACCAAATCTTCCAAAATGGCTTTTACGTCTTTCTCTGATTGGTCTCGAAGAACCGAGAAAGTGCCATAACTTGAGCGATCGGAAGGAATTTCTGTGTTATCCAGCCACTGACCGTTCACAAAGCGGAAGAAGTCGTCTTGGGGGCGAACACTGGTATCCATCGCAGAGAGAGTAATACCGGATGCTTGCGGTTGGTAAACTTCGGTTGAGTGATTACTTTCGCAGCCAACTAATGTGGCGATTAAGCAGGCGGCGGCGAGCTTGGTAAGCTTACGCGGCTGCGCTAAGGATGATAAGCGGATAGCAAGAGTCATAAAGTTTCTCAGTGTTGTTCATTCTAAAATTGGTCATGTAACGACCGATAAAGCAAGGCAGTTAAGATCGTACAAGTCAGTTAAGATCGTAATAGGGTCTGTTTATTTGTTAAGCAAATACAGGCTCATTCAGTATCGTTATCGAACATTTGTCCTAAATTTGTCCCAATATTCATTTTCTTTAATAAATGAAATATCTCTGACTTCTCAGTGTTATTTGGGTTCGTATGTAAAACGTTTGTACACTCAACAGCCGTAATCTTGTCTTTATAGGCAAGTTAGAAGACTTTTGAAGACTTGTTTAAACGACAGCCGATTCCCGGTTCCCGAATCTGAATCTAGAGATATAATTAAGGACACCGATTGTGAAGAAAGGGTTTACTACCTATGCCGCTCGCGTGTCGAGAAGGCTTTTCAATATCCATTTGCGGTTGTACGCGTAGGTTGGGACTATTATTAGTCGTGAAAGCGGGTTGTGAACCAAGCAGAGTGTGAACCAAGCAGAGTGTGAACCAAGCAGTTTGTGAACACTGATAGCGTGTTTTAACAAATAGATGGCAGAAGATTTTTTGTAGAAGATTCAAGCTGTGGCAATACGTATTTATCGACGCTCGTTTTAATGAAATTCTTTTTACCACTGGGTGATGTTTTACAAATAATCCCGCGGCTCTTCTTATATAAGCTGGGATTGCAAGAAACGGCTCTACACAGGTAAGAAGATAGGTTTAAAGAAAGTAGATTTTTGTAAATTCGCTATTGAATTTATGTTGATCACACACGCTTTTTGTTATTTTGTACGCTGTATATCAAATACCTTGGTTACGCTAGATCGATTATGCTGAATCGATAACCCTAAATCGCGGGAAAAACTTAAACGTATTTTCATGCATAATATTGCTCTTAAATTAAATGGGGACAAACCCACAGACCTCAGTGTTTTTAATGAAAACATTGCTGCGCGTCGTTATTCGAGTCAGGGGCAATTTTTAGCAAAGATCGAACGTTTTGCGTTTTCTGGTAATAATCTCCGACGCTTAGAATCGTCACTTGCTAAATCTTCGGTTTTATCTTCCCGAGATCAAGAATTAAAAGTTTGGGGATACGCAGAGATTATCGATTCCCATCATCGGGCATTTACGGTTGGCCAAGGTTTTTATGGCTGGTTTCCCATGTCGCGATATTTTATTGGCAGTGATTACAGCGTTATTGCCGATGAATATTCGTTATTTTCAGGCAGTTCAACTGCATCAACCAACTTGTCTGGGTTTGATATTTTTGCCCAACCGGAGGAATACTTTGCGGGCGAGCATTTTACATCGATGGTAACGGCTTCAGAATCTGAAGCTTCTCGGGTGTTAATGACGTCTCGATCACACGTGTTTGGTGGCCAGCCCGAAAACGCAGATAACGCAGTATATTCCTTCGAAGAATTTGTAATTCCAGAAATTCATTTGTTTTTATCGCCCATTTTAAAAACCGTTTTTGCGCTGGCAGAAACATTACGATCGGAAAATTTTAAAAACGCCGACACCCTTATTTTTACCGGTGCGGCCAGTAAATCTGCGTTGGCCTTGGCTTTTATTTTAAAATATTGGCGGACGTACACCTACAAAAATAAAATTCCGAAAATTATTGGTTTAACCTCTACCCATCATTTAAATCACGTCAAAAAGCTAGATTATTTTGACGATGTTTTTAATTACCCTAATTTGCGTGAAATTCAATTATCTAAGGGTACGTTGATTGATTTTACTGGCAATCTGCAAGTATTAGGCATGCTGCATTTTTATCTCAAGCAAAAACTGGGTTATGTGTACAGCATGAGTAACTTAGAATCTGCCGCCGATGAAATCTTGGCCATGAGTGATGCTCAAAATCATTTGTCCCTGCCTGAAGGCGAGTTTTTTGATGGTCGAGATTATTACAGTGCTGCTCGTGCTAATTCCGATATTTGTAATCTGGTGCAACGCTATCAAGAACATTCGGTGATTGTGTGCGAGGCGTTTTCGAACTGGTTAGCGCCAACTCTGCTTTCCGGCCCGGAAGATGTTAGGTGGGCGTATCGTCAATTGATGGCAGGTAAAACCGATCCCCGTGTTGCTTATCTTTGCCAGTTGTAGATTATTTCGCGGTATTTATTCTTGCCTTTCTTTTCGCCGTTTTTGGTATCCTAGTCTAGCGACAGAATTCTGGAATTTCTGATGAACGACTTCAAGCGACTGTTCTCGGAGTTCAGGCAATAAATTCGAAGTTCAGGCAATAAATAATGTACGGTTAATAAAACGTTTTATTAACGCAGGCTTCACTGCTACAAAAAAGACGTTCCATTAACCAAAATACCAAGTAGTTGGATTACTCTATGACACAAGCGCCAAGTACGCTCGACTGGAATCTTCACAAAGCCGCCATTTGGCGACCTAAGCGTGGTTATTTAAAACCGGTTACGCGCTTAGATGCTATTTCGCTGGATCATCTGAAAAAAATCGAACGTCAAAAATCTCTGATTATTGAAAATACCGAGCGTTTTTTAGCAGGAAAACCGGCCAATAATGCTTTGCTGTGGGGAGCTCGCGGCACGGGTAAGTCCAGTCTGGTAAAAGCATTGCTCAATCAATACGCCGATCAAGGTTTACGTGTTATCGAGATTGATAAGGCAGACTTGGTTGATTTACCGGAGATTGTCGATCAAATCATGGACAGTAAATATCGCTTTATTGTGTTTTGCGACGATCTTTCCTTTGACGCTGATGAAAATACCTACAAGCATTTAAAAAGTGTTTTAGAAGGGTCGATTGAGTTACCGCCCGAAAACGTCTTGCTGTACGCAACTTCCAATCGTCGGCATCTTATTCCGCAAACCCAACGCGATAATCAAGAAACCTTATCGGCGAGAATGGCTGATCCAGAAGTTCATTATTCCGATACCGTTGAAGAAAAGTTATCGTTAGCGGATCGATTTGGTTTGTGGTTATCTTTCTATCCAATTACCTGGCAAGAATATTTAGACATGATCGATGTGTTGTTTGCAGAATCGATTGCCGAGGGCGCTTGTGACAGAGACGATATTCATACGCAGGCAAAATTATTTGCTAGAACACGTGGTACCAACAGTGCCAGAACAGCGAAACAGTTTTACCAGGCTGTGATCAATAAATCGCACGAATAATTATGCGGTAAACAAAGAAAGTTTTGAGTTAACAAAGCTTTGGAATCTCTGATTAATTCATCCATGATTTAATCAGAGAGCAGAAATTGACAACGCGATTTCTAACTTCTTCACAATTTCAGTCACTGACCGTTCTTGAAATTGGCGATACGTCCTTGTGCCGTTAGAAACTCTAGGTTAATCAGAGTTTCCCTTTCTTTATTCCGACAATCTTTATTGCAGCGCAATTAAATCTAAGCTGGGTGGCAGGGTAATAACACCCGATAAATGCAGTACCAAATCGGTGAGTTCGTCCCAAGGCGAGGCTTTGCGTAAGCCTTTTACCGCGCGATCAATACCGTTGGCTTTTCTGAGTAAATGCATTAAATGTTTGTACGACAAGCGTTGCAGTGCTGATTGAATTAGTGGTGCGCGCTTATCCCAGATACGGTTGGCCTTCAACGCCTGAGAAATAGGTTGACCCTTATTCACCGCTTCGCTAATGCTCGCGAGAGTGCGTATTTCTCGGGTTAGTGCCCACAAAATAATGATCGGTTCGGTGCCTTCGCTTTTAAGACCTTGCAGTGTTTTTAACGCGGCTTCTGTTTTGTTCGAAAGTGCTTTATCCACCAAACCAAACACGTCGTACCGAGCGCTGTCACCGACCGCTGCGGCCATTAAATCGGTGGATATTAAGCCGTCTTTTGCGGCCAATAATACGAGTTTTTCGATTTCTTGTTTGGCAGCCAGTAGATTACCTTCCACCTTGGCGGCAAGCATTTCTATGGCTTCTGAAGACGCATTGAGTTTTTTTTGTCTCAGGCGTGTGTTGATCCAATCGGGAAGTTGTTCTGAAGTAATTGGCCAAATCTGAACCGTATCGCCGTTGTTTTCTAGTGCTTTAAACCATTTGGTTTTTTGTGCGCTGGCATCCAGTTTGGGAGCAGTAATTAGCAACAAGGTGTCTTCTGGCGGAGCTTGGCAATATTGCAGAAGCATTTTTGCCCCTTGCTCACTGATTTTGCTGGTGTGTAGATGAATTTCAATGAATTTGCGTTCAGCAAACAACGACAAATTTGCCGCACTGGCAAAGACTTCGTTCCAATCTAAGCTAGCATCGGAATAATATTTCTCGCGCTCGGTATAACCTTGTTGGAAGGCTTGGTTGCGAATTTCGTCGCAGGCCTCTTGTTTGAGCAGTGGTTCATCGCCAAAAATGCAATACATTGGCGACAACTGCTTGGCGATGTGTCTAGAGAGTTGATCGGCGCGAATTTTTGCCATTAGCTTTGGGGTGCTCTAACGTTTACCTTAAATTATCTAACATTTTTTGTATCTAGAAACTTCCGATTAACTCAACCATGATTTAATCAGAGTTCCTTTCAATTTATTGCGAAGCGTTAGCAGGATTTAATGTCTCTACCGGCGCTGATTCTTCTTGTGGATCATTTTCACGATTTAAGGCAACAAAGCGATAGCGTCGTAAAATTTGCTGCGCCAGTTCATTTCTCAATTCGGTTTTCACCAACTGTTCTTCGGCATTTTTACCGGCGACATTTTGTCGATCAAAGCCGTAGCTTCGGCTTACGGTAATTACGCTGGGTTTACCAATAGTCAGGCCTTCTTTATCTTGCAGTAAAAAATTAACCGAAATTGATAAGCTAATGCGCTCGGCAAGGCCGTCGGAACTTACCGCAGACACACGACGTTCTTCTTTTTGATCAGACAGCGTCAATGCGTAGGAGGCGTACTCTAAAGTTGCAAATTGAATATTGTTGGCTTCAAAGTTACGGCGAATGGTTTGGCTTAACACTGGATCAATGTTTTGTTGGGTTAAGCTGATGGTCTGTAAAGTTTCTGGCAGTGCGACACTGCCACGCAGATGCCAGCCGCAAGCACTCAATGTTGCCATGAACAAAATAATTAAGATTAATTGGATTGGTTTCATTGAAATGCCTTGTGCGCATTTGGGCCGTTAACAACAGCGTTTGAAAGAAAAGATATTGCGAGTCATGTCAGCAAGGTAGCTCATTGAGCTACCTTGCTTAGTAAGGCGTTGGTGTTATTTCACCGCAAAGGTAACCAGCTTACCTTTGATGACCTTATTCATTTTAATTTCTTTGCCTTCCAGAAATTTAGCCACGTTTTCGTCGTTGCGAGCGGCGGTTAATATTTCTTCGTCGCTGGCGCTGGCTGGCATGTCGATTTCGCCACGCACCTTGCCATTTACCTGCACCGCGTAGTGAAGTGTATCGCGAACCAGTGCGCCTTCATCGGCGCGCGGCCAGCTGGCATTAACGATGCTATCGCTGTGGCCGAGCATTTCCCAAAGACTGTGACAAATGTGTGGAACGATTGGCGCTAGCAATAAGGTCATTGATTCTAGTGCTTCGCGTTCTACGGCAAGGGTTTCTGGGCTGGCGCGGTCGGCAAACTTAGTCACATCGTTTAATAATTCCATAACCGCAGCAATAGCTGTGTTAAAGGTTAAACGTTGGCCGCAATCGTCAGAAACCTTTTGAATGGTTTCGTGCACTTTACGGCGCAATTGTTTTTGTTCGCTGCTAAGAACTTCGGGGTTAATAGCTCCCGGAGTGCCGGCTTCAACGTGGCCGTAAACGGTTTTCCAAAGTCGTCGTAAGAAGCGGCTGGCGCCTTCTACACCCGAGTCGTTCCACTCCAGAGTTTGCTCTGGTGGTGCTGCGAACATGGTGAACAAACGCACGGTGTCGGCACCGTATTGTTCTACAGCAGATTGTGGATCAACGCCGTTGTTTTTTGACTTAGACATCTTGGTGGTGCCGCCCAATTCCAGTGAGCCGGCTTCTGGGTGACTGGCGGCGATGACTTTACCTTTGTCATCTTTCTCTAAGACTACGTCGGCTGGATTAAACCAGGTTTTGGAACCGTCTTCGTTTGCTTTGAAGAAAGACTCCGCCAAAACCATGCCTTGGCAAAGTAAGCGCTCGAAAGGTTCGTCACAGCTGACTAGGTTTTCATCACGCATTAATTTGTGGAAGAAGCGCGCGTACAACAAATGCAAAATCGCGTGTTCGATACCACCGACGTATTGATCAACGGGCAGCCAGTAATCTGCTGCGGTTTTATCCAACATGCCACCTTGGTAGTCAGGACAAGTAAAGCGCGCGTAGTACCAGCTCGATTCCATAAAGGTATCGAAGGTATCGGTTTCGTGTTCGGCGTGAATACCATTCACGGCATCGGCTTTGCGCCACTCAGGATCGGCTTTGATGGGGGATTTAACACCGTCCATTTCGACGTCTTCA
Source organism: Sessilibacter sp. MAH3 (assembly GCF_054658275.1). Taxonomy (NCBI): domain Bacteria; kingdom Pseudomonadati; phylum Pseudomonadota; class Gammaproteobacteria; order Cellvibrionales; family Cellvibrionaceae; genus Sessilibacter; species Sessilibacter sp. MAH3. Next base: position 134,807 of record NZ_BAAGIE010000008.1, on the reverse strand, counting down.
GGCAGCAATACCGGTAAGCGATCGGCTGGAACCGGAATTTCGGTACCATTTTCTAAATTCAACATTGGAATTGGCGCGCCCCAGTACCGTTGGCGAGAAACACCCCAATCGCGAAGGCGGTAATTGGTTTGCACTTCGCCCTTACCAATGGATTTTAAGTGCTCGGCAATTACCGAAAAGGCTTTCTTAAAGCTCAAGCCGTCCCAGTGCTCAAAACCGGCACCGGAATTCATTAGCTCGCCTTTTTCGGTGATGGCGGCTTTGCTTAGATCGTCGCTTTCGGTGCCTTTTACCACTTGCTTAAGTGGTAAGTTGTATTTTTGCGCGAATTCATAATCGCGTTGATCGTGCGCGGGTACGGCCATCACTGCACCTGAGCCGTAATCCATCAAGACATAGTTCGCAATCCAGACGGGAATCGGCTCACCGGTGATTGGATGCTTGGCATCAATACCTGTGTACATGCCTTTTTTATCCATGGCCGCCATGTCAGCTTCGGCAACGCTTTGGTTTTTGCATTCAGAAATAAACGCCGCTAATTCGGGATTACTCTCAGCAAGCTCCAAAGAGATTGGATGTTCAGCGGCCAAACTAACGTAGGTCACGCCCATAATGGTATCGGGACGAGTGGTGTACACACTGAAGCTATCGACGTTGGCGATGGTTTGAGGAAGGTCGAACCACAATTCAACGCCTTTGGATTTTCCAATCCAGTTGCGTTGCATGGTTTTTACTTGTTCCGGCCAGTTTGGTAGCTTGTCTAGGCTCGACAATAATTCTTCGGCGTAGTCGGTGATTTTAATAAACCACTGTGGAATTTCTTTACGCTCAATTAAGGCGCCAGAACGCCAGCCACGACCGTCAACCACTTGTTCGTTGGCTAATACGGTTTGATCGACGGGGTCCCAGTTAACGGTGGCCATCTTTTTATAAACCAAGCCTTTTTCATACAAGCGCGTGAAGAACCATTGCTCCCAGCGATAATAGTCATTTTGGCAGGTGGCGAATTCGCGCGACCAATCGATACCGAATCCCAAACTTTTCAGTTGAGACTTCATGTATTCAATGTTGCTGTAAGTCCATGTTGCCGGTGCGGTTTTATTCTGGATGGCAGCGTTTTCTGCGGGTAGACCAAAGGCATCCCAACCCATTGGGTGCAGAACGTTTTTACCTTGCATGCGTTGGTAGCGGGCAATTACATCGGTGATGGTGTAATTGCGAACATGACCCATATGCAGTTTGCCGCTGGGGTATGGGAACATGGCTAGGCAGTAGTATTTTTCTTTGCTGCTGTCTTCGGTAACTTTAAACGTTTGTGCGGATTCCCAAAACTGCTGAGCTTTTGACTCAACGTCGGCGGGGTTGTATTGATCTGTCATCGCAGTAACTGCACCTGTTGCGTAAAAATGGGTTTCTTTGAGAAAGCTGGCAATTATAGGTATTTGCTACCGATAAATCGACGTCGAGTTTAAGGCTTTGGCCAATGAAGTGATTGGGCTAGTAAAGATTGCCGAAAGCCGGGTTGTTCACGGCGGTGATTTTCACCGTTGAGTGTGACCCAAGCCGCAAGCTAGCGGTGGTCGAAAATACCTGTGATTTAAAGATACGACCACTGACCAAACCCCAGTGCATACACACATAATGCGCCGTTGGTAATGGCATGGCAAAACACTGCTGACGTTAAACCGTAACGATAACGGGCAAGGGCATAAATAAGACCTGCTAGAGTTCCGGCCAGCCATTGGCTGTGAATAAAGCCAAACGCAAGAGAAGAAACCGCCACAGCCATTAAGCTCACCGCCGGAGCTGAGTTTTTAATACTGTGCCCCGAAATTCGGCTCAGTAAATAGCCACGAAACATGAGTTCTTCAACGATGGGAGCGACTATGATCGAGCCAAAACATCGAATAACAATCCAAATCGTAGTCATTAATGCGCTTTGTTGACCAAAGCCTTCAACGAGTTGTGCGTTGTAATCGCTGTCTTCTGGAATCAACAGTACCCAAAGCACAGCGGTGATGAGTCCGAGTAGTAATGTTTCAAGCCAGAACGAAAACGACAGCTTATAACTGGGTTTGAGTGGAAACCGTTGCCAAAAGTAGACGATGGCGACAGCGGTGCCCAGCGCTTTTACTGGATACAACCAATTGGGAATTCCTTCGTCAAAACCGGCAATCAGTGAGCACAACAAAAAGACGATAAAAACACCAATAATGGCCGTAGCGGTTTGATCGGTATTCTCGGCGGCTGAGTCATTGGCTGCATGAGATGAAGTAGGGGTGAGCTCCGCTGTTTTCTTCTTAATAAAAGGTAGGCGGTCAAAAACATAGATAATCAATAAGGCGAGGGCGATAAACGTAAACCAACCGGCTTGGCTGTGAAATCCGCCAATGGCGAAATCGCGATCAATAAACTCACCAATAAAGATCAGCATGCAGATACGAATTACGTTTAATAACCAGCTGATGCTCAATGCGATGGGTAACAAGATCAGCGCTATAGGAAAGCGCAGCTGCTGACGATACAAAAACAAATACAAAACCGTAAAACAAAATGCCAAACCCATGCCTTCGATACCGGAACATTCTGATGAAATGTTCACTACAAAGTAATCGATACCTAGGTTTAAGTTTTCAGGATCAGAGTGAACCTCACCAAATACCGTGAAAAGAATCTTTTCCGATAGATGAAAAGTTGGCGCTATAAAAGAAGGCCAAAGATTCTTCGCCAGTAAGGATGTACTGGTAACGACGGTCGCGATAGATGCTGAAATTATGATTGTGGCTCGATTTCTATACATTCGAGCAAACCAGGTTTGGATCGGATAAACCACGGCGCTGCATGTTAAAAAGACACATGCCGCCAAGAGCACCCAAGCCGCAAACAATGACCAGAAGATCGTTGTGGTTTCCGGAGGTTGGGTGAATAAAGCTTTGGTTAAACCATAAAAGCCCGCATACAAAACTAAGTTGACGATAATGAGTGTAATTGCTAAGCGAGCGGTTACTCGATTTTTTAGATGAGCGTCAGAATTGTTATGGAGTGCGGTTTCGGTCTTGTCGTGGGTCAATAAAACAATCAAAAACGCACCAAAATAGGCGCTTAACCAAACGATGACCAACGATAGGTGAGAAAATAAAAATCCTGCCTCACCCTCAAAAAGCTGCTGTAGCGGCTGCGCGTCAAAGCTTAAGCTGATTAAAAGAACTTCCAGTAAGAGTATTCCAATAGCTACCGCTCTAAACATGCCTGTCTCTTAAATTTCTGTTGCGCCACTGTGGATAAACGTAATACGCCTTTTCAACAAAGGATCCATACAATTTGAGTTACACGGTATCTTAAACTATTTAAGGAAAACTTTAATTAGCCTAGCGTTGCCATCGATATCAACAATGTATTACCGATTTTAAAAACGGCAAATGATAGACGTTGGAGCAAATCATGGAGACGTTAATCGAAGGTTCCTAGGCGGTGTTTCTTTTAGTGACTTTACCAATAATGGTGCTTGGATGTGTAAATTTTGGCGATGAAGTAGTGGTTGATGCAAAAACAATCAAACACTCAATGAGTTGGTAAATTACAGACAAAAAAACGGAGCCGAGGCTCCGTTTTTATCAGCGAGTTAAAAATTAAACCGCTGGAGTGTTTTCTACGCGTAGCTTGCGACGACGACGTTCTGCACCTAAAGCGATAGCACTTAATACGATTGCGGCAGATAATGGTGCAGCTGCTGCGTTCAACTCAGGTACTGGAGCTGGATCTTCTGGCTTATCTTTAGGCTTTTTACAGAAGAACCACAAGAAACAGCCTGGTTTTGGCTTCCAGAAGTAATCAAAAAAAGTGGCTTGTTGGCTACCAAATGCGAACGCAGATGATGTAGAACCGAGAGCGACTGCTAAAACGATAGTTTGTACTACTGCTTTCATGGCGTTTCCCTTTGCTTAATGCATGTCGTGTGACAAATTTGTGAGATTCGATGTGTTTATAGACTAGGTCTATGACCAGAGGCCAGCGAGTTTCTCAGCCTCTGATGAAATATTCAAAATATCCAATAAATCGATAAGATTGATTAAATATTGAGCTCTTTGTTTAATGATTATTTTTTACGTTTGCTCGTAAATGTGAATCATGTCACTTCGTAGTCGATGGATATATGATCACAGTTGTTACGAAAGGTGTCAACTGGCGTCTTGGGCTTTTTTAATAACCGTACTTGTATTTTTACAATTACTTACATGTGAACAAGTTCACAATTATTAAGGAAAATAATCGTACAGGTTAAAAAGATATTTTAAATAAATCGAACACGCCTTTTATCGCTAACATCGATAAAGTTGAATGTTTTTTAAACATCCTGATGTTTGCTCAATATCAAAAAAAAGCAACTTATTTAAATTCATTATCTGGCTAATGGGTAAGAAAATTTTTTTAAATCTGTTTATTGGTTTTTTTCATGGATCGTGGCGAAGCTCTAAATAAAGAGGGTTGGTTTAGGACTTTTTTCGCTTTTCTAACATTTATTAATGTTGTTTATATTTCTTTACCGGTTGGAGGTTTCAGGCTATCCGTTCATGAATACAGAGAAATCTAACCGCTCTATTAGGTCTTCGTTTGTTATTGTTTTTTTGAATCTATAGTGTTTGCTGCACTAAAATCTATCTGGCGTATATATTTTAAAAAAGATGTCCGCGGCTTTGAGGTTCAGACTCTCTCCAGGCTGCGCGTTGACGCGGGTTTTACGCAACCATGATAATAATATGAACGACATTAGTAAGGGTATTTGGAACGTCAATTGCTGTTAGCCATGCAGAAAAATTAAGGTTTTGAATACCTAATTTAAGAAACAGCGGTTTTGCAGGGCATTGTGGTTAAACTTAAAGCTTAGGTGTCGCCCCAATAAAGCGCGCATATATGTTGATTGACGGTTATTGTGCGTTGTTTTGGTGATATTGGCGTGGTGGGTTGGTAATTAGCTCACAGATATTAGTGCAACTGCGAGGTCATTGCTCTAGGACAAAGTTTTGGACAGATCATTGAATTCAAAAAAGACGGTAGGTGATGTTCAGTTAGAAACAGCCTGCGAAAATTATTCCGAGCGGCTACTGGCGTTAAGTCTCATTAAGCAAATTAGCCATTTATGCCGAGCCATTCAGCGCCACCGTGGTTTGGGCATGTCTCTTATTGCCGGCTACGAAGAATTTGCCGACGAATTTCACGCTCTCCAGCGCCAAGTTTCGCGTCGTATGCGCGCGCTTCAAGAGTTCTCTCGACAAGCTAATAAATTGATTAGTGATCAAGAGCTTGAAAAACTTGATGCGTCGTGGAATGTCATCAATCGAGATTGGCAAGGTGATTCTGTAATGGAGAACTTTGAATACCATTCTCATTTTATCGAGCAGCTTTTGCAGTTGATGATGGTGTTAGCCAGACACCTAGAGCGTCCTGTGGCGGTTCTTTTTTCTGAGGTTGATAGTCGTGACGGAAAAATCACCAAGCTAGAGCCGCGAAAGCAAATGTTCAGTCAAGTGGGTTTGTTGGTTTTTGTGTGTAACCAACTACCGAGTTTGGTTGAACATATTGCGAAGATTCGCGGTCTTTCAACGCTTGCTGCCAGTCGACGCAAACAAGACGAATTAGAGAGCAGTAAATTACGCTATTTTATTCAAGGCACGCGTGTTCAATATGAAAAAGTAAGAACTCAAGGTAACCGTCTTTTAGAGGTTACTGGCAATAAAATTCAGTCACTACCTTTAATTAAGGCTTACGAATTCAAACTGATGTTCTTATTAACAACCGTTGAACGAGAAGTGCTAGACCCAAAAGTCATTACTATGGATAGTCGTCAGCTATTTGATTTGGCAACGGAAATTATTGATGTCTATTTAAAGGTCGTTGACGAAGGTCTTTCTTTATTAATGAGTTGGCAAGAAGAGTCTTTAGAATCTTGGTTTAAGGCCGAATAATTCCCGTTACAATATTTTCGTTCTTTTCTAAACGTGAATAGATGAACATATTAATATTTTCTTCTATTCACGCTTTTCATTCACTACCGCAACAAAACATTTCTGCCAAGTATTAATTGCATAAAACGCTTGATCTGTGTGGATATTTGTTTCTTTTTTACAAAATATTAAAGCGACAGATACCACTGCTTTGACGCATAAATATGCATTTACAATGTGGCCAATTTTTTTTGTATAGTTTATGTAAATTCCGTAGAAATAGATTATTAGTTGTTCGTATTCTGATAAAGTTAATATTCTGAGAGGAAGTTCCTTTTCTTTCAGGGTAAGCCGTGCAGGAGGCACAAAGTTATGTTAGTTCGTATTTCTCTCTTCCTGGCGTTAGTAGTTTTTGCTGCTGCTGGTGCTCAGGCCACCACTGTGAGTTTTGGCGACTGGGTTTACAATACCACGGACCAAATCGATTGGCGGGTGAGTGTTGACGACGAGTCAAATGAAGGTTATTTCACCTTTAATATTGATATCGGCGATCAAACCTTAACCGGTGATGTAATTGGTTTTGGTTTTAACTCTGAGCTGAATTTTGGCAGTAGTGGAATCAACCTTGACCTAGTTGAGAGTTTCACTGATGGCGTGGCGTTTGGTAATTGCCGTGGAGCGTGTAACTTTAACGGTACTGGCATTAATCCAGAATACGCGTTTTCAGTGGGTGCTTTAGGCCAAGACTTTGTTAGCCGTTTTTCTTTCGGTCTTCCAACTTTTGGTGCGACCTTAACTGCTAATACTTTTTCTTTAACAGCTATTCGCGCGCTTCAAGTTGGTGATGATCGTGAGAATTCTGTAAAAGACTACTCTGCGACAGCAACTGTGGTTGCGGTTCCTGAGTTGAACGGTAACTGGGCAGTTATTGTTGCGGCATTATTGTTAAGCTGCTTGTTGCTTAAACAACACCGTACGGTTCGTTTAGCACCTCGTTTTGCTTAATGTAGCTTTGCCATTAAAACCGGCCTTTAGGCCGGTTTTTTTATGTCTGAGTGATTTAGCATTCAACCAACAGCAGCAAAGGTCTGATTTGTGGGGTTAGGCACAAATAAACTAAGCGATGGTTGGGCCGCTGCCGGTTTTTAGTTGTAAAACAGCTCTTAAGATAATGCCTGTCAGGGCTGCGCCCAAAAACACCATGGTTACCGGTTGCAAAGTGCCATCGGCGAAATAAGACGTTAAAAATCCCGCGCCTGCGCCCCACAAATACGAACTTGCGCCAATAAATGCCGTAGCCGTTGCGGCGTGCTGGGGAAATGATTCTACAGCGCTGGCACTGGCATTGGACGAGATCATGCCTAAAGACGCACAGAAGGCACACAGAAGTGCTGCAAACACCCACAGCGTTGGCTGTTCCGAAAAGTACACATACAAAAACAGCGTTAACGATGTACTTAAAAGAGCCGCTTGCCCAACGTTTAATAGCTGGTGCGGATTAAAATGCCCGAGTAACGTAATATTAATTCGATTGAATATTGCCAAGGTAATAACATTAGCGCCGAAAAAATACGGAAAAATATGCTCACTAACGCCAAAGTATTCGATGAAAATAAATGAGCTGGCCGTAACATAACCAAACAGCCCGGCGTAAGAACAGCATTGTGCGAACACATAACCCATGGCGTAGCGATTACTGACCACTAGCCAATAACGCTTGAGAGCCGGTGTTTTATGCGTAACGTGAGCGCGTGTCTCGGGCAGTCTTTTGGTTACTAAAACAACAAGAACGGCTGCGTAAATGAGCAGAAAAATAAAAATGCCGTGCCAGTGTGTTATCGCCAAAATAGAAGAGCCAATGATCGGTGCAATTAAAGGCGCGATCATCATAATGATGGCGACTTTTCCTAAATTCTTGGCAGCTTCCCGTCCATTGCTAAGATCTCTAATAATAGCCGGTGGATTAACACCAGAAAAACCGCCGCCGAGCGCCTGAATTACACGCGCCACCCACAGCCAATGTGCTGAATTAGAGAGCAGCACAGCAATGGTGCCGACGCAGAATAAACTTAATCCTAGATAGATCGCTTTTTTTCGGCCAATGGTATCGGAGATAGGTCCGCCAAAGAGTTGTCCAAAAGCGAAACCCACTAAAAAAAAGGATAAAGACAGTTCTATATCGTGAATACTGGTTTGATACTCATTGGCAATAGTTGGTAAAGCGGGTAAATAAGCATCAATTGAAAACGGAGTCATTGCCACAATTGCTGCAAGCATAAAAATCGGTACAGCGATTTTTGTTGTCGTTGCGTCGTGAGCTGAGCTATTTACAGCGTGAGTAGAGGCGGCATTATTGACCGAACTATTACCGGTATCTGTGTTGTGTGTTTTGGATAAACTTGAATCCGTGTTTGACGAGCTGTTCATGGATTTTACTACGTTAGAAAGGGTCGTCTGCGAACAGACAATAGAAGCACTTAAGTAGACCTTAACGGGTTCAATAATTCAATCGATACGAACTCTTATTGTTTTATGAAATTTTTATTAGAGGAAACTCTAATAAACCTAGAGTTTCTCACAACACAAGGAAGTGTCGCCAATTTCAAGAACGGTAAGTGATTGAAATTGTGAAGAAATTGGAAATCGCATTGTCAATTTCTGTCCTCTGATTAATTCATGGATGAGTTAATCAGAGGTTCGTAGAGTACTTTGATCGCACTGATCGATAACACTAAATGCTTTAATTCCTGATACGATAACGAATATTTTTAAATTTCTTTTTTCTATGACTCAATATCAAAATTTACCTCGCGAATGTTTGTCGGTTCTAGACTTCTGGTTTCGTGAGCTAACACCTGGGCAATGGTTTTGCGGTGAGCCGGAGCTTGATCAAATCATCATCGAGCGTTTTAGTCCATTGCATAAACAGGCCTGCAAAGGGGAGTTGGACTCTTGGCTGAGCAGTGCTCGTGGATCTTTGGCGCTGATTATTATTTTAGATCAGTTTTCCAGACATCTATATCGCAACTCATCGGACGCCTTTGCTCAAGATAAAACCGCACAAAGTATTGCGGTAAACGGTATTCGCACCGGTCTTGATCGCACCCTCAATTCCGCCGAAAGGCACTTTTTTTACATGCCGCTTATGCACGCTGAAGATCTTAAGCTGCAAAACATGGCGATTAAACAATTCAAAGTATTGAAGCAAGAAGCCGAAAAGACACTTTCGATTGCCGAAAAACATCTTCAAGACATAGTCCAATTTGGTCGCTTTCCTTATCGCAACGAGGCTTTGAATCGCAAATCTACGGGAGCAGAGCGGGGTTATTTAACCGCAAAAGATCGAGACCGTTCGTTAGAGCAATCTTTGGATGACGACGGTTAACAATATCTAAGTTTAAGAGATGAATTTGTAGTCGTCGGAATAAAGACAGTCGTGGGAATAAAGGTATAGGAACCTCTGATTAAATCTAAGCAAGTTAATCAGAGGTTTTTACCGCAAGTTAAGGTTTTTTGTACAAAATATCTTTTGATATTTCATCTAAACCATTAATGCCCGTGAGCGCCATAGAGACATCCAATTCTTTACGAATCAACTCGATGGCGGTTTTCACACCTTCTTTACCATTGGCGCCAAGGCCATACAAAAATGCCTTTCCGATAAAACCACCACGCGCACCCAAAGCCATACCTTTCAGTAAGTCTTGGCCACTGCGAATGCCGCTGTCGAAGTACACTTCGGTTTGATCGCCGACGGTATCAACAATGCTCGGTAACACTTCGATAGACGAAGGTGCGTAATCGAGTTGGCGACCGCCGTGGTTAGAGACCACAATGGCATCGGCGCCGGAGTTAACCGCGTGCTTGGCATCTTCAGGATCAAGAATACCTTTGATGATTAATTTGCCCGGCCACAAACTTTTAATCCATTCAACGTCTTTCCACGTTAACGATGGGTCGAACTGACCGGCAATCCATTTAGATAAAGTAGTCAAACCATCGTTAGCGGCTTGTAATTCGGTAAGGTTGCCAAAGCTTTTGCTGGGGCTGGTTAACATGTGCCAAACCCAAGCAGGTTTGGTCATAATATCAATAGCATTACTTACTGTGAGTTTTGGTGGTACAGCCAAACCGTTTTTAATATCGCGGTGGCGTTGCCCTTGAATTTGCAGGTCCGCCGTTAACATTAGTGCCGAACATTCGGCAGCCTTGGCGCGCTCAATCAATGAACGGACAAAGCCGCGGTCGCGCATCACGTATAGCTGAAACCAAAAAGGTTTAGTGGTTCTGGCTTTTACCTGTTCAATGGAACAAATCGACATGGTACTTAAGGTAAACGGAATACCTAATTCTTCGGCGGCCTGTGCTGCTAGAATTTCACCGCTGCCGTGCATAATACCGGTGAGCCCGGTTGGCGCTATCGCCAGCGGCATGCTGACTTTTTCGCCGAGCATTTCGCTGTCGATGCTGCGTTTTGAGACATCAATCATTACGCGTTGACGTAACTGCATGGCTTGCAGGTCTTGGCGGTTTTTGTTGATGGTGTTTTCGTCGTAAGAGCCGCGATCAACATAATCAAAAATTGCTCTGGGGGCGCGCTTTTTTGCTAATAAGCGTAAATCTTCATTGCAGGTAATTGCCATTTTTATTATTAACCTCTATTTTGGTCTGACCAATTTTTTCTAGATATCAAACCATTGAAACGGAAGTGTGATAATTCGTCAAATACTAGTTTAAGATACTGAAAAATATAAATATTTTTTAATTTGAACACGCTGTCATTAATTTTAAATAACATTAAAAAATAAATTGGTCAGACCAATATGAATGAAAATCCTGTCTACCATTTTTTAAGATCCTGCATGATCGAAGGCAGTTTGTCCGCCGGTGATCGACTACCTGCCGAGCGAGTTCTATCGGAACGTTTTTCGATGTCGAGAACGCGTATTCGCGAAACCCTGCAAGTACTCAAGACCGAAGGCTGGATATACAGTCGCCCCGGCGGCGGTCACTTTGTGAGTGATCAGCTGGAAAAGAGTTTTTCGAATCCGCTGGCAGAAATTCTTGCCAACAACGAAGACTCGCATTTTGATTTACTGGAGTTCCGATTGAGCCTAGAAGGGGATTGCGCCTACTACGCTGCACTAAGAGCTACCGATGTTGATCTCACGACGCTCACCGAAGTGTTTGAGCAGTTGTCCAAATCCAGTAAAAGTAACGATATCCTAGCCAGCGCGACTTGGGATGCACGTTTTCATTTGGCTATTGCCGAAGCCAGCCACAATGTGATCTTTATGCACGTTATTAAGAGCTTATTTTCGGTATTTCAAAGCACTATGTACCAAAGCATTCAAGAACTCTTGGCGAACAATATAACCCGTGACAGCTTGTTTAATCAGCATGCGGCAATATACGATGCCATACACAATCGCAAGCCCAGTACCGCGCGCGAGGCCGCACAGCAACATGTTCGCTATGTATCCGATACGCTGCAAGATTTGGTGAAAGAGAAAATGCGAACCGAGCGTGCATTACGGCGCTCACACGCTAAAAAGTTTGAGTTATAGGGATACCAAATTATTGGATTCATCAAAATGTTGGTCGCAAAAAACTCGGTGGTTTGTTTTTAAACGATCAGATGTTTTTAGATTTAACTGTTTTAAGTTTAGCGATTTTAAATTTAAATAATTTTCAAATTAAACGTTTTAAAATTAAGAAATAAATATCAGGAGACCGTAATGGCTAAAATATCTACGCCAGATTTATACGACAAATATGAAGACAGTTTAAAAATACTGGATTCTATATTTAATAATTACGGCGGTAATAAACAATTTTTTGGCGAAGTTGTTACCGTAAAATGTCATGAAGACAATTCATTGGTTAAATCACAAGCCAGTGTTGCCGGTGAAGGTAAGGTGCTTGTAGTAGACGGCGGTGGCTCGCTACGTAAAGCATTGCTCGGTGACATGATTGCCGAAGAAGCGGTAAAAAATGGCTGGGCTGGATTCGTTATTTTTGGTTGTGTACGCGACTGTGACGAATTAGGTGCATTACCATTGGGCGTAAAAGCGCTAAATACCATTCCGGTTAAAACCGAAAAACGCGGTTTGGGTGATTTAAACGTTCCTATTACCTTTGCAGGCCACACTATAAAGCCGGGTAACTGGATTTACTGTGATAACAACGGCATTGTTATTTCTGAAGAAAAACTAGAGCTTTAATGTTTAAAGAAGGACACGCTCGATAGTCTTTACGAAAATAAGCGCATATTGAAGTGGTTTTTGTACACTGAATGTCGAGTCTAAAAATAACTGAAAGAGGTTAGATGAAAACTCTGATTAATTTCTTAAAAGACTGAGTTGTACCAATCTTTTAGCAGCACAAGGATGTGTTGTAGATGTTGGACATCTTATTGAGTTGCCAACAAAAAAATCCTGTACTCAATTTAATCAGAGTTTTATTGCTAAAAAAAATTAGGCATAGATTAGCTTTGCATTAATTTTTTTACATCGCTTAATGATAGCGCATTGCCACCAACACCCCATTGGCCGTCGTTGACTTCTTCAATAGTAATCCAAGTAACTTCACGAAGTTTTTCGCTGGTTACTTCACAAACCGCATCGGTTACTTTAGTAATTAATTCAGCAGATTGTTCTTTAGAAAGTTCGTCTTTAAATACTTTAATTTCGATAAAAGGCATGGGGCGCTCCTAAATACTAAATGGTTTTATTGTTATTGGTTTACAAAAAGTTAAATAAAGAAAATGCTAATTCCTAGCGCTTTAAAAGCGCTTGAATAAGTCGAACAGTAATTTTCTTTTTGCAAATTGATTAAACCGTCGCAAGAGGTTGAAATTGTACGTCGCATTTTCGATATTTGCCCTCTGATTAAATCTTAGCGAAGTCAGTCAGAGATTCTTTAAGTAATCTGTCTTTGGGTTAGACGTTTACGCTGAAGTTTGTTGGGCGTAGCGAGAGGTTAACGGATTTTTTAGGGACTAAGCAACTCGGCTCAAAATTCGTTATTTATGAAATATAAATTTAATAATTCATACTTTAAGAGGGTGTTGTGAATAAATGTTTAAGAAAAATCATACTATTAGCGGGTTGTGCAAAAAGCTGTTTTCTAAACACAAACAAATAACCATCAAAAATAATAATAGATGGTTATTTGTTTGTGTTTAATTATTCAAAAAAAATCTAAAAAAGCCGTTCAAATTGATCACATAACATTCCGTCTCTTCATCTCAACCTGTTTTGGTTGGTCAATCTAACAAGATCAAAATCGTTTTTTCGTCGTTTTTGTTAATCCCTCAATCGATAACGACGTGCATTTTTTGAACGCTTGTTATTCGTTTTGGTAATTTTATTGTTACAAAAATATGCATTAATGAAATAAAAAATCGCATTTTGTTTGAGGTAAGCATCACACTTTAGCGTTTACTGAGGATATATTGTACGAATCTTAAGTGAACCGGTTAAGTATTTTGTTGGATATTATTTTTACGATTAGGAATGACGGGGAAACATTATGAAGAAAAAATTACTGGCCAGTGCGCTGCTGAGCGCAATGGCACCTGCTGTGTTTGCGCAGGACTTATTAATTACGGGGATTATTGACGGTCCGGGAAGTGGTGGTAATCCAAAGGCATTAGAGTTATTGGCTTTATCTGATATTCCTGATTTAAGCCAATATGGCATTGAGTCCGCATCCAATGGCGGAGCTTCTAGTGGTGTTCCTGAATATATCTTTCCAGCCCAAGCTGTTAGCGCAGGTCAGTATATCTATCTTCAAAATACTGGCAACGGAGGGGATGCAGAGTTTAATAACTACTTTGGTTTTGATGAAGACTTTCTTACAAATCAATTAGGTATTAACGGTAACGATACTGTCTTACTCTACTTTAACAATGTGGTTTCTGATGTATATGGGCAGGTGGGAGTTGATGGTACTGGTACTTTCTGGGACTACTTAGATGGTTGGGCAGTTCGTGACCCAAGTATCACAACTCCTAATGCGACCTTTACCGAATCCGAATGGATATTTAGCGGCATTAATGTGTTAGACGGTGAAACGACTAACGCAACCGCAGCAACTCCTTTCCCGCTTGCAGGCAGTATTTCTGATACTCCTCCAGAAGAAGAGCAGCCACCAGCCGAGCCACCATTGGTTCTTATTTCTGCGGTTCAAGGTAATCCTACCACCTACGGTACCAACAACTTTGGTGACGTTGATGTCAGCCCAATTATTGGTGAGTTAGTTACCGTTGAAGGTGTGGTCGTTGGCGATTTCCAAGATGGCGATACCGACGAGACTCGTAATCTACGCGGCTTTTACTTGATGGAAGAAGTGGCCGACCAAGATACCGATCCTACGTCGTCTGAAGGTGTGTTTATCTTCGATAACACCTTTGGTGTAGACGTTAACGTCGGTGATGTGGTTCGTGTATCCGGTACCGTTAACCAAAACTTTGGCGAGACGCAAATCAACAACATTACCGCGGTAACCGTTGTTGCACCTTGCATTATTGATCCAGCTGCCGCCGTTGCTGATTTGGTTACCGATATCAACCTTTCTGCGATTACCGACGTTACCCTAAGCCAAAACGATGACTTTCAGCCAGATCTAGAATCTTACGAAGGCATGTTGGTTCGCTTCCCAGAAACCCTAACAATCACCGAACAATTCCAGTTGGATCGCTTTAATGAGATTCGCTTGGTTGCCGGTGAGCGTCCACGTCAGTTCACCCAAGAAAATGCCCCAAGCGCGGCAGGTTTTGATGCTCAGGCACGTTTAGACGGTGCTCGTTCAATCGTGTTTGATGACGGTTTAAATTTCCAAAACCAAAATGTCTCAGGTTTGTTCCAATTCCCTTACACCGAAGCCGTAGCTCCACGCATGGGTGATCAAATCGTTAACCTTTCTGGTGTTTTGGATTACAAATTTGCCGGTAATGGCGCATCGGGTTCAACCTGGCGTGTTCGCGGTCATTTAGATGGCGTAAACACCTTCACATCAACCGCGGAAGAAAATTCGCCAAACCCACGCACGGCTGCTCCTGAAGATGTTGGTGGTAACCTTAAAGTTGCCTCTATGAACGTGTTGAACTTCTTCACCACCATCGATTTGTCGGGTGTTTCCACTGCAATTGGTATGGACCCACGTGGTGCCGATACCACCGAAGAGTTTGATCGTCAGTTAGTTAAGTTGGCGAATGCCATAGTTGCTATCGATGCCGACGTCATTGGTTTGATTGAGATCGAAAACGAATTCAACAGCACCGAAGCCGTTGATACCGCCGTTGAAGCGCTAATTGCCGCGGTTAACACACAGTTGGGTTCCGAGGTTTACGCGTTTGTAAATCCGGGTGTGCAATTTGTGGGTTCAGACGCAATTGCCGTTGCCATGATCTACAAACCAGCAGCCGTTGAAATTGCCGAAGGCAGCACCATCGCCATGCTAAATGACACTATCGCAGCAACCTTGCCAGGTTTTGAGACTCGCGACTTTGCGGCTGATCCGTTATTTGAAGGCCCAGCCACCAGCCGTGTGCCTTTGGCGGCAACCTTTGAAAGTGTCGAAACCGGTGATTTATTTACCGTTGTTGTTAACCACTATAAATCAAAAGGTCAATCGGGCCTTAATGACGAAACCAGCCCTAACTTCGACCAAGGTGATGGCGCAGGCTTCTGGAATGCACGTCGTCTAGAAACTTCACAAGCTGTATCTGCTTGGTTAGCAACTAACCCAACGGGTATTGTTGATGGCGATATGATCGTTATGGGCGACCTAAACAGCTACGCGCAAGAAGAACCTGTGCAATTCTTGTTAGGCGAAGGTTTTGTTAACGTCGAAGGTGCCGAGTCAAACTCATTCGTATTCGACGGTCAAACCGGTACCCTTGATTACATCTTGGTAAGTGACGAGCTGAACGCCAAGGTTAACGACGTAACCGTTTGGAACATCAACTCCGACGAAGCCGATGCTCTAGATTACAACCTAGATTTCGGTAAAGAAGCGAGCTACTTTGATGGCACCACAGCAACTCGTTACTCAGATCACGACCCTGTAATCGTTGGCTTCAACCTAGAATCACCAAACCAAGCGCCTGTGGCCGATGCTGGTACTGCTCAAACCGTTACCGAAGGTGCAACCGTTACTCTGGATGCTAGCGCATCTACGGATGATGCCGCAGTGACAGCATTCAGCTGGACTCAAGTTAGCGGCCCAGCCGTAACCCTAACCGGTGCCGATACTGCAACGCCAACCTTTACCGCGCCAGAAATAGATGCTGAAACCGTGTTGGTATTTGAAGTAACCGTAAGCGATGCCGAAGGTGAAACAGCTACCGCCATGGTTGCTGTCACCGTCAACGATGTTCCGAACCAAGCGCCTGTTGCGGATGCTGGTGCAGATCAAACCGTTGATGAAGAGTCTACCGTTACCCTAGCGGGTTCTGGTACCGATCCAGAAGCGGGCGAATTAACCTTTGCATGGGTTCGGGTTTCGGGTCCGTCGGTAAGTTTGTCGGGTGCAAATACTGCAACCGCGAGCTTCACGGCACCAAGCTTAACTTCAGATCAAGATATAGTCTTTGAGTTAACCGTAACCGATGCAGAAGGTTTAAGCAGCACCGATCGAGTGACTGTAACCGTGGTCGATGTGGCGAACGTACCTGCCGACAATGGCGATCGTAAAAACATCTTTGGTTGTTCATTCGGTGGCGGTAACGCTCCAGTTGACCCAACCCTACCGTTTGCAGCCTTGTTAGCGTTACTCTTTATCAACCGCAAAAAATTCGCTAAATTCATGCGTTCATGAATCGAGCTGAATTAAACGCACTAGGGGCAGCCGTAATGGCTGCCCTTTTTATTTTGGGCCTTTGGTGTTGGTATTTAGGCGTAATACCAACCTTCAATCGCCTCGACTCACTGCGAACTGTTGTGTTGGCCGGTGTGTTTTACCCTATCTGTGAAGAAATTATTTTTAGAGGGCTTATTCAGCAAGAATTATTAAAGCTAAAAACTCTCAACAAAAATTGCTTACCGTTCAACGCTAGGTCGTTAACGCTTGCCAATGTCATCACTAGCATCGTATTTGCGTTTATGCACGTGCTGTATTTTCAAAGTGTGGGGGCGTTTGTGGTGGTTATTCCGTCACTGATATTTGGTGGGTGTTTTGAGGTAAGAAAAAAACTGTTATTACCCATTTTAGTACACGGAATTTATAATCTATTAGGCTTATTAGCGCCGGCCTTTTACAGTGCTTAAGATTATTCTATACAGAAAACCTCTTTTAAAGCCGATGTTTTCTTTGCACTCATCTTATTAACGACAATTTTTTAACTCATTATTTTTACCGTACCACTCTATTATCGCATTAGCGCCACACTTTTAATTTGTGCGTAGACGATTTTACCGGGTTCAATATTAAGCTGATGTTGAGAAAAACGCGTAATCTGCGCTAAAAAGCATTCCCCGCCCATATCCAATTTAATCAACACCTTCGCCGGATCAACGGCCTGCGTTATAGAATCCACCGTTACCGGAAATACGTTCGAAATACTCGATTTTTGCCCCGGTTGTAATGCCAAGCTCACATCTTTTGCGCTAATGCGAATACGCGCCATTTTACCTACCGGAAAATCCAGTTTAGAAACCGCAACCGTGCCGCCTTTAATTTTTACGTAACTCAAATGGTAGTCTTCGTTATGGCTAATAACTTCGCCATTTACCGCGGCGCTGGCTTCTTCTAAATGTGCCAAGGGTAAATCCGTGCGCGTGAGAATTTCATTTAAATTACCCTGTGCCAGCATTGCGCCGTTTTTTAGCAGCACAATGCTATCGGCAATGCGTAAAACTTCTTCCGGCGAATGGCTTACGTAGAATACCGGAATATCCAAACTGCCATTTAAGCTTTCTAAGTAGGGTAAAATTTCTGCTTTGCTTTGAATGTCTAAACTCGCCAGCGGCTCGTCCATTAATAATAATTGCGGGCTGGTCACTAGTGCGCGCGCAATGGCAACACGTTGTCGTTGACCGCCGGATAACTCTGCCGGAAGCCGTTTTAAAAACGGGCTTACACCCAATAACGAAACTGCGTCATCAAAGCTGACCGATTTAACAACCTGCTTGCGACGTTTTAAGCCGTACTGAAGATTTTTCTCAACCGTTAAATGCGGAAATAAATTCGCTTCTTGAAACACATAACCAATTGGACGTTCATGTGCTGCTAAATGAATAACCTCGTTTTGCCAAATATCACCCTTAAAAATACATCGGCCAAAATCCGGCGATTCTAACCCGGCAATGCAGCGTAGTAGGGTGGTTTTGCCCGAGCCAGACTGACCAAAGAGTGCCGTTACCCCTTTGGCTGCGGTTTTAAAATTTACATCTAACGTAAATTCTTCGCGTGTTACTCGGTAGGCAATGTCGATATCGTTCATGTGATTGTTTTACGGGGATTGTTTAATTTGATTGTAATTTAATTATTTAATGTGACATAAATTAAGACGCTTTAAACGAAGAATTCTGCGAAGCTTTAGTATTTAAAAAATACAATAGGAACAGCACCACAAACGAAAAACCAATCATCAACAAACTCAACGCGTGGGCCTGATCATATTCAATGGCTTCGACGTGATCATAAATAGCCACTGACAACACCTTGGTTTCACCGGGAATATTGCCGCCAATCATTAACACCACACCAAATTCACCAATGGTGTGCGCAAAACCCAACACCGCGGCCGTTAAAATACCGGGCCGCGCCATGGGTAGGGCGATGGTAAAAAAACGATCTAAGGGCGACGCGCCTAACGTTGCGGCCGCTTCTATGGGTTTTTTGCCCATGGCTTCAAAGGCGTTTTGAATAGGTTGCAAGGCAAACGGAAACGAATAAATAACCGAGGCGATAACCAAGCCTTCAAAGGTAAAGGCAAAACTCGCAAAACCGAATTGTTTACCCAATTCACCAATAGGGCCGTTGGCGCCAAGCAATAACAATAAATAAAAACCCAATACCGACGGCGGCAATACCAACGGTAAGGTCGCAATGGCCGTAACAATACTTTTCGTATTGCGGTTGCTCCAGGTTAACCACCACGCAATGGGTGTGGCAATAATTAATAAAATCACCGTGGTAATAACCGCAAGCTTAAGCGACAACCAAATGGGTTGCGGATCAACCGTAGCAAAAAAACCTTCCCACATATTCGTACAGCTCCAAGCACTCTTTTTTACCGTGGATTTTTAAAATGAGCGCAGCGATTTATATCTTTAAACATTGCCTTTGATACTCGCATTTAACACACCAAAAGCAAACCCCAACCCTAAATACCTGCAAACAAGAATTGTTCAGTTTGCTACAGCCAGCACTTCTAAAAAGCCTGTCGGATTTGCGACATGATCTATATCAAATGCATTTAACACATTGAATTTAATAACAAAAATAGAATCATTGCACAAAAATAATACAGGTATACAAATTGCCCAATTGCGATCAATCACAGAATTTAAAATCCAACACTGAATTTAAAATCTAACCTAGGTAGGCAAAACTATGCTCATTCAAAAATACAAAGACGAAGGTTATCTATTTAACGTAAACCTTACCGGTGAAATTTCTGGCAACGAAATCTACCGTGGCGATTTAGTATTGGAATTCGGTGAAGTTACCGAGCGTGGTGATCGCAAGCCACCCAGCGTGGTTGCCAAACAAGCCGTGGTTTACGCCGTAGCCGATAAAATTGAAATGTTGGTTGCTGGTCTTTATCAGTTGTCTGATCTAGAAATGCTTGCCGAGCACTACCAAAACGACTGTGCCGAAGGCGCGCAAGTGTTGGTGTTTGTGCACGACATTAAAGACAACCTAATTATTAGCTTGGGTAACCTAACCGTAAAAGCCGTGCCGCTTGACGACGGCATGATTTGGAACGAAGCCCTAGAGCTTTTATGCATTGAAAAAAGCGACCTTAAAGGCCAAAGCGCCGAAGAAAAAGTAGTCACCATGTTTGACGAGCTTAAAGCCTTTACCCTAAAAGGCGAAGCCGTAAGCTACGCAGACGCGCTAGGTAAAACCGTAGAAGTAAAACACTCAGCACGCGGCCCAGTGTAAGCAAGCCTTCACGATACTGCGAAGCTTACAAAGACAATCGTGGTGACCGGTTAAAACCCTCAATTCAGGATGAATTGCGGGAGCTGCATGGATGCATTTATGCGTTTTTAAACGGTTGCCGCGATTGGCTTAACCACCGTACTCATTGCGTTCGTCCCAGAAATAACCAGAACGTCAAATCCTGAATTCGCCATTATTGCACCGTTAATTAAAAAGAGCCCTCATGAAAGTTGCCGTTGCCAGTAAAGATGGAATCTCAATTAACCTGCATTTTGGTCACGCCAAAAACTTTATCATCTACGACATTACCGACGGACAGCTCAAGCAAATCGACAACCGCGAGGTAGATCATTACTGCCACGGTCAGCACGGCGATCAATCCGCCATGCAAAAAATCCTACACACCATTAAAGACTGCCAAGCCGTATTCGTTGCCAAAGTAGGCGACGGCCCCGCCGAAAAACTCGCCAACATAGGCGTAACCGCTGTGGATAACTACGCCTATGAAGCAGTGGAAGAATCCCTAATCGATTATTGGCACAAGCAATAACTTTAAGATTACCCACTTCCAACGCTTTTACTTTAAAAGTCGATGCCAATAAATCTACCTTAAACCTTCAAAAAACCGTTTACGTGTTACTCCAAGTTTACGGTTAAGCCTCCTCGTTTAATGCCATCGTTAACATCTTTGTAAAACGCCTTTATTTGCACCGTCTTTCCTGTTTGAATTAACCATCAAATAACGGCAACTGCCTAATCAATCGATTCAAATAAAAGCACATTTTATGGCCTCTAAAATCCCATCCGATAAAAATGCCCAAGAAACCATAAAAGCAAAATTCCAGATCGAAGATACGCTTGAAAAGGCTCGCAGTTCTGGTAGCTCGACAGATGAGTCAGGTACTGGTTCTGGTTCTGGTTCTGGTGGCGGAGAAGGATCAGAGCTACCTGAAGAAAATTTTAGACAAAAGGTTAGAGATGCCTGTATAGATCTTTATAAAAGGGATCGTTATTTACCTGCAGCGATTGCTTTACGTGCTGCATTGCGAGTGTTTGGTTTATTAGCAGAACATGGTGATTTCGATTATTGGCACGAATTGCGTGACAATTATGATTCTAATAACAAAAAGTCTACGCAGGTTAATAAAGACCTGCGAGCGGTTTTTTTATTGGCCTTAATGCGAGTGTTAAAACTAAACCAAGATGTTATTGTGTTACCCAATAAAGACAACGTCGAGAATATAAGAACCGCCGTTTACGACTCCAGAACCGCCGTCGCCACCGCCAGAGCCGTCGCCACCGCCAGAGCCGCCGACGCCGCCGACGCCGCCGACGCCGCCTTCGCCGCCTTCGCCGCCTACCCCTTCGCCGCCGACGCCGACGCCGCCTTCGCCGCCGCCGCCGCCGCCGCCGCCGCTTACGGCGCTGCCTCCTCCGCTGGCCGAGACGATATTATTAATGCAGTCGAGCACGATTTATTATTAGCGCAATCTCTATCGAGTAAAGAGTTATTAAATCAACCACTTTGGCCCACTTCTGTACCGGGTTGGTTTAACGATTTACACACTTATAAATTTAAGCCTGCATTAGAGAATTTAGCCAACGAACAACAAGACCCAAAAGTTAAACAAGCATTACAACAGGCGTTAGTAATCTATGAAAACTTGGCGCAACTAGATACAACAGAGAATAAAATCACACACAAGCTTGATGCTAAAACCTCATTTGAAAATGACACTGTTGTTAAAGACGCGTTAAATCGCCAGCAGTTGGTCAGTGCTTTACAGGCGTTGTTTAGCCATAAAAACAACAGTAATCATTTAACCGTAGGTTTGTTGGGTTATTGGGGTAGCGGTAAAACTCGAATTTTAAATTTATTAAAAGAACGGTTATTTTTTAATAATAATCCAGAAAATAACGACAATAAAATCGATTTTATTTGGGGCGAATTTAACGCTTGGGCCTACGAACATACCGACAATATTCAAGCAGGCATGGCCCACGAAATTATTCAAGCCTTAACGCAATACCGTGTTCCGTTTCAACCGAGTAAAAAATCAGAATCCATAACCGAAAAACCGGATCAGAAATCGAATAATTCTAACCTTATAGAAGAACCAAACTATTGGCAAAAACTGGGTTACAGAATTAAAGCGGCATTAACGTGGCAATACACTCGCCGTATTTGGTTTGCGGGTGATTTTGTCGCCCACAAAAGCCCCTTTAAAATGCTGAGCTTTTGTTTGATTTTATTGGCAACCATTATTGTGGGCTTTTATGCGGGTGCCGATTTTTATACGGCTAAAAGTTTTACCTTAGCAAAATTAACCTTTAAACCAGAAGATATTACCTTATACGGTGGTTTTTTTGCGCTGTTATTTACGGTATTAAAATCCGTTAAAAAATTGTTTGCACAACCCTATACCAAAGAATTATTAACCTACGTAAAACTGCCCAGTTATTCCGAACATCTCGGTTTGGTTTCTGAAATGCGTAAAGATATTCAGCTGCTTTGCCAATTGCGTTTACAAAAATCTGTATTTTGTAACCAAAAACGCTTGGTTTTTGTGGTGGATGATCTCGACCGTTGCAGCCCAGAAGGCATTGTTAAAACCTTAGAGGCGGTGCGATTAATTTTAGATATTCCCGGTGTTACGGTTATTTTAGCGGTAGACCAACGCATTGCGTTGGCGGCGCTGGCTTATCACTACCGTGAAATACAAGAGTTTCATACCAGTAACGACGCTAAAACCATTGCCCGTGATTATTTAGGTAAAATTATTCATTTGCCCATTAATATTCCCGAGCCAGACCTAGATACCGTAACCGGATATATGAGCTACGTTTGGCAAGACGAGCAACTACTTGCCAAAAAAGCTGCTAGCACAGAATCAAATACCGATTCAGAAATTCAAGACTGGAAAGCTCTTATTAATCCAGAGAAACCTAAAAAGTCCGAAGAAGAGGCCGATAAAAATAAACCGGCGCATAATTCCGAAGATCAAGCCGGTGAGAGTGATAATCCCAATCCAACTGAAAATAAAACAGACGCGAAAGAATTGAATTTAGAAGAAATCGTTAACGACATTCTAAAAATGCCTACGCCCGAAAAACGTAGCCACGAACAAATACTCGAAGGCTATACACCCGAGCAAAAAGCTGCGTTTGTGTATTGGACTAATCAATTTCAACTGACCAATCCACGCCAGTTAAAACGCTTGCACAACAGCTACAATTTATTACAACTGGTTAGCGAACAAAACGACGAAGTTGTCGATACCAACCAACACCTAGCCTTTGGTTATTTAATTACCTTAATTACGCTGGAATTTATTAATAACCTAACCCAGTTAGAATTGTCGGGTGAACTAAAATCGTGGATGTTTAACCTCAATAAATACAACCAATTAACGGCTGGTTCACAACACATAAATCAACAAAATACCGACAAATTATTAGAAAAACTCAACTCGCCACAACTCGAAAATACCTGTAAAACCGCCAAAGACATTATCGAAAAAGCAGCACAACATTTTTTTAAAAATTCAGAAGAATCAAAACTGGCTACCAAAAACCCAATTCACCAACTGTACGAATTCGTTAATGCGTTTGTATTGCCAGCAATAGAAGTGGAAGCGAAAGAAAAATAAAGGATTTTAAAAAAGAGAAGAGAGTATTGAGAAAGTGGTAGCTAGGGGGAGACTTGAACTCCCGACCTCAGCATTATGAGTGCTGCGCTCTAACCAGCTGAGCTACCTAGCCACTGTTCTCGATCCAAATTTGTTTTAAAACCAAGAGTGATTTCAAAAGCCCCATTTGGTGAGGGCGCGAATTATTACTAACCCGAGCTTGTCTGTCAAGGCGAAAGCCCGGGTTTTTGTATTCGTCTTAGACGTTAAAGCGGAAGTGAATGACGTCGCCGTCTTTAACGATGTATTCCTTGCCCTCTAAACGCCATTTACCGGCTTCTTTAGCGCCGTTTTCACCTTTGTATGCAACAAAATCGTTGTAAGAGACGATTTCTGCACGAATAAAGCCTTTTTCGAAGTCGGTATGGATTTTACCGGCGGCTTGGGGTGCTGTGGCGCCCACGGGTATTGTCCAGGCGCGAACTTCTTTAACACCGGCGGTAAAGTAGGTGTGTAGGCCTAGTAGTTCGTATCCGGCGCGAATTACTCGGTTTAGACCGGGTTCTTCCATGCCTAGGTCGGCTAAGAAGTCTTGTTTTTCTTCGTCGTCGAGTTCGGCGATTTCGGCTTCCAGTTTGTTACAAATAGCAACTACCACGGCGTTTTCGGCCTCGGCAATGGCGCGTACCTTGTCGAGCAGTGGATTGTCTTCAAAGCCGCTTTCATCAACGTTGGCGATGTACATGGTGGGTTTAAGCGTGAGCAGGCTTAGTGGCTTTAACAGCGCTAATTCTTCGGCGGTTAGCTCAAACGAACGCAACGGCAATGCTTGGTTTAGGTGTGGCAGAATTTTTTCGCACACGTCTTTCATTGCTTTGGCGTTTTTGTCTTGGCCTTTGGCAAGTTTGGTGTAGCGAGTGATGGCTTTTTCAACACTGTCGAGGTCGGCGAGGGCCAATTCGGTGTTGATCACTTCGATATCGGATTCTGGATTCACTTTACCGTCAACGTGAATCACGTTGGAATCATCAAAGCAGCGCACAACGTGAGCAATGGCGTCGGTTTCGCGAATGTTGGCCAAAAATTGGTTGCCCAAGCCTTCACCTTTAGAGGCGCCAGCAACAAGACCGGCGATGTCTACGAATTCCATGGTGGTTGGAATGATACGCTCAGGTTTTACGATTTCAGCCAGCTTGTCTTGGCGTGGGTCTGGTACGGGTACAACGCCAGAGTTAGGCTCGATGGTGCAGAATGGGAAGTTTTCTGCGTCGATACCCGCTTGGGTCAGTGCATTGAAAAGGGTCGATTTACCGACGTTAGGCAAACCCACGATGCCGCATTTAAAACCCATGGTTAATTCGTCCTGTAAGTTGTTCTGTAATGGGCTGAAGCAAGGTAATTACGCGACTTGGCGCGATTGTGCTTCAGCTTGATCAAAAGGCGGGCATTTTACACCACTGGAGTGGCTTGCATAGTCGCAAGTTTGTTTATGCGTCTTAGCTTTTTAGGTTGCGCTGTGCAATTCCTGCATAGCAAGGCTCCATTTGCCTTCCATTAGCATGGGTAAAACCTTGCTGGCTTGGTAGCTGGCTTCGTTGATTTGATCAAACTCGGCCGCCGGAGCTTTTTTCAACACGTATCCAGAAACAAGCTTAGCGTTGCCGGGATGGCCAATGCCAATGCGCAGGCGTGCGAAATCTTTGTTATTACCAAGAGCTGCGATGGTATCGCGCAGGCCGTTGTGTCCACCGTGACCACCGCCTAATTTTAAGCGCGCTACACCGGGTGCCATGTCGAGTTCGTCGTGAGCAACCAGTATGTTTTCGGCGTTGATCTTAAAAAAGTTTGCAAGCGTTGCTATTGCTTTGCCGCTGCGGTTCATAAAGGTGGTGGGAATCAGTAATTTAATATCACGGTTGTTGATGATGCCTTGGCCGTAAAATCCAAAATATTTTGCGTCGAGCTTTAGGGGAATGTTGTATTGCTCGGCAATCAGACGCACAAAGTCTTCACCGGCGTTATGACGGGTGTTTTGGTATTCGAGGCCTGGGTTACCCAGTCCAACTAAAATTTTAACGGGGTTATCCATGGGTTAAGGCTGTTTTGGCGATTTTAAATTAAGAAGGGATTTGGATAAGAAGGGTACGCAATTGCAGCCGGCAGGGCCAGCTGCAAATCGACAGATTACTCAGCAGATTCTTCTTCTGTTGAGCTACCACCACGAGTTTTAGAGATGGTAACGATCGCAAGATCGTGATCAGCATTGGTCAAGTCAACTGAAGTAACACCTTCTGGAAGGGTGATTTCAGAGATGTGTAGGCTATGACCCACTTCAAGAGCTGCAACGTCAACTTCGATGAACTCTGGAAGGTCTTTAGGTAGACACATGATGTCTAGCTCGGTGATGTTGTGAGTTACAACGCCGCCTTGAGTTTTAACACCTACGCTGGTCGCTTCATTGATGAAGTGTAACGGCACTTTGGTGTGTAGTTTTTGATCGCTAGAAACGCGTAAGAAATCTGCGTGTGTAATGAATGGTTTTGCTGGGTGACGTTGTAAATCTTTAAGAATTACAGACTCGGTTTCAGAACCAATGTTTAGAGTAATGATGTGCGAGTAAAACGCTTCATTTTCTAATTGTTTAACAAGCTCTTTGTGCTCGACGGTAACTTGAAGAGGTTCTTTTTTGCCACCGTAAACGATTGCTGGAACTAAACCTTGTTCACGACGCAGGCGGCGGCTCGCACCTTTCCCTGACACTTCGCGAACTACAGCGCTAAGTACGAAATTTTCAGACATTGCTGAGTCCTCATTAAATGATTCTTCAAGCTCTTGCGACCAGATGCTTGAGGAGGTTTTGGTAATTTGGGCTTAATCGACAGTTGTTGATTTGGCCCAGGTAAATAAGCGCAATATTAAAGCTGTGTTCGATTGAACTCAGCGAAACATGGCGCTTAGAGATTCTTCATTACAAATACGACGCATACATTCTGCAAGCATTGGCGCTAAAGACAGCTGACGAATACGATCGCAATCTTTGGCCGCGCCCATCAATGGAATGGAGTCGGTAACAACCAACTCATCGAGCTCGGATTCGTTTATGTTTTTAATGGCATTGCCTGAAAGTACCGCGTGTGTACAGTAGGCGACCACTTTTTCGGCGCCGAAGCTTTTCAATGCTTTGGCTGCACCGCAAAGGGTTCCGGCGGTATCCACCATGTCATCAACTAGGATGCAGGTTCGGCCAGAAACATCACCAATAAGATTCATAACTTCTGAAACATTGGCGCGCGGGCGGCGTTTATCGATGATGGCGAGGTCAATGTCAAGTTGTTTTGCAACTGCACGAGCGCGAACAACACCACCGATATCCGGTGAAACAACAATCAGGTCTTTGAAATCACAACGTTCGATGTCGGCTAACAGCACTGGTGAGCCGTAAACGTTATCCACAGGCACCGCGAAGAAACCTTGAATCTGTTCTGAGTGAAGGTCGACGGTTAGTACGCGATCAACACCCACGGCTACCATCATATCGGCAACGACTTTGGCTGAAATGGGTACACGGGCAGAACGAACACGACGATCTTGGCGAGCGTAACCGAAGTAGGGAACCACAGCAGTGATTCGGCCTGCGGAAGCGCGACCAAGTGCATCTACCATGAAGATCAATTCCATTAAATTGTCGTTGGTAGGTGCGCAGGTTGGCTGAATGATGAATACGTCGCGTCCGCGCACGTTGTCATTAAGTTCAACGGTGATTTCGCCATCGGAGAATTTGCCTACGCTGGCTTTGCCAAGAGGAATTCCGAGTTTGTCCGCGATTGCCTGGGCTAAGGCAGGGTTAGCATTGCCCGAAAATAACATCAAATCAGCCACAATATCTGGTCCTGTGTGGTTAGTTTGTGTGTTGGGATTAAGACCGGGATGATCCAGGCCGCGCTTTTTATCTAATTGTAAACCGTTATGCAATTAAAAATTCTGCGTCTGGATAAAATAAATGAATTCTTTAATGAGTTACTAAGAATAGGCGCTGTTGCGAGAATGGGGCACTTATATGCTCAAATTCATACGAAATAATGGCTGGGGTGGAAGGATTCGAACCTTCGCATGACGGGATCAAAACCCGCTGCCTTACCGCTTGGCTACACCCCAGTAGCTTATGCTCTATTGAGCATCTCAACCGTTGTGGAGTTATTCACTCCCTCTGCCACAAAACCATTAATATGGCTTGGCTTTTGGTCGATTATGGTTCTTGCAGTTTCTTGGCTGTTAACGCCTAAAAAAACACAAGAACCTGTGCCTGTCATGCGAGCATCACCGAATTGACTCAACCAAGTAAGAGCTTCTTTCACTTCTGGATAAAGCTCAATCACTAGGGCTTGGCAGTCGTTTTTGGTGCCTCGCTCTGAAGAGGCCGCTACTTTAATGATGGGCGTGTCTCTTGTCAAACGTTTATGTGAAAAAATTTTCGCGGTGGATACATGACAATCAGGCGCCAAGACAATGAACCATTTTTTAGGCAAATCAACGGGTTGCAAAATTTCACCAACCCCCTCGGCAAATGCGCTGCGGCCGCGAATAAACACGGGAATGTCTGCTCCTAGAGTTCTTCCCAAGTCAGCGAGCTCGTCCATACCGAGTTGTAGGTTCCACAGTTTGTTAAGGGCGAGAAAGGTTGTTGCTGCATCCGAACTGCCACCACCAATGCCACCGCCAAATGGAAGTCGTTTCTCTAAATGAATTGAAATACCAAGATCGTTGGTTTTATTGGTATGACGCAACAACATTTTTGCCGCTCGAACCACCAAATTATCGTCACCGGCTAATTCTGGATGAGAGCAGGTGAAATGGATGTGTTCATCGTCGGTTACAGTAAAAGTCAGCTCATCACCAAAATCTAACAACTGAAATAACGTTTGCAGGTTGTGATAGCCGTCGTCACGGCGACCATTAATGTGTAAAAACAAGTTGAGTTTGGCCGGGGCTGGCAAGGTGATTGTGGTCATGATTGTGTTAAACAAGAAAAGCGTTACGAAGCGCTGAGTTCGTTAATTGAAATTATTAACCGGCAGTATTAAACGACCAATCGCGAATAATCAAAGTAAGTTTTAAGGAATTGAAGCTTGCGGTGAGCTTGGAGGGCAAGCGCCAGTGCTCAAAATCTTCGTATTTGTCGTAGATGATTAGCCAACCGTCTTGTGACAGAGAATCGATGCTGCCTTCAGCCGAGTAAGAAACAGCATCGATGGCTCTATTGGGTGAAGGTACGCCTTTTACCCAGTATTGAAATTGCTCGACGGGTAGATCCCACCCGAGTTGCTCTGACAAGAGTGCCCTTGCGGAGCTGCTGGTGTAGGTCTCGCCTTTAATGCTAACCGACACCAGTTTAGGTTCGCCGATGATTTCAACGTTGCCTTGGCCGAGCGGGCCGACCAAATTAATTTGATATTGGTCGGCTGCTTGCTGTTGCCATTTAACGCTGGTGCTAGCGCTGTCTTGACTGGTTTTAACACCCAGCTTGCCGCGAATTTCCCACCGTTGCAGATTCTCTAACTGTTCTGGTAGCGGTTGCGCAGATGTTTGTTTGGACGACAAATTCTCGCAACCAACTAACGTTACCAACAAAGCCGATAAAACTGCCGTGCGCCAGCGGTTCATCAGCATTATCGATTACCTTTCAGCTTTTTCATAACACCGGGAATGATATCGCTGTTTGGATTTAGCTCTAGACCTTTATTCCAGATCGTCTGGGCTTCTTCGGTTTCACCGGTTACCCATAAAACTTCACCAAGATGCGCGGCAACCTCATGGTCTGGAAATGCAGCCATGGCTTTGCGTAAATATTCAATAGCATTTTGGTAGTTGCCGAGTTTGTATTGAACCCAACCCATGGAGTCAACAATGGCGGGGTCTTGAGGGTTCAGCTCTAACGCACTTTTGATAAGCTCGTAGGCTTCGCTGTAACGATCAGTTCTGTCGGCCAGCGTGTAACCCAAGGCATTTAACGCCGTAACGTTGTTCGAGTCGTACTGTAGAATTGTGCGCAGATCTTCTTCGGTTAAATGGATTAGATCGCGTTGTTCATTCGCCATGGCACGAGCGTAGAGCAGCGACGAGTTGGTCTCGTCAAAACTTAAGGCTTCGGTAAGAAGTTCAACCGCAGGCTTAAGTTGTTTGTGGCGTACCAGTGAGTTGGCTTGAGCGAGATATAAGCGTTCACGCATTTCTGGGAATTGTTCGCGAAGGTTAGCAAAGCGACTATTTGCTTCGGTGTTTTCGCCTTTGGATATAAGTATGTCGGTGCTTCGCTCCAGAGCAGGGAAGAAATCCGGTCCTGATTTCACTTCTAGATAGTAACTCAGTGCTAAGTCGTCATTGCCTTGCTCGCGAGCAATTTCGCCAAGGTAATAGTTGGCAGACGTACCGCGTTCGGGCGTGTGAACCAGTTGTCCGTACAGCTCTTTGGCGTTATCCAGATCGCCAAGCTCATGATTGAGTAGCGCCAGTGAAAAAATAAAATCCGGGTCGCCGGGCTTTTGTTGATTAAGAATTCTGAACTGTTCACGCGATGCTTCTACATCGTCTTTAGCCAGCAGTCGCGCGTAGTGCAATCGCAAGCTAACGCTTGTGGGTTGCTGTTCTAGCTTTTCTAATAAAAAGTTTTTGGCTTTTTCTAACTGACCTGATTCCGCCAAAGACTCTGCTTCAAGTTTAATGGCCGCGACGTTTTGGGGATCTTGCTTTTGAACCTGTCTAGCCAGCGTGATGGCTAGGTCAAAATCATTTTGTTCTGCGTGTAAAAGCCCCAAACCCACCAACAGAGCAGGTTTATCAGGATGGGCTAAATTTAATTCATTGAAGGTTGTCAGCAGGCGCTCACGTTCAATATCGGTGGCTTGATCGGCGCGCGCAGCAATGGTGATGTATAGGGAATCTATGCTTGGGTCGTCGATTTGCTTGGCCAAATCAATTGCTTCGATAAGACGATTCGCCGAGGTTAGTTCGGTAGCTGCAATGATTTGAGCCTCTTGGTTTTCGGGCTCGATCTCATGCCACAGCAGCGAGGCGTTCAGCGTAAACTGATGTGCGCCTAAAAATTGTGCAATTCGCGTTGCCCGTGCGGCAATTGCTGGGTCGCGGGTGTGATGAGCTTGTTGCAGATAATTTCTAAGGGCAATGTCGTAACGTTGGCGATCACCGGCAAGTTCGGCAACGATTAGCGAGTAAAGTGTTTCAGGCTCAAAGTTTTTATAGACGATTTCTTGTTTGGGAGCCGGCTCTGGTGGAACCTCAGTAACGATTTCTGGCTTTTGGGTTGCGCACGCGCTTAGTAAGCAGGCGCCAGCAAGAGCTATAAACTGGGGTAACTTATTGGTTCTTTTGTTGAAGTTCAACGGTTCTCGCCTCTACTAAATTGAGTCTTGCCATTACTTCAGCGCTTGAGCGTAAGTTCTGATGTAATTTATGTGTTGGTTTTTATGGTTTGTGCACTTAGGACTTCAAACAGTGCTTTTAACAATACCGACCAATGTAATGCAGATAAAAATTTATTGCCAAGTCTTGAGTTTCGCTACACTAATCATAGTGGGGCTTGATGGTGGTTTTTTATTGGCTGTGCAATTTGATCATGCATATTGATTGAAAAAACAAAGTGATTGATGTGATTAATGTCAAACTTTGTTATGCATTTTTGCTAAAATGGCCAATAATTTGCGAACTTTTTGGTTATAGGAACCTGTGCAAAGTTGATAATTTACTAATTTGCAGATTTGTTCGTAAACACCCTTGCCAGTGGCACCGAAGATTAGGACAATTCAGAATTTGAGCAACTCGAATGGAACGAGTTCCGCGTTTATCTCTAGGAAGAAGAAAATTTAACGATCATGGCGCTAGTAGCATTTGGTATAAATCACAACTCTGCATCGGTTGCTCTGCGTGAGAAGCTGGCGTTTAGCCCCGATCAAGTAGAGGCTGCGCTGTTAGCTGCTTCAGATGCAGGGGTCACCGAAGTCGCCATATTGTCTACCTGTAATCGTACCGAAATCTACGCCTACTCTCCTAGCGAATGTAATCAACTTCTGCCTTGGCTTGCCAGCTACCGCGATTTAGAGCTCGAAGAACTAAGTGCCAGTCACTATTTAAAATCCCACGATAATGCCGTAACACACATGATGCGAGTCGCTTGCGGCTTGGATTCCATGGTGCTTGGCGAGCCGCAAATTCTTGGGCAAATGAAGGCGTCTTACGCCCATGCGCAAGGCAGTGGCACCGTTGGCCCGGTTTTGCACGATGTTTTCCAGCAGGTGTTTTCCATTGCCAAGCGCGTTCGTACCGAAACCGCTATTGGTCAAAACCCGGTTTCTGTGGCGTTTGCCGCGGTAAGCTTGGCCCAGCAAATCTTTAGTGATCTTAAAAAAGATACCGCATTGTTGATTGGTGCAGGTGAAACCATTGAATTGGTGGCACGGCATCTTGCCGAACAGGGTCTTAAATCAATCATAGTCGCCAACCGTACCCTCGAGCGTGCTCGCGATTTGGCGGATCGTTTTGATGGTCACGCTATTTTGTTGGAAGAGATTCCAGAGGCGTTGCATAAAGCCGATATCGTAATTTCTTCTACCGCCAGTCCGTTACCCATTTTGGGTAAAGGTGCTGTGGAAACCGCCCTAAAAATTCGCAAACATAAGCCGATTTTCATGGTCGATATTGCCGTTCCTCGCGATATTGAGGAGCAGGTTGGTGAGCTTGCCGACGTGTATTTGTATACCGTTGATGATTTACGAGACGTTATTCAAGAGAATATGCGTTCGCGTAAAGAGGCCGCCGAACAGGCTGAACGTATCATTAGTGAAGGTGTGCACAACTATTTAAGTGGCCTGCGTGTACAAGATTCAGTATCCACAATTCGAGCCTATCGACGCAAAGCTGAAATGATTCGCGACGCGGAGCTCGAAAAGGCGCTAAAATCCCTCCAAACCGGAGGCGATCCCGAGAAACTTCTCAATCAGTTGGCCCGCAATTTGACCAACAAAATGTTGCATTCTCCTACCGCTAAAATTCGTCAAGCCAGCGCCGATGGGCGTTCTGAACTGATTGGCTGGACGCAAGAACTGTTTGATCTTAACGAAAAAGATCTGACCTAAAGCTTTTAAAGACTCCCTATGAAAGACTCAATTCTCGAGAAACTCGAGCGTTTACACGAACGTTACGAAGAAGTGGCGGCGCTTTTGGGCGAAGCCGAAATCATCAGCAATCAAAATAAATTCCGCGAGCTGTCCAAAGAATACGCAGAGCTTGAACCTGTGGTTAAAGCCTTTGCGGGTTATAAATCCGTTTTAGATGACATCGCGACGGCAAAAGAAATGCTAAACGATGGCGATGCAGACATGCGCGAAATGGCGCAGGAAGAGTTAAAAGAAGCGGAATCGCAAAAAGAGCCCCTTGAGCTTGAACTGCAAAAGTTACTCTTACCGAAAGATCCCAACGATGAGAAAAACATTTTCTTGGAAATTCGTGCCGGAACGGGCGGTGACGAGGCTGCAATCTTCGCCGGTGATTTGTTCCGCATGTACAGCAAGTTCGCCGAAACTCGTGGCTGGAAGGTTGAATTGCTCAACGCCAACGAAGGCGAGCATGGCGGCTATAAAGAAGTTATTTCGCGTATTGTTGGCCAGGGCGTTTATTCTCAGCTGAAGTTTGAGTCGGGTGCGCACCGAGTACAACGTGTGCCCGAGACCGAATCTCAAGGGCGTATTCATACCTCCGCTTGTACCGTTGCCGTTATGGCCGAGGCCGACGAGCTGGAAGAAATCAACATTAACAAAAACGACCTGCGCGTTGATACCTTCCGAGCCAGTGGTGCGGGTGGTCAGCACGTTAACAAAACCGACTCGGCCATTCGTTTAACGCATCTTCCTACCGGTATTGTGGTTGAGTGTCAGGACGAACGTTCGCAGCACAAGAACCGTGCTCGTGCGATGTCTTTGTTGGCAGCTAAACTTAAAAATGAACAAGAATCGGCGGCAGCACAATCAATCGCCGATGAACGTAAAAGCTTGGTTGGTACCGGCGATCGTTCAGAACGAATTCGCACCTACAATTATCCGCAGGGTCGAGTGACCGATCATCGCATTAACCTAACACTGTATAAGTTAAATGAAGTGATGGAAGGTGATCTAGGTGAGGTGATTGGTCCTTTGGTTAACGAATATCAAGCAGATCAATTAGCGGCACTTGCTCGATAAATCTTACTCAGCCATGACCGATCTAAACTCTCAGCGTGTGTTGGAAACTTGTTTTGGAAAAGAGTGACATCGCAAGCTGCCTGTCTTGGGCCAAAACCATTCTGTGTGAATCGGAATCGCCAGCGCTGGATGCCGAACTTTTGTTGGCAAAGGTGCTGGATAAAAATCGCACCTATTTGTTTACTTGGCCCGAAAAACTGCTCAGTAGCTCACAACTCACACTCTTTAAACGGTTTGTCGAACGACGTTTAAAGGGTGAGCCCATCGCTTACATTATTGGCGAGCAGGGTTTTTGGACTTTGACGCTCAAAGTTAATACCTCCACCTTAATTCCGCGCCCTGAAACCGAACTATTAATTGAATTGGCCTTGGATTTGTTGGCTAACAAACCCGCGCAAATTTTAGATTTAGGAACCGGTACCGGAGCAATCGCTCTCGCCTTAGCCAGCGAGAACCCAACATTCAGTGTATTAGGCTTGGACTGTATTCCCGAGGCCGTTCAGCTCGCCACAGAAAACCAGCAACAATGCAATATTGCCAACGTGGCTTTTAAGCTGAGTAATTGGTTTTCGGTATTGGATGATCAAAATCGTGATGGAGATGATCGGCGTTTTGATTTAATCGTCAGTAACCCACCTTACATTGATTCTGCCGATCCTCATCTTAGCCAAGGTGATGTTCGTTTTGAGCCGAAATCTGCGTTAGTTGCTGATCAGGCAGGCTTGGCAGACATTCAATTAATTGCCAATCAGGCTCGCTATTATTTGCTCGACGGTGGTTGGTTGATGTTCGAACACGGTTACGATCAAGGTGAATCTGCACGAGAAATTTTAACTGCGTTGGGTTATCGCAGCGTTAAGACTTTTCAGGATTTAGGTGATCGAGACCGAGTGACTCGCGGGCAATGGTTTGTTGGCTAGATTATCAATCACTGCAATACTGAATGTATTTTTAACCGGGCATTTGTATTTTTAACTGAGCTTGTATTTATGGATGATTACCAGTTGCTGCGCTACAGCCGCCATATTTTACTGCCACAGATTGATGTCGATGGTCAGCAAGCAATTCTGAATGCACATGTGCTGGTGATCGGTTTGGGTGGCTTAGGTTCGCCAGTGGCGCTTTATTTGGCAGCATCGGGTGTTGGCAACTTGGTTTTGGTTGATGACGATCTGGTGGAGTTATCGAATTTACAGCGACAAATTGCTCATCAAACCACACGTTGTGGCATCAACAAGGCCAGCTCTGCAAAGCAATCCTCTCTTGCGCTTAATTCCCATGTCAATATCGAGACCATCGAACGGCGGTTGGACGATGATGCGATGGTAGCGCAAATAAAACTTGCCGATGTGGTGGTGGATTGTTCCGATAATTTAACCACGCGCTTGCAAGTTAATCGCTTGTGTTGGCAAGCGAAAAAACCGTTAGTCAGTGGTGCGGCCATTGCGTTTGAAGGGCAGCTAATGGTGGTTGATTCCCGCCAAATCGATACGCCCTGTTATCAATGTTTATACGATGAAACCTCCGATGCACAACTAAACTGTGCGCAGTCGGGTGTTATTGCGCCATTGGTTGGTGTTATTGGCAGTCTACAGGCGCTCGAAACCTTAAAAATAATTACCGGTTTAACCGATGTTAACCAACTCGGAAAACTGCATTTATACGATGCCTTATCAGCAAGTTGGCGAGCCTTTAAATTTCCTAAAAAGACGAACTGCCCAGTGTGTGGTAGTCCTTAGTTTCTAGAAGTCGAACATACCACTTCCAACTTTTCACAATTTCAATCGCTTACCATTCTTGAAATCGGCGATACAGTTATGAATGGCGGGAAGCTCTCGATTAATCAGGGCTTTCCATCAGTATTCAAACTGAATTTAAGCGGGTTTTAAATGTTTGGTGATAATTCTTAATCGCACATGCAGTAAAACCGCTGCGGTGCTAAGCCCAAAAATAATTCCCGTCCAAAAACCGAAAATCTCCCAACCTAAAACATGTGCTAAAAAATATCCCATGGGAAAACCAATCAGCCAATAAGAAATGAGCTGCATAACCATAGGAACTTTTAAATCGCCAAAGCCGCGTAAGCCACCCCAAGACGAAACTTGAATGGCATCAGCGATTTGATAAATGGCGCATAGCAATAAGAGTTTTGCCACCATTTCTTGTACCGCTTGATCGGGGGTGTAAATCTCTGCAACCCAGTTGCGTAATAAAATCGTAATAAGTGCCGTGAGAGCAGCAATAATTACCGATAATTGAATGGCAACAAAGGCGCTAAAACGCGCTTGTTTAGGATTGCCTGCACCTCGTAAGCCTGCGCTTCGAATACAAACAGCGACGCTAAAACCCAGCGGAATCATGTACACCAAAGAACTAAAGTTAATTACAATTTGATGACTGGCCACCGGTAATTCGCCAAAAGGCACAACAAATAACGCAATACTTGAAAAGAAAAAAACCTCACTGCCGGTACCTAGTGCGAGAGGTATAGCAATATTTAAATGTTTTTTGATTTCCGGCCAGTTGGGATTCCAAACCTTATTAAAGATATTAAATTGTTTGTATTTGTCTTGGCGTTTTAAAAAAGTGGTTAACGCAATGGCAACAATCCAATAGGAAATAACGCTTGCCCAAGCACAGCCAATTGGTCCAAGTTCGGGTAAGCCGAATTTTCCAAATACCAATAAATAATCAAAGACTAAATTTAAAACAAATAATAAACCGTTGGTGAGCATGGCTAAATTCGTATCGCCAACAGCCTCGCAGGTTCCTCGCAAAACCGCTGTTAATGCATAACCCAATAAGCCAATACTGATAACTTGAAGATATTCTATGGCGATATCTGTTAGAGGTGTATCGGGCTGAATCCACTTCAACCAAAATACGCTGGTTAATAAGATAAAACCCACAACTAGCGAGCTGAGTAAGGCGATCCATCCGGTTTGATATACTTGATGACCAATTCTGGAGTAGCGTCGTGCGCCGTGATATTGCGCGGCAATGGTCGCTAAAGACCCGCACATTCCTAAAATCATGACACTTATGGCAGACCAGATGCTTACTGCGACGGCAAGACCTGCCAAGGATTCTGTACTCACTTGCGCCGACATAATTGTGTCGGTAGCAGACATGGCAATGATTGCGGTGTGACTAAATATTAATGGCGTGCCGAGTTTAATAATGCTCTTTGCTTCGCGCTTGACGTTATAAGCTTGGGGGAGAGTTTGCATTAATTTCGCTTATTGATAATTGGGTAAGATAAAAAGCGCGGTGTTAACAGGTTTGTGTCTGCGCAGAAGAATATTTGTATCGCAGGTGTGAACATCGTTAGCAGTGCGAGTGGAATTTTAGTGTTTTCTCTACATAGAGCAAGTTTGCATTAACAATCAAAAATAACCTTTAGGAATCTCTTATTAACTCTTCCAAGATTTAATAACAGGGCAGGAACTACTTACAGATCTTAACTGTCCATGGGCGGTCCACAACTTTAAACCGACAATATACCGAAAAAATAAAAGGTGAGGGAACTCATGAGTGCAATTGCGGCAGCAACAAATTTATATCGAACAATCGTATCGAGCTTGGAGCATTTGAGTGGTGTGCCCGCACTTATGTTACGTCTTATTCTCGCGCCGGTAATGATGCAGGCGGGTTGGAATAAATTTCAAGGTTGGGAAAATACCGTTGCTTGGTTTGGAAATTCAGAATGGGGCTTGGGCTTACCTTTTCCCGAATTAATGGTCGCACTGGCGGCGGGTTCTGAGTTGGTGGGTGGGGCGTTATTAATTCCCGGATTAGCAACGCGCTTTGTGGCAATTCCATTAATCGTCACTATGTTGGTCGCTATATTTTCTGTGCATTGGGAAAATGGTTGGTTAGCAGTTTCTGATGCCAGCAGTTGGCTTGCCAATGAGCGAGTTATGGAAGCGGTTGAGCGCAAAGAAAAAGTGAAAGAAATTTTGCGCGAGCACGGTAACTACAGTTGGTTGACTGGACGTGGTGGCGTGACCATTTTAAACAATGGTATTGAGTTCGCTGCAATGTATTTTGTTATGCTCTTCTCTTTGTTATGTACCGGTGGTGGTCGTTACACCAGTTTGGATTATTACATTAGCCTCTGGGCTCGTAAAAAGCAGACAGTTGAGTCGTAAGCTCCGTTTACATCTAGACAAAAGAAACTCTGTGAAATCTAGAGTTTCCGGATGCACATGGATGTGTCGCTGCTTTCAAGAGCGGTAAGTAATTGAAAATCTAAAAAATTTTGGTATTGCATCGTTAATTTTTGCCCTCCAAATCGATTATGGAAGTATTGATCAGAGGTTTCTAAACTGTCATCTTGTGTGTTTATTATTGGCAAAGCAATGTTGATAGTTGTCGTTAAATGATACAATCGATGAAAAGCGGGCCAAGTTCCCGCTTTTTGTTTTTTTAGATTAACCCAAATCGTGTTTGATGAATGTTCGAATCGCTAAAAATGACTGTGATACTATGCGTGCAGATACGAGCAAGGAGAGAAGAGTTTGATCGGTAATTTTGCACTTAAAACGTCTTTAAGCTGTCCTGCAGAGCAATCCACGCAATCTAACGCTGGCGGTGACGCTTCCCAGCGCTCCAAGCCTCGACGTCCACGTCGGCGCAAACGCACTAAAGATTCTTGGGATATCGCTCAATTTCAGGTTGAACCTGCTCCAGGCAAAACGCGCTTTCATGATCTTGATTTGCCCGATGAACTGATGCACGCCATATTCGATCTCGGATTCCAATACTGCTCTCCCATTCAAGCTCAGTCACTTCCTTACACCCTCGACGGCCAAGATCTGGTCGGTAAAGCGCAAACCGGTACCGGTAAAACAGCAGCATTTCTGATTGGCATCATCGAAGATCTGCTTCGTAATCCCATTGAACAAGAACGCTATGTTGGTGAAGCCCGTGCGCTTATTTTAGCGCCGACCCGCGAGTTGGTTTTGCAAATTGCAGACGACGCCGAAAACCTCGTTAAGTACACTGATCTTAAGGTTCATGCACTTGTGGGTGGTATGGATTACCAGAAGCAACAGGATCGCTTGAATTCAAATCTAGTCGATATTCTGGTTGCCACACCGGGTCGGCTGCTCGATTTTGTCGGCAATAACGATGTGTATCTGGATTTGGTTGAGATTCTGGTTATCGACGAAGCCGACCGTATGTTGGACATGGGTTTTATTCCCCAAGTGCGCCGCATTGTTCGTGCGACTCCACCTAAGACTCATCGTCAAACCCTGTTGTTCTCAGCAACCTTCACCGATGAAGTGATCAATCTTACCGAGCAGTGGACCGATGCCGCGGTGACGGTAGAGATTGAGCCGGAAAGCGTCGCTACCGATACGGTAACCCAGCATGTGTACTTGGTTTCTACCGAAGAAAAATTCACGCTCTTGTACAATCTTTTAAAAACCGAAGATGTAGAAAGTTTGATTGTGTTTGCTAATCGTCGCGATGAATGTCGGGATCTACACCATCGATTACTCGAACACGATATCGATGCCGGACTACTCAGCGGCGAGATTTCACAAAATAAACGCGTTAGAACGTTAGATAAGTTTAAGTCTGGTAAATCGAAAGTTTTGGTGGCAACCGATGTTGCTGGTCGTGGTATTCACATTGATGGCATTAGTCACGTGGTGAATTTTACCTTGCCAGAAGAGCCGGAAGATTACGTACACCGCATTGGTCGTACCGGAAGAGCGGGGCGTCATGGCACATCGATCAGTTTTGCCTGCGAAGATGACGCAATGCGTTTGGAGCCCATTCAAGAGTTGTTGGGTGAGCCTATTGTGTGCGAACAGCCGCCCGAGTCACTACTTGCGGCTGTGCCTTATGTTGAGCCAAAACCTCGCGAGATGAGTGAGTCTAACCAGCAACGCCGTCCAAGACGCAGCAGAAGACCTTCCAATCGTTAAATGCTAATGAATGGCTACTTTTTGTAGGAAACTCTTATTAACCTACCTCTGATCAAATCATTGAAGAGTTAATCAGAGGTTCCTGTACTTAGTAAGTAGCCATAATTGAGCGAATAACTTTGTTTCCTGCCTTTAAATCAATCGCGCCGTTGGTTTTTCTTTAATCCACAACATTGTGCCGCCAATGACCGCCGCAGGTAGCACAAAAATATTCAGTAACGGTATCATTGAACCCAACACAACCATCGAACCAAATCCCCACGCACTGAAGCGTTTCTCGGCTAAGCCTTCCCTAAAATACGTAAATTGTAACTGGTGGTTATCTGCACAGTAATCGCAATATTGAATCGCCATTGACCAAGCCGCCCACAAAAACAACAGAACCGGTACAAAAAACTGAGCCAGAGGAATAAAGCTGAGTATGAAGGCTCCGATGGTGATCAAAATACCTCGGCTGATGAAATACCACAGCTTCACCAATTCTCGGCCAAGGGTGCGAATTATCATCGACAACACAGACTCGGGCGGTGGCGCTTTACCCGTTAAATAAACTTCCACTCTTTCGGCCAGAAAACCGTAAAAGGGCGCGGCGATGATATTGGTAATAATGCTGAAGCAGTAACCGTAGAGAACAATACCGATAAACGCGGAAATAATCGAAATAAACAGCGCAAGGGTTTGTTTGATGCCTGAAAGCCAATCCCAATCTGGAATCAACGCCACCACAGATGCAACCGCGTCGTCGAAGTAGTTATACATCAAGCTGGTTAGGGCGATAAATATTACGATGTTGATCATCAGCGGCACGATTAAAAATAATCGAAACTGCGGTTTAAGCAGCAATTTTGCGCCGTCGATTAGGTAACTCGCTCCAGTAATTAAATTTCCGCTAGCCAAGGTAAGTCCTTTAAATGTGGAGTGTGGGTAGAAACGTTTTCAGACGATATAACGTAATAGTTGGTTGCAGAGAATTCTTTGACTTGGTGTTTATTTGTCTTAGAGTCCAGTTGTCTTAGACCTGCTTAGGTGATGTGAATACATTCAGAGAATAAACTGGGGAGCACTGTGAGCCACCGCCAGATTATTCGATAACCTCAAGCGGTCAACCCAGCATTGAAACGGGTCGCTTGAGGTAACTTGAGGCGTTTATTGGGCGCCGTTTTGTTCTAACACTTCTGCGTAGTCGTCGCCTAAGCGATGGGTTTTTACCTGTGCCAGCAAGGTTTGACCTTCTGGATTGGTTGCATTGATGTTGCGTCCTTCTTCTTTGAAAAACTCAAGGAAGGTTGCGAAGTTCTCAACGTTCATACCGCGATACGCTTTTTCAAGTACGTGAAAATCAGGATCAACTCCTTCTGGAGCTTGGAACAATAAAAAGCTTTTTACACGCTCGTTATCGAATACTTCGCCAAGTACTTTTTGTTTGTCTTTCTTTAAAGCCATGTTGCGTCCTTAACTTAAAAAGCCCAGTACGAAGTTTACCGGGCGAGGTATTTGGGAAAAATACTGAATCAACGTCAATAAAGTTCGTCAGCAATTCCTAAAGTAATTTATCGAGCTTATCCAACAATATTTGATTGATTGCTTGTGGGTTGGCTTGTCCTTGAGACGCTTTCATAATTTGGCCAACAAAATAGCCAAGCATTTTCGGGCGTTTATCGGGTTCGGCGTTGCGATAGTTATCAACCTGTTTGGGTGAAGCGGCGATAACGTCGTCGGCCATTTTTTCTAGGGCGCTGGTATCAGAAACCTGTTTTAAACCTTTCGATTCAATAACAGAATCGGCATCGCTACCTTCTTTTGCCCACAAGGCATCAAAAACTTGCTTGGCAATTTTACTCGAAATAGTACCGTCTTTGGTTCTTTCAATTACGCCAGCAAGTTGCGCGGCACTGACGGGGCTTTGCTTGATGCTGATGTCATCGGCATTCAAGCGCGCCGACAGCTCACCCATAATCCAGTTTGCCGACTGTTTTGCGTCTTCGGTAAGCTTGGTGAGTTCTTCAAAGTAAGCGCTGATATCGGCATTTGCGGCCAAAATTCCCGCATCGTAATTGTTCAATGAATACTGCTGTTTAAATCGCTCGGTGCGAGCTTCTGGAAGCTCCGGCATAGAGGCGCGAATTGCTTCGATGTATTCGTCGTCAATTACAACCGGCAACAAATCTGGACAGGGGAAGTAGCGGTAGTCGTTGGCTTCTTCTTTTGATCGCATGCTGCGCGCGGTGCGAGTGTCGCCATCGTATAAACGCGTTTCTTGAATAATCGAGCCGCCTTCTTCAAGAACTTCGATTTGGCGCTCAACTTCAAGGGCAATGGCCTCTTCCATAAACTTAAATGAGTTTAAGTTTTTGGTTTCGGTACGGGTACCAAAAGGCTCATCGGGCTTGTGGACTGAAATGTTCACGTCAAAACGCATTGAGCCTTGGCTCATTTCGCCGTCACAAATACCTAAAGACGTCACCAAACCGTGCAGTTTTTTGGCAAAAGCCACGGCCTCTTCGGCGCTGCGCATATCGGGTTCGGACACAATCTCAATCAGCGGCGTACCGGCACGGTTCAGGTCGATACCACTCATGCCATGAAAATCTTCGTGCAGCGATTTACCGGCGTCTTCTTCAATGTGGGCGTGATGGATGCGGATTTGTTTGGTCGAGCCATCATCTAGAGTAATTTCTACGATACCTGGGCCAACAATTGGCTTGGCTAGCTGCGTAGTTTGGTAACCCTTTGGAAGATCGGGGTAAAAATAGTTTTTGCGTTCAAAAACAGACTCTTTGCCGATTTCGGCACCAATGCCTAAACCGAACATCACCGCGTAGCGAAAGGCTTGCT
Source organism: Sessilibacter sp. MAH3 (assembly GCF_054658275.1). Classification (NCBI taxonomy): domain Bacteria; kingdom Pseudomonadati; phylum Pseudomonadota; class Gammaproteobacteria; order Cellvibrionales; family Cellvibrionaceae; genus Sessilibacter; species Sessilibacter sp. MAH3. Next base: position 92,097 of record NZ_BAAGIE010000008.1, on the reverse strand, counting down.
CGTTGGCAACCGGCAGTGTACCCGGCATGGCAAGATCAACAGCCGCCGCCTGGGTGTTGGGCTCAGCACCAAAAGCGGTACTGGCAGCCGAAAAGAGTTTTGATTTGGTGGCCAATTGGACGTGAACCTCAAGGCCGATAACGGTTTCCCATGTCATCGCTGTTTCTCCTTAGTCCAAGTCTGGCGCGGTAAGTTTGTGGAAATCGGTAGTTAACTGGAACTGATGGGCAAGGTTGAGCAGTTTTCCTTCAGAAAATGCCGGGCCGATCATTTGTAGGCCAACCGGTTTATTTTCAACCAAGCCACACGGAATCGATAGACCCGGAAGACCCGCTAAGTTAGTCGCGATGGTGTAGATGTCTTCAAGATACATGGCAACAGGGTCTGCACCTTTGGAGCCAAACTTAAATGCAGGTGTGGTGCAAGTTGGGCCCATGATCACATCAACGTCTTTAAAGGCGTCATCAAAGTCTTGTTTAACAAGACGGCGAACCTGCTGAGCTTTGTTGTAATAGGCATCAAAGTAACCCGCAGACAGCGCGTAGGTACCTACCAGAATACGTCGTTTGACTTCATCACCAAATGCTTCGGCGCGGCTGCGACGGTATAAATCTTTGAGGTCTTCCGGGTTTTCACAGCGATAGCCGTAACGAACACCATCAAAGCGCGATAAGTTAGCTGAACACTCCGCCGGTGCAATGACGTAGTACGCCGGAACCGAAAGGTGGGTGTGTGGCAGGCTAATTTCTTTGATTTTTGCGCCAAACTTTTCGAATTGATCGATAGCCTCTTGCACCAAGGCGGCCACTTCTATTTTCAAGCCGTCGCCAAAGTATTCTTTAGGAACACCAATGGTTACGCCTTCAACCTTGTCGGCAAGATTTTCAGAGTAGTTGCTTCTAGGTGCATCAACACTGGTGCTGTCTTTTCGATCGAAGCTAATCAGCGTGTTAAGCATGGTTGCTGCGTCTTCGGCACTGCGTGTAAGAACACCGGCTTGGTCTAGGCTTGAGGCGAAAGCAATCATTCCCCAGCGCGATGCGGCACCGTAGGTTGGTTTAATGCCGGTCAAACCACAGTGGCTGGCGGGCTGGCGAATAGAGCCGCCGGTATCGGTCGCTGTAGCAGCGGTGGCAAGCATGGCTGCAACGGCAGCTGCCGAACCACCCGATGAGCCGCCGGGTACACAGCGCTTATCCCAAGGGTTTTTCACCGGGCCGTAATAGCTGGTTTCGTTAGATGAGCCCATGGCGAACTCATCCATGTTCACCTTACCCAACATTACCGCGCCGGCGTTTTTGAAGTTCTCAACCACAGTGGCGTCGTAAGGAGGAATAAAGTTATCAAGCATTTTTGAACCACAGGTGGTCTTCACGCCGTTGGTGCAAAAAATATCTTTGTGCGCGATGGGAATTCCGCACAACGGATTGTTATCGCCTTCGGCCAAGCGTTGATCGGCAATTTTAGCCTGTGCCAGAGCAACGTTTTCGGTCACGGTGATATAGCTGTTGAGGTCGCCGTCGAGACGTTTAATTCGCTCTAAAAAATGTTGGGTTAACTCAACGCTGGAATATTTTTTCTCTCGTAAGCCTTTAGCAAGCTCGGAGATGGTAAGTCGATGCATTGGGGAATTGTCCTTGACAAATCTCATTACAATGAACATTTAAAAGACTTTGTGGGTAAGGCCTAAATTGTAGGAATCACCTAAAAGTCTTCGTGGAAAAATGTTCTTGGTGTTGGTACTGCAAATTAAGTTGGTACTGTAAAAGGTACCGATATCGCCCAAACAAATGCCTAGTCGATGACTTTGGGCACTAGATAAAGACCGTCTTCGCAGGCTGGTGCAATGGCTTGGAATTCATCTCGATGATTCACTTCAGTTACTTCATCAGTGCGTAACCGTTGAACAGTGTCGAGAGGGTGCGCCATCGGTTTTACACCGGTGGTATCTGCCGCTTGCAACTCGTCAACTAGAGCTAATACGTCGCTGATGCGTGCTGCAACTTCTGTAATTTGAGACTCGTCAATTTTGATCATTGCTAGATCGGCGAGTTTTTGTATTTCCGAAGGATCCAAAATGGTTACCTGTCTATTGAGCAAAAAATATTCATGAATGTATAGGTTTTGCCGAAGCTCACCTAAACTTATAAAAACAAACCTTTGCCAATCTTTGTGGTCTATCGTGCCACTTAAATAAATTGGTGCTGTTAAATAAAAGCTTGTTATTTTTGGTTGGAGATATTACCTATCCCACCTCAGCTTTTACAGATTAAATTTGCGCGTTTTGGTATCGGGGTAAATTTAATTTTGGGAATTAGAACTAAAATGTAGCGAAATCGCCAGATATTCCCGCAAGTATAGCTAATGCCACCTTGCTCAATGCCCTTGCCATTGTTAGAGTGCACGCACTTAAAAGCACAGCCAAAATGGGCACTGTGGCCAAAGATTTTGCATAACGAGCGTATGAAAATTGGTCACTTTGGGTGTCCTTCATTGCATCTTTGTTAAAAATATAATTTCTAAGGTACAAACTCTCTATGTTAATGCCAAAGCGTCTGCGCGGTATGTTCTCTAATGATCTATCGATAGATTTAGGAACTGCTAATACCCTTATCTACGTACGTGATCGTGGCATTGTCTTAGACGAACCCTCAGTGGTTGCCATCCGAACTCACAATGGCCACAAAATTGTTGAAGCCGTTGGTGTTGAAGCTAAACGAATGTTGGGGCGTACGCCAGGTAACATTACGGCCATTCGGCCTTTAAAAGACGGTGTTATCGCGGATTTCCAAGTTACCGAAAAGATGTTGCAGCACTTTATTAAAAAAGTGCATGAAAATAGTTGGTTTCAGCCCAGTCCTCGCGTTTTAGTGTGCGTACCTTGTTTATCTACAGAGGTTGAAAAGCGTGCCATTCGTGAATCGGCATTGGGTGCTGGTGCTCGTGAAGTTCGCTTAATAGAAGAACCAATGGCAGCGGCAATTGGTGCGGGTTTACGAGTTGAAGAGGCCAGCGGATCAATGGTTGTTGATATTGGTGGTGGTACTACTGAAATCGCCATTATTTCTTTAAACGGCGTGGTTTACTCCGATTCTGTTCGCATTGGTGGCGACCGCTTTGATGAAGCCATTGTTAATTATGTGCGCCGTAACTATGGCAGCGTCATTGGTGATGCTACCGCTGAGCGCATCAAGCAAGAAGTGGGTTGTGCGTATGCCAGCAGCGAAGTGCGCGAAATTGATGTTCGTGGTCGTAATCTTGCCGAAGGTGTTCCTAGAAGCTTTACGCTCAATTCCGATGAAATTTTAGAAGCCTTGCAAGAACCTCTGGCAGGTATTGTTCAAGCGGTTAAAAGTGCTCTTGAGCAGTCGCCACCGGAATTGGCTTCCGACATTGCCGAAAGCGGTATTGTGTTAACCGGTGGTGGTGCCTTGCTTCGCGATATTGACCGCTTGCTCAGTGAAGAAACTGGTTTACCGGTAATTGTTGCCGAAGATCCATTGACCTGTGTTGCCCGTGGTGGTGGCCGTGCCATGGAATTTATGGATACCCATCGCATCGATTTGTTGTCGAGCTAATCGATTTCAGTTTGTACGCTCGATGCTCTCATATTGATTGCAAGCAAGGATGCTTGCAAGAGAGCTAAAATTTAGCCAACTCTTTTTTAGATAATGCTATTCTTTAACAACACAGAGTATTTCGTGTTTGTCTTTGGATGATCGTTACTCATCCGATTGTTAATGACTCCACATGTATTAATATCAGGAAATTGCCATTAAACCGCTATTTTCCAAAGGTGCATCGTCGTTATCCCGAATCACATTGTGGGTAATTTTGCTCACGATGACTATTATCCTTGTCGATGTTTTCACCCCATATCTCAAGCCTGTTAAAGCCAAGCTTTCCGCTGTAGCCGCTCCTTTTTACTGGGTCACCAGTATTCCCTCACGAATTAGCGAATGGGGTCAGGTTAATATTGTTACTCGTGATCAGTTGGTTGAAGAAAACCGCGCCCTCAAGGAACAGCTGTTGATTCATCAGCGTAAACTGCAAGGCATGGCTGCCGTTGTCACCGAAAACGTCCGTTTGCGTGAGCTGATGAATTCGGCAGAAATGGTTGCTGAACAGGTGTTAGTGGCCGAAATGATTGGCGTTTCTTCCGATCCTTTGGTGCACAAGGTGGTCATTAATAAAGGCTCCCGAGACAACGTTTATGTAGGTCAACCCTTGTTAGATGCTCATGGTTTAATGGGGCAGGTCGTTGAGGTTGGGCCAATATCGAGTCAGGTGTTGCTCATTACCGACAGCACTCACGCTCTGCCGGTTGAGGTGAACCGCAACGGTGTTCGCGCCATTGTAGAAGGAACCGGTGATTTGTATCGCCTTGAGCTACGCCATGTTTCAAATACCGTGGACATTAAAGAAGGCGATCTGTTGGTGAGTTCCGGCCTTGGCCAGCGATTCCCTCGTGGTTATCCGGTTGGAAGAGTTTTAGAAGTGATCCACGATCCTGGTAGACCTTTTGCGAGCATTAGAGTTGAGCCTATGGCTCAGTTAAATCGCAGTCGTCATGTTTTGCTGGTATTTAGAGACACAACCACGCCGCAATCAACGACTACCGCCGAGTTAACGGACGAACCTTGATGCAAACTGTTGTTGCCAACAATCGTTGGTTTATCGTCTTAACGGTGGTTGTCGCATTAATGCTGAGTGTGATGCCGCTGCCGCAAGAAATTAGTTGGCTGCGTCCTCAGTTTGTCGCCATGGTATTTATTTACTGGTCTTTGGCGTTACCGCAAACCGTAGGTATTTTAAGTGCTTGGATGACCGGGTTATCCCTCGACGTAGTGTCTTTTTCGGTATTCGGTCAGCACACGTTGGCCATGGTTATCGTTGCTTATATTTGCCTTTTATCTTACCAGCGCATTCGCACCTACCAACCTTGGCAACAAGCGATCTGGATATTTGTTATGCTGGGTATTTATCAATTGTTTGTGAACTGGGTGCACAGTCTTACCGGACATTCCGCTCGGCCGAGCGAATTCCTATTACCCGCCGTTGCCAGTGCTTTGCTGTGGCCAATTGTGCATGTCTTACTGGAGCGTTTTCGGGTCATTTACCGCGTTAGTTGACACTGCTACGACTGCGGGAGTTGGTCTATAGGTTCGCTTAGGTTTTACAGTCACGCCAATTAAATTCACTATTCCGCTGGACGACCTTCTCAAGCTCAACAAATTAGCTCCTAAAGCCGTCAAGACGGCGCTAATGTTTTTGTCTAAAAACTTCAGATGCTTTTTTGCCACACCGTTTACATTTGCGAAAAAGTCTTTAAATTGAAATGGATAGAACATTTATAGGATATAAACCTCCCATGAATCCAGCTCAACTGGTACTGGCCTCGCAATCCCCTCGTAGAAAACAATTACTTGAACAAATTGGCGTGCAATTTATTGTTGCGCCAGCCAATGTTCCTGAAGTTTACTCCGCAACTGAAACACCCTTAGAGTATGTGCAGCGTCTTGCATTAGAGAAAGCATCGTTTATTGCTCAGCAGTATGACGACTCAGTGGCAGTATTGGGTGCCGATACCATAGGCGTTTGCGATGGCAGGGTTTTGGAAAAACCAACCAGTCTTGCCGACGCAAAATCCATGCTTTTGGCGATGTCAGGACGAGATCATGAAGTGATTAGTGCCGTGGCCATTGTATGGGGTGAAACCAAGCTGATTAACACCAGTACCACCCTGGTGACCTTTCGCTCGATATCGGAGTCAGAGATTGAAGCCTACTGGCGAACCGGCGAACCACAGGATCGCTCCGGTAGCTATGCCATTCAAGGTTATGGCGGTGTATTTGTTGAGAAAATCGTTGGTAGCTACAGCAATGTGGTTGGTCTACCCATAGAGATTTTGGTGCCAATGTTTAAAGAAATTGGCGTTCCCATATGGCTTCGATAAGTATTTAAAGACGTTAACGAGTTGAGTGTTAAACATTTGCTCATCATAAGATACCTTAGGAACCTGTGATTAACTCAGCCGTGATTTAATCACTGGGGCGCATCCTTGTGTCATTGGAAACTCTAGGTTAATCGGCGTTTCCCTTAGTCATTAATAATAAAGAAAAAATATGAGCGAAGAGTTATTAATTAATTTTGCCCCAACTGAAACTCGCGTAGCCTTAGTTGAAAACGGTGTGCTGCAAGAAGTTTATATCGAACGTACGCAGAGTAAGGGGTTTGTGGGCTACATCTTTAAAGGTAAGGTCGTTCGGGTTTTACCGGGTATGCAAGCCGCCTTTGTCAACATTGGGCTGGAGCGAGCAGGTTTTATTCACGCGGCCGATATCGCACCGCTGGATGAAAACGGCATGGAAGATCGGTCTGCACAGGTTCCTGATATCCGAGATATTGTTCATGAAGGCCAAACCCTAACGGTGCAGGTCACTAAAGATGCCATAGGAACCAAGGGCGCGAGATTAACCACTCATTTATCGGTTTCGGGACGCTACCTAGTGTATATGCCACAAACCGAGCACATTGGTATTTCAACACGCATCGAGGATGACGGAGAGCGGGATCGTTTACGAACTCTGGTTGAAAAAGCCATCGCTGACCTACCAGAGCGGCCAGAAGGAGGGTTTATCGTTCGCACCGTCGCCGAAGGTGCGCAAGAAGATGATCTGGTCGCCGACATTCCCTTTTTGCAAAAGATGTGGGCCGACCTGTCTAACAAAGCTAAAAAGGCTAAGGTGCCATCGGTTATTTATCAAGATCTTCCCTTGTTTATGCGAACCCTGCGAGATTTGGTAAAACCTCATATCGAAAAAGTTCGTGTCGATTCCCGTGAAGTGCACGGCAAAATGATTGAGTTCGCCAGACAGTATGCACCGGAAATTGCTGGCAAAATCGAGCATTATCCCGGTGAGCGTCCGTTATTTGACTTGTACGGTGTCGAAGACGAAATTCAGAAAGCTCTTAGCAAAAAGGTGCCCTTAAAGTCAGGCGGTTATTTAATTATCGAGCAAACCGAAGCCATGACGACCATTGATGTGAATACCGGTGGTTTTGTTGGCCATCGCAATCTCGAAGAAACCATCTACAAAACTAATCTTGAAGCGGCAAGCGCCATTGCTCGTCAGATTCGGCTTCGCAATATTGGTGGCATTATTGTTGTCGATTTTATCGATATGAAAGAGCAAGAAAACCAGCGGCAGGTTTTAAGAACGCTTGAAAAAGCTATGGAAAAAGATCACGCCAAAACCACCATAACGGGTGTGTCCGAGTTGGGATTGGTTGAGATGACGCGCAAGCGCACGCGAGAATCTCTTGGACAAATCATGTGTGAACCCTGCCCCGTGTGCGACGGTCGCGGCACGCTTAAATCTGCACAAACTATTTGTTACGAAATTTTTCGTGAAATTCTACGTGAAGCTCGAACTTACGATACGCCTAAGATACTTGTCTTGGCATCACAACTGGTTGTTGATTGTTTACTGGATGAAGAGTCGGCAAATGTCGCCGATTTAGAGGCTTTTATTGGTCGTGAAATTCAATTTCAGGTCGAGGCTATTTACAGCCAAGAACAATACGACATTATTCCTATTTAGTATTGATTGTCTTAAATAATCGGTAAAAACGTATAATTGATTTAAGTAATCGCTATAAACCGCGCAGATTTTTTACGGTAAATTAGCCTAATGTGCAATTCTAGCCCTAGTCTGAGTTTGTAAGAACATATTGGATAATCGATCAAAAATCTATTTTTGTACAAATGATTAATTCAGGCGCGGTACAGCGACCATTGATAGAGTGGTGAGGTACAAAAAACCGCTATCAAAACCAAATTCGGTGTAACAGTTAATAGCGATGTTAACTTCAAATTTGGTTTAATTTGTACCGATGCAAGTAACTGAATTGTACAAAAATACGCAACTCGCAGACGTTTATCTGCAACGCATTGTGTTTTTAAGTACAAATCTAGGTCGAGCTGATAGAGCGGCTTGAATTAAATTACCGACGACAGAAAAACCATTAATGACAAAAGGTTTTCGTTTCACAAGCAATGTATGAAAAAAGTATTCATTAAATCAGCTAACGTATTTTGGCTGAGCATTGCATTACTCATCGTTGTATCTGCACTGCTTATTCAAGGTGGTCGTCTGGCAACGCCATTGATTGAGCGTAATAAAGATTATTTCGCGAATATTATTAGCCAACGTATCTCCAGCGATGTGCGCATTGATCAGCTCAGCGCACAATGGCTAAATCTTACTCCTGCCATCTCAATTCAAGGTTTGCAGATATTTCCAACCGAGCCATCAGACACACAGTCCTTACCCAGTATTGCTGTAGAACAGGCGGTGATTGAAGTTGATTTGTTAGCGAGTTTGGTGCGCGGAAATTGGGTTTGGAAAAGTATCGCTTTTTCAGAGGCATCACTGCGCCTGCAACAAAGTGCCAGGGGCGCGTGGCAGTTAGCGGGTATTAAAACAACCTCATCGACCAATAATGCCATTGATGATCCAACAGATTTGTTTTTTATTGCCGACAGTTTATCCATCGAAAATGTTTCTTTATCGCTTGAAACCTATTCGGGACGAATAATTGATTTGTCGATTTCAGAAATAGAATTTCAAAACCAACGAGATTTTCATCGTTTATTAGCGAATATTCAATTTGACCAAAAACCACTTGCGCGCGCGGTATTAGAAGCTCATGGTGATCCACGTTCAATAGATCACAGAGACGTTACCGGTTTTGTTGAATTCTCACAGTTCCCCTTAGCCGAGCTTAAAAACTTTTTTCCTCAGGCTGATCTCGCCTTTAATGATGTAGACCCCGAAAACGATTCGCTAAACGCTCAATTATGGTTAACCAGTAAACGGCGCTCTGAATATAAAATTGTGGGTGGGTTATCTGCAACCGTTGAAAATGCCACCATTAACGGCTCACAAATACCGAGTTTTTTCGAAACATCCGTTGGTGGAACGATTAATTTTAATCCCAACGAATTTTTAGTCAGTTTAGAGTTGCGCGATTCCATAATTCATTGGGAGCAACATCAAGCGCGTATCGATCATTTATCGATTTTATTGGAAGACAATATTTGGAACTTCGCATTTCCACAGATCGATCTATCCAAGCTCAGTGATTTTTCTTTGGGATTTTTAGAAAACCAAAGCTTTCTTCAAGAACTTCTTACCGACCTACACCCCACCGGCAGTTTGTCGGCTGTGCATGTTGAATTTCCGATATTTGATACCGAGGCGTTTCATATATCCGCTAATTTACATTCGGTTTCAGTTGGTGATTGGCGCGGTGCTCCGGAACTGAAAAATATTACCGGTTATGTGAGTGCTACCGCCAGATCTGGCGAGGTGGTTCTTAACAGCTACGATGGATTTTCGGCATGGTTTACGACTGCCTTTGAGTCTCCAATGCAATTTGATACTGCGCGAGGATCGATAAAATGGCAGTTATCACCGGAGAATAACCAAATACAAATCTATACAGGTTTAATTTATCTCGATGGTGAAATTGGTACAGCGGTAGGCAAGGTTGCCATTGATTTACCTTGGTATGAAGGCACGCGCTCGTCCAATATGGATATGTTTATCAGTTTGGTCGACAGTGATTTTAAATATCGGCAGATATTTATACCGCAGGTTATCAATCCAGATCTTAAGTCATGGTTAGAGACTTCCATTCATCAAGGCGAAATTACGGAGTCGGGGTTTATTTATCGTGGCAGTTTAGCGCGTGGCGGAGAGGTTAATACTCAACTTTGGCTAGGTATTGAGAGTGGCGAATTAAGCTTTCATCCGCAGTGGCCGAATATTTCCAACATTCAAGGTCGGGTTGAATTAAATAACAAACAAGCGACGGTTAATGTTGACTCTGCACAGCTGTGGAATACGCATTTGCACGATGTGGTCGCCACTATTGAGCGCATTAATGAGCAAGATCTCATTAATATTGACGGACGGGTTCAAGGCCCTGGCGGCGACGGCATTCGATTATTAACGGAAACACCTATTAAAGAAAATCTGGGATCGGCGTTGGATGCTTGGCAGCTGAGCAGTGCATTCGAAGGTGAAATATCGTTGCAGATTCCTATTTCCGATGGCGAATTAGAGGGATCTCAGTACGTTGATTTATTCTTATCGCCCGGAAATTTAATGCTGGGCGATATCGGTTTGGTTTTAGAAGATTTAACCGGGCCATTGGAATTTAGCAGCGAGTTGGGTTTGAGTTCGAGTGGTTTAGAGTTTTCGCTCTGGAATCAACCGGCATCGGCTTTTATCGTTAGTGAAGGCTATAGCGATTCTTTTCAAACACAGGCATCGCTCGGAGCAAGCAATACCAGTGTGCATTTCAGCAGCTCTGTTGATGTTCGCGAAGTGCAACAATGGTTGCAAAGTCCAGAATTATTATTTGCGCAAGGTATGGCCTTGGTTGATGGCGAGTTGATTATCCCTTCAGCGTCTAAAACGTCTAAAGATAAGCCCGCTACAGTATTAAATATTGAATCGGATTTAGTCGGTGTTTCTGTAAATCTTCCCGAACCTTTCAACAAGCTAGAAGATGATTTTTGGCCATTTAATTTACAACTTAAAATTAATGATCATCAAAATATCTACAGCGGAAAAATAAGCTCAATCAGCAAAGAGCTTAACAACAAAAATGTTGAATTTTCGTTTCTGAGTGCCGACGGTGTTATACAGAGTGCCGGTATTGGCCTGTTTGATAAGGCACCGATTGATTATTCAGGACTGCGCGTAACCGGACAGTTACCTAAATTCCAGTTGGATCAATGGCTAGAAACACTCAATAGTTATGAACAGTTTCAGTCACAGGTTCAAAAATCTTCGGGAAAAAGCTTGGACCTTAGCTTTGATTTAATTGCCAATCATGCAGATGTCAAAATTCGGGAAGTAAATAATTTGCATGCCATTGGCGGTCGGCTGGATGATGCTTTGCTTATTGCGTTTGAAAGCGATCCTTTAAAAGGACGAATTCGGATCTCTGAAGACGAAAGTGCCCCGCTATTTGTGGAGCTGGAACATTTAAAAATACAGTCTGATATTGCCGACGATGATTCGGTACAGACTGCGACCGATCCTTTGGCGGATGTGGATATTTCTGAAATACCTTATGCGCAAGTTGATATTCAAGCCCTTTATTTTAACGACAAACCCTATGGCCAATGGAAATTCGATTTAAACCCAACCGATAACGAGCTGCGTGTCGACAATATTTTGGGCGAAATTAATGGTCTTGAAATATCGGGTATCAATGGTGAGGGTGGTGCCCAATTAATTTGGACTGATTTTGGTGATATGAGATCGAGCTTCACCGGGCTTGTATCTGCTGCACGTATTCAAGACACTTTACAAAATTGGCAACAGCCGCAATTTCTTGAATCATCCGGAGCTAAATTTGGATTAGATTTAGCGTGGTATGGCTCGCCTGCTGCTATTGAGCTGGATAATTTGTCCGGTGCGGTTGATCTTGATATCGAGCATGGTCGTTTTGTTCGTGTAACAGAAGGCGGTAGCGATGCGTTTTTACGGTTAATTGCGTTATTTAATTTTGATTCTTGGGCGCGGCGTTTGAAATTGGGCGTTTCGGATTTGGTCGATAGCGGTATGGCGTTTGATAGTATTGATGGCCGCTTGCAATTTAATAACGGAGAAATGTTTGTGCCTTTACCTGTTAAGGTAAAAGCGCCTTCAAGCACATTAAGTTACGCAGGAAGCTTTGATCTGGTAAATCAGCAAATGGACACTACCTTGGTTGCGACCTTGCCGGTTGGTGGTAATTTAACGTTGTTAGCAGCACTTGCCGGTGGTCTACCCGCTGCGGCCGGTGTATATGTGGCAAGTAAGTTATTCAAAAAACAAGTCGATAAGGTCGCGAGTGTTAGCTATAAAATTACCGGCTCTTGGGATAATCCGAAAACAGAATTCGTGCGATTATTTGATGATAACGCTGCGAAAAAAGCCGGAAAAAAAGCCAATGAAGACGCTCAAAATAAATCTTCTAAAGCATTACCGCCAAAAGAAACTTAAGACCCTAAGCTGTCGTTTCCATCGGCCAATTGACGTGACGCACCGATGTTTAATGTAGGAAACTCTGATTAGTCTAGAGTTTCCAGCGACATAAGTTCAGGTACAGTAGTTTTTAAGAAATGATGATTTGTTTGATGTGCTTGTACAGCTTACGTGTACTTTCAACGGATTTTTCTGTTTTATCACCGCTTGGAATATTTCTGAGCAGTTGGCGTAATTGCTGGCGGTCTGCTTGTGGGTATTGATCAATAAAATCTTGTAAGGCTGAGTTATCGTCGATCAGTCTGTCGCGCCAATTCTCACAAACATGATGAAGTTGCACTTGGTTTTCTTGTTCCTTGTACATCTCATCGTAATTTAATTGAATACTCTCAAAATCACTGTTGCGCAGTAATTTACCAATGTATTGAATCTGCCGACGGCGACCGTTACCAGGTCTCATGATGCGAGCTTGTTTTACGGCATCAAGAATATCGCTGTCTAAGTTTAGCGTCGCAATCTGTTGGTCGTTAAGGGCTGTAAGCTTCTCGCCAAACTCTTGAAGAGCGTTGGATTCTTTTTTTCGTTGGGTTTTACTGGGGCCCAAGTCTTCATCAAAATATTCGTCAGTCATTGTTCTATCTTTAAAATCTTAATTTATACCGCTACAAGTGGTGTGAGTTTACCCTTGTCGTAAGCATTTCGCCTTGTTTCTTTAGTTATATTTCTTTCGTTATGTGTAGAAGTAGGTTGCAAGCCCTAAGAATGCAAAAAAGCCGACAACATCGGTGACGGTTGTTAATGCCACTCCTCCAGCTAAAGCCGGGTCTATTTTCAGGGCTTTTAGAATGACGGGTAATAATGCGCCCGCCAGTGCGGCAAAGATTAAGTTCACAATCATCGCGAAGGCAATAATAAAGGCGATGATTTTATCGTCAAACCAAAACATCACGATAATCGCCATAATCGCAGCCCAGACAATGCCGTTAATTAGGCCGACTTGGAACTCTCTGCTGAGTAGCCAAGAGAGGTTTCCTCGACCAATATGACCAAGCGCTATGCCTCGAATAATCACGGTTAAGGTCTGACTGCCGGCAACACCACCCATACTTGCGACAATGGGCATTAACACTGCTAAAGCTACAACCTTGTCGATGGTATCTTGGAATAGGCTAATCACCATGGATGCGATGATGGCGGTTAACAGGTTGATGCCTAACCAGATAGCGCGTCGAGGCGAGGTTTTACGTACCGACGCAAAGGTGTCCGAGTCATCTTCAAGACCCGCCATACTCATTAAGGAGTGATCGGCGCCTTCTCGAATTACGTCAACAACGTCGTCAATGGTGATACGTCCAATCAGTTTTCCTTCATCGTCGATAACCGGTGCCATTACCCAGTCTTCGCGTTCAAACAGACTGGCTACTTCGGTGTCTTTCATTTCGCAATGAATTGCCGTCACGTCTGTATCCATGATCTCGCGCACGGTTAAACTCGGATCGCAGGTCAATAATTTGGTAATGGGTAACAAACCCAAGAAAATGTCCGATCGGTTGACGACAATAAGATAATAGGTCGAGTTGGGTAATTCTTCGTGTCGTCTTAAGTATCTAAGAACTACGTCGAGAGTGATATCCGGCCGCACGGTGATGGTGTCGGTGTTCATTAAACCACCGGCGGTGTCTTCATCGTAGGACAGTATCGACTCTACAAGAGACCGGTTTTGGCTCGACATGGTCGCCAAAACTTCTTGAATCACTTGGTCTGGGAGCTGTTGAAGAATATCCGCAACGTTATCGGCTTCCAGTTCTTCGGCCATTGCTGCAAGATCGGCCGTATCCATCTCGTTCAAAAGCTGGCCGCGAACATTGTCAGGCAGTTCTTGAATTACCTCACCTTCAAGCTCTTTATCTACCCACTCCCAAATTAACATCCGGCGATTGGGTGGTGAAGATGCTAATAAGTGCGCAATTGCGGCCGGTTGAAGGCCATTCAACATCCGACGTGTTGAATTAAACGCGCCGCTATCGAGCGCCGATAATATCTCGGTTAATTTTGAATGGGATTCTAGAGTCAGTAGCTGCGTTTTCGATTTACTAGAGGCCATAAATTCCCACTTCAGTTAATGATGGCTTATTCGTGCGGTGCTTTATCAACCAAAAAAGTTAACAATTCGGTTGAAACACGATTTTGTAGGCGGGTGAATCAATATTGTTAGTTTAGAGACTAGGCAATGTTCATGACAAGTCGGTGTGATAAAGATTTCTTTTTTAAAGACTTTTTGGGGCAGGCGATTTCGAATGATTAATCTTGTTATTAATTAGCTTTCAAATAAAACGAAGGTTTTATTAATTATTTGTGCGAAATATTAGCGGAAATATAAGTCTGAAAATACACGGCAGTGAAAAAGGTTCAATTGTCTTCTTCAAATTTATCGGCAAATAAAGCTTCAATCGCAGTAAGCGCAGCTTGTTCATCGCTGCCATCTGCACAGATGGTTACTAAAGTGCCCGCAGATGCCGCCAATAACAGAATCGACATAACGCTTTTGCAATCTGCTTTTTTTCCATTGGCTTCAATAGAAAGTGTCGCGCTAAATTGCATTGCCAATTTGGCGAGCTTAGTAGCGGCACGAGCATGCAAGCCTTTGGTGTTGGAGACCAGGATATTCTTTTCGATCATTGTGTAGGCGCTTGGAATAGTAATAAAAAGTGATTGAGTGACTTTTAATGAGTTAACTTAATCGCGATTTATGAAATTATTGTTGAGTTCTTTTGTTGTTATTATTGTATTTCGATGGCTAATAATAGAACGTTTATCGTTATTATTGTCGCTATTTTAGAAAATTATCGAAATTTTAAAAAAAGAATGCTCTCTGTAGTTTACCGCTATGACGGTTTACTACTATAACCGTACACGGCTATGACGTTTTTGAGCGATTCGGCACCGCCAGATCGCGATGGCGGACGAGTATATTTTCGAAATCTTCTTTTAATTGGTCGGCGAGCGCATTACAGACATATACAGAGCGATGTTGCCCACCGGTGCAACCGATAGCAATGGTTATGTAGCTGCGATTGCTTTTTTCGTATTCAGGTAACCATTGTTTTAAAAAGTTTTGTGTCGAATCGATCATAGCGTGAACCATTGATTGACTCTTTAAAAACTGTACAACTTCTGGATCATTACCCGTACAGCCGCGCAACTTGGGAATCCAAAATGGATTGGGTAAGCAGCGCACATCGAAGACTAGATCGGCATCAGCTGGCAACCCGCGTTTGAATCCGAAGGACTGAAACTGCACCGCCATGTGCGGTGCTCCTGAACCTGTCACCCATTTATGAACCAGATTTCGAAGGTCATGCACACTTAAATTACTGGTGTCTATAACTCGGCTTGCACGGGTTTGAATGGGTCTTAAAAGCTCAGACTCCGCCAAAATAGCGTCTTTCAGATCAACATTATCGGATGTTAGCGGATGTTTGCGGCGAGTCTCACTAAAACGCTGAATGAGAACATCGTCTCGGGCATCCAAAAAAATGATTTGTGTCTTGCGGCATAAACTCTCTAGCTGTGGAAACAAACTATCGAAAGCTTCTAACTCTTGTAGGTTACTGCGCGCATCAATGCTTACGGCGAATTGTTTGGACTGATCCGTTTGTGATGTGACCAAATACTTGAGCAGGGTAATTGGAAAGTTGTCGATACAAATCATTCCGGCGTCTTCCAGCGCACGTAAAGCACTGCTGATGCCTGAGCCTGATCTGCCGCTAACAATGACCAACTCCATTTTATGCTCCGCGAAACGAAAGATTACTGCTGGGTAATAACTTGGTACAACTCTTCATCACTTTTGCAGTTGCGCAATTTTTTTACCAGCTCGGTTTGGGACAAAACCTCAGCGATTTTCGCCAGAGTTTTAAGGTGGGAGTCATCCGCTTCCTCGGGGACTAGCAGCGTAAAGATCAGATCTACGGGCGCGTCATCGATGGCGTCAAAGTCCAATGGCGTATTAAGTTTAAATAACGCTCCCATGACGCCGGTACAGTTTTCCAGTCGGCAATGCGGAATCGCAATTCCTTGCCCGATTCCGGTCGAGCCGAGCCTTTCGCGGGCCATCAGGCGGCGAAAGAGCTCATCAGCGTCAAGAACTGGGAATCCTTTAGTAATGAATTGCGCGACATTTTCTAATGTTCGCTTTTTACTTGATCCCTCCAAGCCACATTTAACGCGGCTGGGAGTAAGAATGCTGGAGAGGTCCATAATCAACGGTGGCTGGTTGCTTTCTCTTTATGTTTGAGCAATTGCCGATCTAATTTTACGGCCATTTCATCGATGGCAATATACAGATCGTCAGATTCACTCTCGGCAAATATATCTTTGCCACTTATGTGTACGGAAGCTTCTGCTTTTTGTCTTTGTTTTTCAACCCTTAATACAACATTGATTGTAGTGATTTGCGGGTTGTGCTTGCCGAGTTTTTCAAATTTAGTTTCAACATAATTTCGAATAGAGTCGGTGACTTCGACGTGGTGCCCACTGATGCTAAGAGTCATTGTTATTCCTCATGTCAGAGTTAAGTCATTGATTACACAGGTTTTAAGCCCGTGTAATCGGGTATGAATTAGGGTCGAGATCACCGAGTCATGGTTGGTCAGACCAGTCTTTTACGTTCGTTCGAGGCTGGAATACCCAAGGATTCGCGATATTTCGCAATGGTTCTTCGGGCGACTTGAATGCCTTGATCTGCCAGTAACGCGGTAATTTTGCTGTCGCTTAAGGGTTTGCGAGCGTCTTCTGCGGCAACCAGCTTTTTGATAATGGCACGTATTGCGGTTGAAGAGCATTCGCCGCCATTGTCTGTGCTGACGTGGCTTGAGAAAAAGTATTTTAACTCAAAGATGCCTTGAGGCGTGTGCATGTATTTTTGCGTTGTTACCCGTGAAATTGTCGACTCATGCATGCCTACGTCTTCGGCAATGTCGTGAAGTACTAGAGGTTTCATGGATTCTGGGCCGAAATCTAAAAAGCCCTGTTGTTT
This sequence comes from Sessilibacter sp. MAH3, assembly GCF_054658275.1. Lineage (NCBI taxonomy): Bacteria > Pseudomonadati > Pseudomonadota > Gammaproteobacteria > Cellvibrionales > Cellvibrionaceae > Sessilibacter > Sessilibacter sp. MAH3. Next base: position 75,009 of record NZ_BAAGIE010000008.1, on the reverse strand, counting down.
TTCAACAATGCAGCTTGCAACCTTCAGTAGAGTCTCGTTGCGGCTTTGTAAACTTTTCAAGAACCAGCGTGCTTCTTGTAAATTATCTCGCAAGAAGGTGTTGTCTTCGCTGCTATCGGCACGCTTTACAAGACTGGCGTAATTGTTGTTGATGCGAATTTTAGGGGCTATTTCTGGGTTCAGCTCTACGATCCAGCGACCTTCTTGCTTGCTCACAAAAACATCGGGAACGATATAGCTGGTATCGCTGCTGCCGATAGTAGCGCCGGGATGAGGTGTTAATTCCTGAATTAAATCGATCGCAACTTTGAGTTCGGGCTCTTTAACGCGACATTTACGCATTAACTGTTTGTAGTCACGACTGCCAAGTAACGCTAGATGCTCTGCAACTACCGCCTTGGCGGTTTCCAGTCCGGGTGTTTCTTTGGCGTATTGATTGAGTTGTACCATCAAACATTCAGACAAATCGACGCTGCAAGAGCCGATAGGATCAAACAGTTGAAGTCGGTGTTGAACCGCAATCACTTCGTCTAGGCTTAGGTCTTCGTCTGTATCTGCGTCTGTATCTGCGTCTTCGTTTAGAGGTTCAGAAGCTTCAAGCTCACCGCTTTCTTGTTCGGCATCTTCGTCATTCTCACGCCAGTCACCGCGTAGGCCGTGAAAAATCTCCTCGATACTGCTTGAGAGCAAACCGCTGGGCTCTACCGAGTCTATGATTGCTAAAGCAATGGTTCGATCGGTTTCTGACATTGGAGTCAGATTCAATTGCCACAGTAAGTATTCTTGAAGGGTCTCGGTGTTGTCGATTTGGCTGTCGAAAAAGCTGTCGTCTCGTTCTACGGCTGATGACGAGGAAGAGTTGCTGCTGCCTTGGTAAATGTCGTCCCACTGGGTATCAACGGGTAAATCCTCGGGAATGTTTTCCTGCCATTCGCCTTCTTGGGCGTCGCCAGAATCGGATTCGGATGCGGTTGCGGTAACTTTTTCTTCGCTGAAGTTGTCGGAAATTTCGTTGGGTTGTTCGCTGTTGTCGCCGGACTCACCGCTATCAAGGTGAGAGTCATCGGATTCGCTAACTTCGAGCATGGGATTAGACTCAAGAGCTTCTTGAATCTCTTGTTGAAGATCGAGCGTTGAGAGTTGTAGCAGGCGAATGGCTTGCTGCAACTGAGGGGTCATCGTTAATTGTTGACCCATTTTTAGCTGTAATGATTGTTTCATAACTTGACACTACTTCCAAAAACGGTGTCAGAATCGGAGCTGATTCTGATCAAGCTTAGTGTCAGTGTAGACTTGAAAGGGGCGTTTTTGCAACAGCTATTAAGCAAAAAATATGCCCAACCTTGAATTCTCTTTAAATAAATGTTTTGAGGGAAAAAATAAAAGAACAGCGAGTGCTTTAGCGGAGGGGATTACTTGTTGATCACTTAACAGTAAGACCAATGTTCGCCTATTTCAACAGCAAGGTAAAGCGGTTTTTTAATGTCGCCTAAAATGTCTTTTGGGTGGTCTTGTAGGCTAAAAAAGAGTCTTTTTTTGGGTCCTTTGATAGGTGTTGAGGCTTTTGTTGTTTTATTGAGGGTCGGTTGAGGTGGCCGCTCAATTTAGAGCTTAAAGCCTTCACCCAAATAAGTGTCTCTGACTTTTTGATTGGATAAAACCGTCTCAGCGTCGCCTTCGGCAATGATAAACCCGCCGCCCACAATATAGGCTTTCTCGCAGATATCTAAGGTCTCGCGAACGTTGTGGTCGGTAATGAGTACGCCAATTCCTCGTGATTGAAGGTGTTCAATAATTTGCTTGATATCACCGACGGATTTTGGGTCCACGCCGGCAAAGGGTTCGTCAAGAAGGATAAAGCGTGGTTCTGTCGCTAGCGCGCGAGCAATTTCGACGCGACGACGTTCACCACCGGATAGGGCGATGCCTTGGCTGTCTTGTACGTGGGTGATGTGAAATTCTTCTAAAAGTTGTTGCGCTCGGTCTTTGCGATCTGTTGCAGATAAATCGGATCGAGTCTCTAAGATTGCTAAAATATTGTCTTTGACCGATAGCTTTCTAAATACCGATGCTTCTTGTGGGAGATAGCCAAGTCCGCGTCTGGCGCGGCCATGCATGGGAAGATTGGTAATGTCTTCGTTGTCGATCCAAACGCTGCCGTGATCGGCTTTAACAATTCCTGCAATCATGTAAAAACACGTGGTCTTTCCCGCACCATTTGGGCCGAGTAAGCCAACAACTTCTCCCGTTGACACAGAAAATGAAACGTCGGATACGATTTGTCTCGATCCGTAGCTTTTGGCCAAATTTTTAGCGCTCAGTCGACTCATAACTCTTAGTGCTGGTAGTGATTAATTGAAAGATTTAACAAGGTTTATTGGTTGGTGTTTGTGGTGTCTTTATTTTGAGGTTGAATAATCAACTTCACTCGATTCTCACCCGACGCTACGGCATAGGAGTCTTTAAGGTCGTAATCGATGGTATCGCTGTTGATTTTCGAGCCGTCGCCCTGATCAATTTGCGCATTTACGGACAGTTTGATTTTCTCATTGATGACAGAGTAGTGAATGCGTTTAGCTTCGGCTTTAACCGTGGGTTTGTCGATTTTGGGTTTTTGTTCAAGCGTTGCTGGATTTCCTGTCGCTGTAATACTTTCTACGCCTTCGGGCTTATGATGAATGGTGATGGTATCTGCGACGATTACCAAGGTGCCTTGTTTGAGTTTGGCGTTGCCAGAGAAAATGGTTACTCCGGTTTTGTCATTTCGCTCGGCTCTGTCGGCGTCAATATTTATGGGTTGATCGCTGTCGCTTGGCAATGCCACGGCGGTATTGATTGATAACAATAATCCAATAACAACCACGACCATTTTTACTGCCGAGGCGAATGGTTGTGGCTGGGCGCTTTCGTTTTTACGGTGCAGGTTGAGTTTCATAAATGCCTGTAACTTGAGAAAGTAGTTCGGTTATGTTGGTAATCATGTTCAGACGCATACCAACAGAGTCAGCAATGCCTTCAGGGCTGGTAATGGACACAGGACTTTCTGATTCAGCGATTTGTTCGACAGGTTTTACGTCCAATTTATCGGTTGTGAGTCGATATTCTCCACCGGTCTCTAAGTCTTTTCTGACCACCACATTTCCCCAAAGTGTAATCAATGAGCCATTATTTTCTGCTCGCCCATGATCGGCGGTGATTTTCCAGGGAGTTTGATTGGGTTGTTCGGAAAACAGCGTCAGGAAAGGATTGCTTAAGTCGGTGTAGCCTCGTTTGGCTTCGAGCGGGCGGTTTTGTGCGTTATATCTTAGGTATTGCTCGGCCTTATCGACAACTAATAGATATTGTAGCCGACCAGTTGCGTCGAATTGACGAGTTTTGGAGTTTTGTATAATTGCCACTGGCGCCTGCGATTGCGTTTCAGTGGCGGGTTTAGTCTGAGTAATTTCAGGGTTTTCCCACAGTAGTATGACAAGCACAAACAGGCCTGCAATGATGGAAGTTGTTAAGATTTTTTTTAACACGGCTACTGTGGATAACTTTAAGCGAGTGGGCGTTATTGCATGTTGCTAATGACTGGAAACTGTTGGTTTACAAACTCTACCTTACTGGAGATAAGGACTTAATGCAGCATCAAAAGTGCCTTGCACCTGCATAATAAGATCGCAAGTTTCTCTAACCGCGCCTTCGCCACCATTACGAGTTGTTTGCCAGTGCGCATGTTCAACCATGACGGGTAAAGCATTTGCCACGGTTACCGCAAAACCTACCTTAGTCATAACGGTTAAGTCTGGGTAATCATCGCCAATAAATGCAATTTGGTTGAGTGCAAAATTATGTTCAGCCAGTATTTCTTTTAGTGCGGTGTACTTGTCTTCTCTGCCTTGAACTAAAATTTCGATGCCGAGATCTCTGGCTCGTTTTTCAACCAAAGCACTTTTACGTCCCGTTATAATGCCAACCTTAACACCCGATTTTTGCAAGATTTTTATACCGTGACCATCTAGCGTGTTAAATGCTTTGTATTCGTTACCATCGTTACCGAAATACAGTTTGCCATCGGTTAAAACGCCGTCTACGTCTAGAAGCAATAGTTTTATTTGTTGGATATTTTCTTTTAATTTTGTCGACAATTCTTTCAGGCAGGTAGAGGTCATAATTACTTTAGCTATTGAGTTAACGGTGGCGCGATTAGGCAGTTCAACTTTGGTTATTCAAATCACGCCCGCGCGTAATATGTCGTGCAAGTGCAGAATTCCAACCAGTTTTTGATGTTCGTCAGAGACAATTACCGCGGTAATTTTTCGGGTTTCCATAAGGTATAACGCTTCGGCAGCCAACATATTTGGCGAAACCGTTTGCGGTTTAGGCGTCATGACTTGGCTCATCACCGCCGTTGATAAATTGGTGCCGAGATCAACATGTCTGCGTAAATCGCCGTCGGTAAATACTCCGCAAAGAGCACCTTCGGTATCTGCAACGGTGGTAATGCCGAGACCTTTTTCAGTCATAACAACAAGGGCTTGTGTTACTGGTGTGGTTGTTAATACCACGGGAATTTCGTCGCCTTTGTGCATGATGTTTTCAACCTTGAGCAAAAGCTTGCGACCGAGTGCGCCACCGGGATGAGAAAAGGCAAAGTCTTCGGCGCTGAATCCTCTCGCCTCTAGTAACGCAACCGCCAGTGCATCGCCCATCACTAGGGTTACCGTGGTGCTGGAGGTTGGCGCTAAATCTAGAGGACAGGCTTCTGTCTCAACGGAAATATCTAAATGAGCATCAGCGGCGGTTGCCAGAGGCGACTCTGGATTTCCCGTCATGCTGATTAGGGGTATATCCATGCGTTTAAATAACGGCAGGAGTGTTAATACCTCAGCGGATTTGCCGGAGTTGGATATAGCAATGACAACGTCTGTTGGTGTGATCATTCCCAAATCACCGTGGCTTGCTTCGCCAGGGTGAACAAAGAATGCTGGTGTGCCTGTGCTGGCGAGAGTTGCTGCAATTTTGCGACCTATGTGGCCTGATTTTCCCATGCCTGTCACAATAACTCGACCTTGTACAGATAGGATTAATTCACACGCTTTTTCGAAGCTATCATCAATGCGGGCTTCGAGTTTTGCGACAGCTTCGCATTCCATTCTGACGGTTCTTTTTCCGGCATCAACAAGTGAAGTGGGTGACATGGAAAATAATTCTCTCTTTTTTAAAACTTAAAAACTCAACAATCACTAACAACGAAAAATGGATTTCACTGCGTTGTGATCTAGAACTCTTTAATTAAACCAGGATGGTTTAACCGAGAGTCTCTGTAATGTTATACGGTAAATAAGGAAACGCAGTAGGTGACATAAGCGGCTAATAGCAATGCGCCAATGATTCGACCGAGTTTTCCAGAGCCGTGTTTTTTGGACGCAATGGCATAGTCAATGATCAGCACTACCGCTAAAAATACCGTGATGGCTGCCATGGCTAAATAATCGCGATTGAATACCTCGGCATCCATACTTAACGGACCCAAAATTCCGGGTACAGACATAACCGCGAGAATGTTAAATATATTTGAGCCAACCACGTTGCCAAGCGCAATGTCGTGGTGACCTCTGATGGCGCTCATTACCGATGCAGCCAATTCTGGCAAGCTGGTGCCAATAGCGACGATGGTTAAACCAATAATTAGCGGGCTAACACCAAAATGTGTGGCTGCGGTGGTGGCTCCCCAAACTAAAACCTCTGAACTGCCAATCAATAATGCTAGGCCAATGACAAACCACATAATTGCTTTGCTGTTCGGCATAGATTCAATTTCAGTTTCTTCTTCCTCGGGAGAATGATGATTTTTTTTGCTAATGATCATCCAGCTGATCAGAGGCACGACCGTTGCGGCCAATATGATGCCTTCATAGACTTCGAGTTTTGCGTCGAACAGGAACAGACCCGCAAGCGCAGTCACCACCAGAAGAATGGGCAGTTCTTGCGTTAAAATATGTCTGAAAATAGGTATGGGTGAAATCAAAGCGGTTGCCGCGAGTACCATTCCGATGTTGGCTAGGTTAGAACCCAGCGCGTTGCCAATGGCAAGTTGCCCTTCATCTTTTAACGACGCGCTAACAGAAACAACAATTTCTGGTGCTGATGTACCCAAGGAGACAATAGTTAAACCAATGACTAATTTGGATAAACCTAGATTTTCGGCGAAAGCCGCGCTTCCTTCTACAAATCGATCCGCGCTCCATACAAGCCCCACAAAGCCGAGTAAAATGGCTCCCCAGGCAATCCAAATATCAGGCATTTTTTAATCCTTGTTCATGAAAACGCAATTTAGCGCAACCTTTTCGTAGAGTTTGTGGTCAGATTAGGCGAAATGGTCGGCAATGGTATAGTCTCATTCAGTCTTTGTCACTTTGAGCACCGATTTATACGATTGTTCGCACGGTGCTAAGTCGTTATCATCACGGCGTATTGAACTTGGGCTCATAGCAAATGACTTGCTCGGCGTATCAAGGTTCGCATGGGAGTATTTTTAACAATGAATAAATTAAATTTTAAACCTCTTTTTTTAGCTTCTGCCTTGGTTTTAAGCGCGGGCTCATGTTATGTCTTTGCGCAAGAGAACGCTGCGGATGCATCTGTGAAAATCGATAGCGCGGAAGCTGTAGACAAAGCTTCCACGGTGAATCTTTCAATTGCACATGATGCCGATGAAGTAAGTGCGCACGACGTGGTTAAGTCGGTGACTGAATCGGTATTAGCAATGATTCATAAATCTCAAAATGATCCACAATACGATCAGGCAACCCTGTCCAGTCAGCTTGATGCTTTGTTAACCGAGGTGGTGGATTTTAATTTTATCGCTCTGAACGTCATGGGTGTTGATAACGCTCGATCTATTTCGCGTGAAGAGTTCGACCGTTTTGCATCTGTATTTAAGCAAAATTTGATCAGTACCTATGCGAAAGGTATGACCAGCTTTTCAGACTTCAATGTTGAGGTGATCCCGCCAGAGAACAGTATTGAAGGTCAGCGCAATGTCACGGTTCGCCAAAAAGTGGAGGCTCCTACCGGTACGAGTCTGGTTACTTACACCATGGCTGTGAATAAATCCGGCCAGTGGGTATTGCGGAACATGAACATCAATGGCATCAATCTTGGTGTTACTTTTAGGGATCAATTTAGAGTCGCCCTAAAACAAAATGATGGCGATGTAAAAAAAGTCATCGATAACTGGGACGTCTAGTCATCGCTGATTTTCTGTTCTGTGCAAAGTGGGAATTAGCCACTTTGCACAGAGTTATTAAGGTTTCTCTCCTGCAAATTTCTCTTCGTATTATTGTCGTTTGATTTCACGTTCTATTCATGTTGTCTCTCTTTTAACTCTAATTGTCTGGCGTGTTTACGTTTGTGCCGAGAAATCTCTGTAACATACTGTGGTTGAGAGTATGCTGGAGATTGGAGTTTTATCTTAGAAATTAAATCGAATTTGGGTGAATTTAGAGTCTGTCTTCTTTAGAATAGCGGGCCTTTTTCGCCAAGAAGCGGTTAGATTGTGAGCTGGCGTGGCTAGCTCACTCCAATTAACAAATTTGTAGCAAAAGTGAACACAATGATTCAAGCCGAAGAAATTAAGCAGAAGTTAGAGCAGGGCATTGATCAAGCAGAAGCCGTAGTTGAAGTATCTGGTTCTAATGTTAATGCCGTTATCGTCAGTCCAGCCTTTGCGGGCTTAAACCCAGTGAAAAAGCAGCAATTGGTTTACGGTGTGTTAGACGAGTATTTCAAATCCGGCAGCATTCATGCCCTCAATATGAAGACCTTCACGCCTGATCAATGGCAAGCACAAAACTCGTAGTTTTCGATCCTCTATTTACGTTGGCAACTCTCTATGGATAAGTTAATCATCAAAGGCGGCAGCTCGCTCAATGGTGAAATTCGAATTTCTGGTTCGAAAAACTCAGCACTACCGATTCTGGCAGCTACTTTGTTGGCCGATGAACCGATGCATGTGGGCAATTTACCGCACCTACACGACGTAACGACAATGCTTGCTTTGCTGCGTTGCATGGGTGTTGGGGTAACCATTGATGAGAAACTGACGGTAGAGGTTGATAACAGCACCATCACCGACTTTACCGCACCTTATGAATTGGTTCGTACCATGCGAGCGTCGATTTTGGTGTTAGGGCCAATGTTGAGCCGCTTTGGTCAGGCCAATGTTTCCTTCCCTGGTGGTTGTGCGATCGGAAGCCGTCCGGTTGACATCCATTTGCGTGGCCTTGAAGCCATGGGTGCAACCATTGAGGTTGACCAAGGTTACATTCGCGCTCGTTGCAATGGCCGGTTAAAAGGTATTCACTTTTTCATGGACATAGTAACTGTTGGTGGAACCGAAAATCTTATGATGGCGGCTACCTTGGCCGAAGGCACCACCATTCTTGAAAACGCCGCCCGCGAGCCCGAAGTTGTTGATTTGGCCAAGTGTTTGGTCGCAATGGGCGCGCAAATTGAAGGTATCGGTACGGATACTTTAGTTATTACCGGCGTTGACAGTCTCAAAGGTTGTCATTTTGATGTTATGCCCGACCGCATAGAGACTGGCACCTATTTAGTGGCGGCAGCGGCTAGTCGCGGCCGTGTAAAACTTAAAGATACCAATGAAAAAATTCTTGAGTCCGTTTTGCTAAAGCTTGAAGAGGCTGGCGCCAGTATCAGTTGTGGCGATAACTGGATTGAATTGGACATGAAAGGTAATCGTCCAAAAGCGGTAAGCTTAAGAACGGCCCCATATCCAGCATTTCCAACCGATATGCAGGCACAATTTTTAGCAATGAATACCATCGCTGAAGGTGTTGGCTCGGTTACAGAAACGATCTTTGAAAACCGACTGATTCAGATCCACGAATTGAATCGAATGGGCGCGAATATTCGTTTAGAGGGAAATACCGCCATTGTTACCGGTGTAGAATCCTTAAAAGCTGCTCCGGTTATGGCTTCTGATTTGCGCGCATCGGCGAGTCTAGTGATTGCCGGCATGATTGCCGAAGGCGAGACGTTGGTAGATCGTATTTACCACATTGATCGTGGTTATGAATGTATTGAAGAAAAACTGCAATTGCTGGGCGCTAATATTCGCAGGGTGCCGGGTTAGGCATCTGCTTAATAATTCGCCTCGGCGAAATCCAATCATTCCCAGTTTTTTCTGGCAAAGCATTAAAAAAGTACCATGACAGAGTTAACCATAGCCCTTACCAAAGGGCGAATTTTAGAAGAAACCTTGCCATTGCTGGCGGCCGCTGATTTATATCCCCTTGAAGATATTGAAAAAAGTCGCAAATTAACCTTTGAAAGCAATCAGCCAGGTGTACGTTTTGTTGTGTTACGAGGCGTAGATGTTACCACTTATGTTGAATTTGGCGCCGCTGATATTGGCGTTTCTGGTAAGGATATGCTGCTAGAGCATGGTGGCAATGGTATTTATGAACCTCTCGATTTAGGCATTGCTCGTTGTCAGTTGATGACGGCAGGTATTAAGGGTCGTGAGACGCCAAAAGGTCGCATTAAGGTCGCAACTAAGTTTGTGAACGTCGCAAAAAAATACTACGCAGAAAAAGCTCAGCAGGTAGATATTATTAAGCTTTACGGTGCTATGGAGCTTGCGCCGATTATTGGTTTGGCCGATGAAATCGTAGATATTGTTGATACGGGTAATACACTTCGTGCTAATGGTTTAGAGCCCAGAGAGCACATTGCGGATATCAGCTCTCGGCTGATCGTTAATAAGGCTTCTATGAAAATGAAGCACGCAGCGATCAGTTCGATTATCGAAAAGGTTGCGTCTGCAGTTGCTTTGCGTGACAAATAATATGCCCCAGGATTAAAACCCACTTTCTTCTTAGTTGTATTTCTATAAAGAGTATGTGATGACACAAGATTTATTGATCAAAAAACTGAATTCTCAAGATGTTAACTTTCAAGCAGATCTAGACGCTCTGCTGCATGTGGACTTGGTTTCAGATCATGATGTAACTCGTGTTGTCGATGACATTATCGCCACCGTTCGCCGAGATGGTGATCAAGCTTTGGTTGCTTATACGCAAAAGTTTGATCGTTGGACGCCTGAAAATGCTTCCGATTTGGAAATCTCCAGACAGCAATTAGAAGAAGCATTGGCGCGAATTTCGGACGATGCGCGCAAGGCACTGCAACAAGCCGCAGATCGTGTAAAGCAATATCATAAACATCAAGCACAAAGTTCTTGGCAGTACACCGAAGCTGACGGAACCGTTCTTGGGCAAAAAATTACGCCCCTAGACACCGTGGGCGTCTATGTTCCTGGCGGTAAGGCAAGCTATCCTTCTTCAGTTTTAATGAATGTCATGCCTGCAAAAGTTGCAGGTGTTGAAAATGTCATCATGGTAGTTCCTACGCCAGACGGTGAGATCAGTGATCTTGTTTTGGCGGCGGCTGCTATTGCCGGAGTAGATCGGGTCTTTGCTATTGGTGGGGCTCAGGCTGTTGCAGCTTTGGCCTATGGTACCGAGCTTGTGCCCAAAGTTGATAAGATCGTTGGCCCAGGTAATGTGTTTGTGGCGTGCGCTAAGCGTGCTGTGTTTGGCCAGGTTGCTATTGATATGATTGCCGGCCCTTCAGAAATTCTTGTGGTGTGTGACGGCAAGACTGATCCCGACTGGATTGCAATGGATTTGTTCTCGCAGGCTGAGCACGATGAAATGGCGCAATCAATACTTATCTCTCCCGATGCAGATTTCTTGCTTCGAGTGGAGCAAAGCATCGAAAAACTGTTACCTACTCTAGATCGAAAAGAGATTGTAAAAACCTCTTTGCAATCGCGCGGTGCGCTGATTACTGTCTCTTCACTAGAAGAAGCAATTGAGATCACCAATCACATAGCCCCAGAGCACTTGGAGTTGTCGGTAGAAGATCCAGAGCAATGGTTGCCGAGTATTCGACATGCTGGCGCCATATTTATGGGGCGCTACACAGCAGAGGCTCTGGGTGATTATTGTGCGGGCCCTAACCATGTTCTGCCAACATCGGGTACGGCGCGTTTCTCTTCGCCTTTAGGCGTTTATGATTTTCAAAAGCGCAGCTCGATAATTTACTGCTCTGAACAGGGCGCCTCTGATTTAGGCAAGGTAGCTTCGGTTTTGGCCCGAGGTGAGTATTTAGAAGCTCATGCTAGATCGGCGGAATATCGCATTAAAAAATAATGCGGTTGCGGTCATATCCAGCTAACAGCGATTGAGTTTTAGCTGGATATGACCGGTTTCTCGGCAAGTAATGCCGACAGTCTGAAATGCTGGCCATTACGAATAAGATCTACAAGTACGGCTTCATTCGGTTTTTTACCGGCAATCTGATTCATCCCATTGCGGCCATTACCTACAGGCGCATCATCAATATGGGTAATGATGTCACCCGGTTTTAGGCCGGCAATATGCGCTGGTCCATTTTTATAAACTCCCACAACTACGACACCATTACCGCCTAAACCCATAGAGTCCGCAATTTGAGGGTTTAATGGTTGAGCTTCGATACCAAGCCAGCCTCGTATTACGCGACCGTTTTCAACAAGATTGCGCATCACTTGCATGGCTTGGTCTGCTGGAATAGCAAAACTGATCCCCACCGATGGGTTGCCGTCGTCAAGAATGGCGGTGTTAATACCGAGTAGTGCTCCGTTAACATCTACAAGTGCGCCGCCTGAATTGCCGGGATTGATCGCAGCATCCGTTTGGATGTAATTTTCATAGTTACTTAAATCTAACCCGTAGCGACCTGTGGCGCTGATGATTCCTTGAGTTACCGTCTGGCCAACGCCAAAAGGGTTGCCGATGGCCAGCACTACATCACCAATATTCGCTTTGGCAGGCTCTCCAAGTGTGGCTGGGGTGAGTCTGTCTAAATCAACTTTTAATACCGCAAGATCCGTTTCTGTATCGCGACCAACAACTTCGGCCAAGGCCTCTCGACCATCGTGAACCAATACGACAATTTCCACGGCATCATCAATGACATGGTTATTGGTAAGAATGTAGCCGTCATCACTAACAATCACGCCTGAACCCAACGCGGATTGAAGTCTGCGCTGCATTAGGTTGTTTGCATTGTTGAAATAATGTCGGAAAAGAGGGTCGTCAATAAAAGGATAACGGCGTTTACTTGGGAGTTTTCTGGCGTAAATATTAACAACCGATGGTGCAGCAGTTTTTACGGCAAATGAGTAAGATGCTGGGCCGCTCCATCCTTCATAAGGATTAGCGGCGCTAACAACTCTATTGAGCTTATCGTTGTCCGAGTCGGTTTTAGTAAGCGAAGGCGACGCGAAAATCGCAATGGCAGCAGCGAGTAGGCCTGTAAAGGCGGGCCATATGAGATAGTCGATAATTTTTTTCATTGCGCTTTTAGCATTACCTGGTTGCGTAGTCGGCGTTTACCGATGAAAACAATCTGTAAGTAGCTTATCTAACGGTATAAACCACTATATCACAGAGCAGAGCGAGTTTATTTTCGTCTACTCTGTAGATCTTTCTAGTATAGAAAAATCTGGTTAACCAAGAGTTTCTGGTGACACGAGTTGTGCCGCTAATCCCAAGAACAGTAAGTGACTGAAATTGTTAAGAAACTGGAAATCGCGTTGTCAATTTCTTCTCTTTGATTTAAGCATGGCGGAGTTGATCAGAGCTGCCAACAAGTATCTTGAGCGATCAGATTTTGCTTGTTTTTTGATCGATGATTTCGCCTTCTTTATCCGATAGAGTTGAGTCGATCTCCGATGAGGATTCAAGTCCAAATGATTCACTGAGAGTGCCATTATTAGGCGCCCAGTCTCGTGGTGGCTGAACCTGTGTCTCGTCGGCTAAAAGGTCACGATGATGGTCTGACTGAGCCCATTGCTTTGATGCACTATCGAGTAAATCTCTGCCAATATCGGCGTTGGCAAGTTTAATCGCGCCAGCTGCCAAATGCTCGTGTACATCTTTGTAGTTTTCAGTGAGCTTGTTAACTAATACAGAGGTTTCTTTGAAGTGTTCGGTAACGTCATTTTGAAACTGTTTTAATTGCTCTTCGGCTTGGTTGGCACGAGCTTCCATGGCTCGGAAGCCTTTTTTATCAGTGCTAAAGAGTCTGCCCGCGAAGTATCCAGCAACACCTCCAAGAACCAAGCAAACGATACTGACAATAATTAAGACGGATAGAGAATACACATGAAGCTCCTGCAGGTTTAAAATCGTTCAGCTAAGCGCTGAAAACTTCTTTCGTAGAGTTAATTCTACGCGAAAAATAGACTTTGTAGGTTCGATGTAATCTGTCTACATGGGTGTATTAGATTACCATTGACTACCAAAGCCAGAAACGAATAAGGGTTTGCAAAGAAAGAAAAAACCGCGAATCGTTGTTTCAATCACAAATTTTACGCTCTTAATTGGTTCTGTTTAAAACAATAAATGAGCGCCAAAGAATATTTTCTAAATGGTGTTTGGAAAATACGCTTTGGTATAATCCATTTTCTAAAAATCCTTGTCGCCATTGTATGAGGTGATAGGTGAGGGCTTTCTCCTAATATTTCAATTAACAACAGATGTATGGTGTAGATAATGGAGAATACTCCTCTTGCTCGTTATCAGCGTGATTTAGAGCGTGATGATTTCAATTATGACCCTGCTCAAGAGATGGCGGTAAAGCATCTTCAAAATTTGCACGATCAGCTGATTCTTGCCATTGAGCAGGCTAATCCAAAGACTTCTTTGCTCAATAAATGGTTTAAAGCGAATCGCAAACCGGTCACTCCCGTTCGTGGTCTGTATTTTTGGGGCGGTGTTGGGCGAGGTAAAACCTATTTGATGGATAACTTTTTCGAAAGTCTTCCGTTTGATCAAAAAATGCGGGCGCATTTTCATCGCTTTATGCGGCGAGTGCATCAAGAACTTAAAACGCTTGATGGACAGAAAAATCCCCTAGAAATAGTCGCAGACAGAATTGCCTCTGAGGCCCGTGTTATATGTTTTGACGAGTTTTTTGTAACCGACATAACAGACGCAATGATCTTAGCTACCTTGTTGGACGGGTTATTCCGACGTGGTGTGAGTTTGGTGGCAACCTCCAATATTGTTCCTTCTGGTCTCTATAAAGACGGGCTTCAACGCGCGCGCTTTTTACCGGCTATTGCGTTATTGGAAGAGCATACGCAGGTTGTTAATGTTGATGGCGGTGTCGATTATCGGTTGAGAACACTTGAGCAGGCAGAGCTTTATTACACACCTTTAGGTGAGGCTGCGGACGAGAGCTTAAAGTCTAGCTTTGAACGTCTGGTACCAGAAAAGTCCGAGATCAGGGCAGATGTTCAAATAGAAATCGAAGGACGTATGCTCAATGCACTTATGGAAGCCGATGATATTGTTTGGTTTGAGTTTTCAGAGGTTTGTGAAGGGCCGAGATCTCAAAATGACTACATAGAAATTGCCAAGGAATTTCATGCGGTGCTTGTTTCTAATATTCCGCAAATGAATCGAGATTGCGACGATTCTGCTCGCCGATTTATTAATTTAGTGGATGAATTTTATGATCGCGGCGTAAAGCTTATCGTGTCTGCTGCGGTACCTTTGGCACAAATCTATGCAGGTGGAAGGCTAGAGTTTGAGTTTCAGCGTACCACCAGCCGCCTTTTAGAAATGCAAAGTTACGAATACCTAGCGCGCGAGCACCGTCCTTAATTGGGTGATGCGCTTAGCGGTCTTTAAGAGTTTTATTGGGTTAATTACTGCGGACAATTTTTAATGGTTATACGCTAATAATTAGCCTTCTGAACTTGTTATTTTATGCAGGAGGCCTTAGAATCCGCGCTCCTTTTTTCAAGTGCGCTGATAGAAACAAGTTATCAGAGTCAACAAGTTGGTTCTACGAAACAGTTTTAGTTAGTGCATGAATAAGCCACACAATTTTGAATTGAAATTTGTTTGGTTGGTGATTGTGTTGGAGTTATCTAACTCTATTACCTTTTTCAGGGCTCGAATTGAGCTTAGCCGTATTTGGCAATTGGATGTATGAACTCATCCGCATTTATTACCGCTGAGATGATTTTTCCAAATCTTGACTCAGCTTTAGTTTTTATACAGGTTATAGGCAAAACAACATGAAGACTATCAGTGCCAATCCTGCTACCGTAAAACGTGAATGGTACGTTGTGGACGCAGAAGGCAAAACTCTTGGCCGTATGGCTGCAGAAATCGCCAGTCGTTTGCGCGGTAAGCACAAGCCAGAATATACACCTCACGTTGATACCGGCGATTACATCGTTGTGATCAACGCAGAAAAAGTACATGTAACCGGTCGTAAAGCTACCGATAAAATGTACTACCACCACACTGGATACATCGGCGGTATTAAGTCGATCAGCTTTGATAAGTTGATAGAAAAAGCCCCTGAGCGCACCATTGAAATCGCAGTTAAAGGCATGTTGCCAAAAGGCCCATTAGGCCGCGCGATGTTCAAAAAGCTAAAAGTTTACGCTGGTACTGAGCATCCACACACTGCTCAGCAACCGCAAGAACTGAACATATAATTGGGGGAAATAATGGCTGCAACACAATACTACGGTACCGGACGCCGTAAAACCTCTACTGCTCGAGTATTCATTACTGAAGGCTCAGGCAACATTGTTATCAACGGTCGCACTCTAGACGATTACTTCGGACGTCAAGTAGCTCGTATGATCGTACGCCAGGCGCTTGAAGTTGCCGAGGCTGTTGATAAATTCGACATCAAAGTTACCGTTAAAGGTGGTGGTAGCTTCGGTCAAGCTGGTGCAATTCGTCACGGTTTAACTCGTGCATTAATGCAATACAACGAAGAATTGCGCAGACCGCTTCGCGACGCTGGTTTCGTTACCCGTGACGCTCGTGAAGTTGAACGTAAGAAAGTTGGTCTACGTAAAGCTCGTAAAAAGCCACAATTCTCAAAACGTTAATACAAAAGCCCGTTTTTGGTTGCTTGTTGTGGTTATCAAAAAGCTCGGGCACTTGCTCGGGCTTTTTTTTGGTTTGTAATCCAAGACGCCAACAACTTGCGAATCTAAATTGTTCTTGACCAATATCAATGATTTTGAGTTAGGAAGGCATGTGTATATAAGCTTATCTTGTCTCAAATTGGCAGGTTCTATACCATGTCGCGATTTACAATCATGCCTAATAATTCAAATTTTAAATCTTAGTGATTCACCCGGTTATCTGTAAGTAAAAGAGTACCTGGAATGGGAGAAAGCCTCATGAGTGAAGACGGTGTTAATACCGGACGGCGCAAGTTCTTAACAGCGGCGACCTCCGTAGTTGGTGCTGTAGGAGCAGTGGGTGCAGCAGTTCCTTTTGTTGGATCTTGGAATCCAAGTGCAAAAGCAAAAGCGGCTGGTGCGCCTGTAAAAGCAAATCTTGAAAAGCTTGAGCCTGGTCAGATGGTCACCCTAGAGTGGCGCGGAAAACCGGTTTATGTGGTTCGTAGAACCCCAGAGATTTTAGAAGGTATTCGAAAAATGGACGGTGAGGTCCGCGATCCGAATTCCGAAGTTCCTCAACAACCTGAGTACGTCAATAAAGAGTACCGCTCTATCAAAAATGAGTTCTTGGTATTGCTAGGTCTATGTACTCACCTTGGTTGTGCTCCTCTATTCCGTCCTGAAGTGGGCGCCGCTGATCTCGGTGGTGATAAATGGCAGGGTGGTTTCTTCTGTCCTTGTCATGGTTCTAAGTTTGATTTGGCCGGTCGCGTATTAAAAGGCGTTCCTGCTCCTATTAACTTAGAGGTTCCTCCTCATTCCTTTGAGGGAGATTACATTCTCACCGTAGGTGTTGATCAAGAGGCGTAAACACAATGAGTAAAATTGCGGATTTATGGAGTTGGGTTGACTCACGCTTGCCGGTTCAGCGCGCGTGGGATACCCACATGGGAAAATATTACGCTCCTAAGAACTTCAACTTTTGGTATTTCTTTGGCGTTCTATCCATTTTAGTTCTGGTTAACCAATTGTTAACTGGTATTTGGTTGGTGATGAGCTTTGTTCCAAGTGCAGAACAAGCATTCGCCTCCGTTGAATACATCATGCGTGACGTTGATTATGGTTGGATCATTCGTTACATGCACTCAACAGGTGCTTCGGCGTTCTTTATCGTTGTGTACCTACACATGTTCCGTGGTTTGATGTACGGATCTTATAAAGCACCTCGCGAGTTAGTCTGGATTTTTGGTATGACCATTTATCTAGCGCTAATGGCAGAAGCTTTCATGGGCTACGTATTGCCATGGGGTCAAATGTCATACTGGGGTGCACAGGTAATTGTTTCGCTATTCGGTGCGATTCCTGTTGTTGGTGATGATCTTGTTCAGTGGATTCGCGGTGACTTCCTAATTTCTGGTATCACGCTAAACCGATTCTTCTCATTACACGTTATTGCCCTTCCAATTGTTATTTTAGCGTTGGTTGTGCTGCACATTTTGGCACTTCACGAAGTTGGATCTAACAACCCAGACGGCGTTGAGATTAAGAAAAATAAAGATGCTAACGGCATTCCTTTAGACGGTGTTCCATTCCATCCTTATTACTCTGTACACGATTTGGTTGGTATTACCGTATTCTTGTTTGTGTTCTGTTTTGTATTGTTCTTTATGCCTGAAATGGGTGGTTTCTTCCTAGAACACGCAAACTTCGAACAAGCAAATAACTTAAAAACTCCACCACATATCGCACCGGTTTGGTACTTTACGCCTTTCTATGCGGTACTTCGTGCAGTAACCATTGATATTGGCCCGCTTAGCTCAAAATTCTTAGGCTTGGTTGCCATGGGTGCTTCGATTGCAATCTTGTTTGTATTGCCTTGGCTGGATAAGAGCCCTGTTAAATCAATGCGCTTTAAAGGTTGGTTGCCTCGTATTCAGTTAATGAACTTCGCTGCGATGTTCGTGGTATTGGGATACTTGGGTGTGCAAGCGCCGACCGATGGTCGTACTTTATTAGCTCAGATAGCGACTCTGTTCTACTTCATTTACTTCATTCAAATGCCAGTGTTTACCAACCCAACTAAAAACCAGATGACTCCGGTGAATTTAGTTGTGGCTGTGATCTTAGCTGGATTGATGATTTATATGTCTCTCGGACAAATGGATGCTGATATTCCAGTTATGGTTCGAGTGTTGGGCTTTTACTTAGCGATTCTTACACTTCTTACTCCATGGTTAACTAACCGTGACGGTTACACTCCAGAGCCAACTCGTGTACAAGCAAAAGGTTTACCTGCGCACATTGTTTGGGGTGGTGTATTACTGTTTGCAATCTTAGCAATTGTTCCGATCAAATCAGTTGCTGCGACAGGTGGTGAATGTGGTCATGTTACTTGTGATCATATGGAGCCAGATTTACACGACAAAGAATCGTTACAACGTGGTGCAAAGTGGTTTGTTAACTACTGTATGGGTTGTCACTCAGCGCAATACTCGCGCTGGGAACGTGTTGCCGATGATTTGGAAATTCCTCATGAAGATATGATGAGTAACCTTGTTTTGGGTAAAGACAAGATTGGCGATCTCATGACAATTGCTATGCCTGCCGCAGAAGCTAAGGCTTGGTTTGGTGCAACGCCTCCAGACCTAACATTGGTTGCTCGCTCACGCAGCCCAGAGTGGTTGTACACCTATTTACGTAACTTCTATAAAGATGAGACTCGTCCAACGGGCGTGAACAACAAGGTGTTCGAAAAGGTCGCTATGCCTCATGTTTTAATGGAGTTACAAGGTCTAGCTGAGTGTGCACCAGGACCTGCCCTTGATGAGCATGGTCATGTTATGCGTAATGCGTTGGGTGAAGCTCTTCAAGATGAAGAATGTGGCAGTTTAAAAGTTGGGGCTGTCAAAGGTTCTATGACTACCGAAGAGTTTGATCAAGCCATGTATGACTTGGTTAACTTCATGGAATACATAGCAGAACCTTATGCTCTTGATCGTCAACGTATCGGTGTTTACGTATTATTGTTCTTAGTTGTTTTATACATCTTCGTGACTTTATTGAATCGTGAATACTGGCGTAACATTCATTAATGAATGTGTTACAACGATGATTCTGAAAACGCGGCCTTAGGGTCGCGTTTTTTTTAGTGATTTATTTAACTGCTCACCAGAATCGCAGTGCAATTGCAGTTTCTAGAGAATTCGATTGGCGTTAAATTTTTATATTAGCTGTGTATGGTTGATAAGCATTTAAAAGTAAAGGCACTAATGCTGATAATTTTGCCTCTCAAGGTTGAAAATTTCTTATCTATTCCCGCCGTAAGTTTTATTTTCAGGTATAATGGTCGGCTTGGCTAAGAGGTTTTGATCAGATTTAAGGTTAGCGTAGGTGTTGCGGCTTTTCAGATGCACACATTGCAGAAAAGACGTTTTTCTACAGAGAATTTCCACAACCTTTCCTGATTTTATATAAATGCATCAAACCCTCAGTTATTCCACTTGTCGTCCCAGTTTATAGTAAATACTCGAGGTGCAATCAATGGGAGTTGTTGCGAAACGCTCATCCATGACATATTTTTCCGATGGCCGTGATCATTACAGTCATCGTGTTCGTATCGTTCTGGCAGAGAAAGGAGTGTCTGTTGATGTTATCGATACAGACCCAAATAACCTACCTGAAGAACTTGCTGATCTGAATCCTTACGGAACCTTGCCAACGTTGGTTGATCGTGAGCTCGCGCTTTACGAAACCAAAGTGATGATGGAATATCTTGATGAGCGTTTTCCTCATCCACCACTTTTGCCTGTTTATCCGGTTGCGCGTGCCCAAAGTCGTTTGTGGATGCACCGTATTGAAAAAGATTGGTCGCCATTAGTTGATGCTATTGTTTTAGGTAAGAGCAAAGAGTCTGTGAATAAGGCTCGTAAAGAACTAAAAGATAGCTTATTAACCGTCGCGCCAATTTTTGAAGAAATGCCATTCTTCATGAGTGAAGAGTTCAGCATCGTAGACTGTTGTCTTGCGCCAATTTTGTGGCGTTTAGATGTATTGGATATTAAATTACCAAAAACACGTCAAGCTAAACCTTTATTCGATTATATGGATCGTCTTTTTGCTCGTGACTCCTTTAAAGAGAGTCTAACCGAAGCAGAAAAAGAAATGCGCCAATAATTGCGTTGGCATGTGAGCATTCTCATGTCTTTTATTGGCTTGAGAGTGCTTATTGCTAAAGTTCGCAAAATAGCGGTTTAAGAGCTAGCACGTCAAAAGCATTCGCACCGGGTATAGATATGTCGATGACCTCCAACAAACCATATCTGATCAAGGCCATTTATGATTGGATAGTTGATAACAAATGTACTCCGTATATCGTTGTCGATGCTTACGCACCTGAAGTTAGTGTTCCTCAGCAATATGTAAATAAAGATGGCCAAATTACCTTAAACATTTCTCCTAACGCAGTGTTGTCCCTAAATTTAGGTATTGAAGCCATTGTTTTTAATGCAAAATTTGGTGGTGTGCCCATGGATATCCATGTGCCGAGTTTTTCGGTATTAGGTATTTATGCGCGAGAAAATGGTCGTGGGATGATGTTTGAGCCAGAATCTCCCCCAGAGCCACCTAAACCGTCCAAACCGAAAATTCAGGTTGCACCGGCACCTAAAAACGAGAGTTCCAAATCAGGGCAAGAATCATCACGCCCGACTCTGCGTGTCATAAAATAAAGCTATTCATGTTATTTGGGCCAGCTCACGTGTTATTAGTGAGTTGGCTACTCCTGTCGTTAAAATCATTATATTTTCCAGAAAAAACGTAATTCTTGACTAAAGTGTTAACTTGGTCTCGTTATGTGTTATTCGTTCGAATCTAAATCAGTTTAGGCAAAGATGTTGCGAACATTTGTTCGAGCGTAGCGAATTTTGTTCGGTTTTTCGAGATTACGAAGATCAGCACTTATTTCTATTCTGTCGAATAAGCTCTTCATATTTTTATTTTTTTGTCTGAATAGTCAAAAATTAGACTTGGTCTGACTTAAAACGAAAATTTTAATGAGAAGAACTTATTGGAGGGAGAGTCATTCCTCGCTAATACTGAGTTAGTTGTAAACCATAAAATGCTTTCGACAATTGGAGGGGCTTATGGCCATCTTGGAGCATACACTTGGAATAATGATTCACCCTGACAAAGAATGGCAGGAAATTAGAAAAGAAAAACATTCCTTCTTGCAGGTCTTTATCAGTCACGTTCCTTTTTTAGCGTTAATTCCTGCCGTATCTGCGTATATCGGCGTTACACAAGTCGGTTGGTCGTTCGGTGCAGGCGGCGTCACTAAGCTCACACCTATGAGTGCTGCGAGCCTGTGTTTAATCACGTATTTTGCACTCATTATTGGTGTTTACATGCTGGGTGAGTTCATCAATTGGATGTCTAAAACCTATGGTGTCCGTGATGGTGACGAACAGCGTCATTACGAAGGTACAGCATTGGCTGTTTATGTTAGCACTCCAGTATTTTTAGCGAGTGTTGTGCATTTATATCCTGATATTTACCTAAATGCTGCGGTTGTAGGAATCGCTGGAGCTTATGCGATTTATCTAATTTACGAAGGTATTCCGATTTTAATGAATATCTCTAAAGAACGCGCATTTATGTACGCAACTTCAGTGGTCACAATAGCACTGGTTCTAGCTGTGATGGTGCGCGTGGGGTCGGTGATTTTGTGGACTGTTGCCGTGCATCCTGTTTATATAGATGGAATATAATTTGGGTATCACCTCCTAAAGCACAGTTTATTTAACCTCCATTTAAGCTCTACACTCCGCGTAAAAGGATTTGCGCGGTGATCTCTTCAAGATGAAAGCCTCATTTTCAATAGTCAATAAATCCGCTCTTTTCATTGAATTGGCTGGTTTTCAAATCTGAAATTTTATTTTCCAGCTTAATCCTCGCCAATTCTTAAGGTTTGATGAAACGAAATAAATTCTCTGCTGACAAAATAACTGATTCGATTTCGCTTCATTATTGTTATTAATGTCTAATATTAATTAAAAATAGATTGTTTATTTCTAATGTGGCTTAGAAACTGATTCATTTGGTTGAATGTTTTATTTAAGCTTTTAACAATTAACCGACTTGAAAAACTGGCATTTAGGCGCTGATTTTTCAAGTGATTAGAGTGTAAAACGATCTATTCAGAAGCATTCTAAATTTCTCGTTTAATAAATGATCTGTATATTGTTTAAATCAAATCTACAGTTTTGCTTTGGTATTTAATACTCAAGGCATTTCGGAATTTTTTCAGATAACCCAAAATGACACGTTTTAACTAGACAATAACAACAACAAGTTAGTTTTTCGGAGGATGATATGAGTACATCAGTGGTAATTGTTGGCTTTGCACGTACCCCAATGGGCGGCTTGCAAGGTGATTTGAGTGAAGTATCAGCAACTGAGTTAGGTTCCACTGCGATTAAAGGTGCTCTAGCCGATGCTGGTATTGAAGGCAGTGATGTTGATCAAGTTTATATGGGTTGTGTTTTACCTGCTGGGCTAGGGCAAGCTCCAGCGCGTCAAGCATCATTGGGTGCTGGAATTCCCAACTCAGTGCCAGTTTCTACCATTAACAAGCTCTGCGGCTCAGGTATGAAAACCGTACAAATGGCTTGCGATATCATCCAAGTAGGACGAGCAAAAGTCGTTGTTGCTGGTGGTATGGAGAGTATGACTCGTGCCCCGCATATGTTGACCAAAGCGCGACAAGGTTATCGATTAGGTCACGGCGAGCTTCTCGACCATATGTACACCGATGGTTTACAAGATGCTTACAGTGGTGCGTTGATGGGTGCTTACGCAGAAAACTGCGCTGGTAAGTACGAGTTTTCTCGTGAAGAGCAAGATGCTTACGCGATTGAATCTTTGGCAAGAGCAAACAAAGCAATTACCGAAGGTAAGTTCAAGCGTGAAATCGCAGCTGTTACCATTCAGACTCGCAAGGGCGAAGTTGTCGTTGATACGGATGAACAACCTAGCAAGGCTCGTCCCGAAAAAATTCCAACGTTAAAACCTGTGTTTAAGAAAGACGGCACAGTTACAGCCGCTAATGCTAGCTCAATTTCTGATGGCGCAGCCGCCTTGGTTTTAATGAGCGAAGAAGAAGCCAATCGTCGTGGTTTGAAAATTCTTGCCCGTGTCAAAGCTCAAGCTGAACATGCTCACGAGCCAGAGTGGTTTACAACTGCACCTGTTGGCGCTATTCGTAAAGTACTTGATGAAACCCAGTGGGCTGCTAGCGATGTCGATTTATACGAAGTTAACGAAGCTTTTGCAGTGGTTACCATGGCGGCAATGCGTGAGTTCGATTTAGATCATGCTAAGGTCAACGTTCATGGTGGTGCTTGTGCTCTAGGTCATCCGCTTGGTGCATCTGGTGCGCGCGTTATGGTTACTTTGCTTGGCGCTATGGAGGCCTACGACAAGAAAACCGGTATCGCAGCTCTATGTATTGGTGGCGGCGAAGGTATTGCAATTGCTCTAGAGCGCTAATTCGTTATTCAACCACCATTTTTTTATGGCGGTTTTCGAGCTAACAAAAAGGCAGTTTAATAACTGCCTTTTTGTTATTGCTACTTTATGTTAGTTCCAATTATTCGACGTACTCGAAAACCCGAACAACCTTTATTACACCGCTGATACCGGCAACGGCAGTGGTAACTTTCTCTGCTTGGGCGTGGCTTAATAATCCCATTAAAAATACCGAACCATTTTCAACTCGATATTTTACTCTTGAGCTGTCGATGTCTTTGTCTTGGATCAGCTTGGCCTTAACTTTTGTTCCTATCCATTGATCGTTTCTATTCATCCAGAAAGTTGCATTGCTACGAATTTCTAGCTCATTATGAACTTGGCGAATACGATTAATACTAGAAACTACTCTGGCAGCTTGGGCGCGAATAGCTTGATCAGGTACTTGTCCGGTCAGCAATGCCACGCCGTTGTATACAGTAATCTGAATGTTGGAAGCTTTAAGTTTGTCACTGGTTTTTCTAAGGTTTACTCGAGCAATGGTTTCTAGTTGCTCATCATCAATATAGGTTCCCAAGGTTCGTTTGGTTGGATCGGGATCGATGGGCTCTTTTGTGGTTGCATCAACAAGTGCTGTACAGCCAGTGATTAACGACAATAAAACAAAAAACCATGTAAGTCTGAGAAGGTTTTGAAAAGCTAACGTCATGTTTCTAATGGTCCAAACAGTTGGTTATCAATTAGGTCACAGAGACAGAAAGTACACAGTAAGTGCACTTCGTGAATTCTTGCTCGCGAATCAACAGGCACGCGAATTTCCATATCGTTGTCATAAAGTAGCGAAGGAATGTTACCTCCATCTCGACCGGTAAAGGCCACTACAGACATATTACGGTCATGAGCAGCAGCGACAGCTTGAATTAAGTTACTGGGATTACCGCTGGTGGTAAAAAGCACCAGAACATCGCCATCTTGACCCAGTGCAAGTACTTGCTTGGCGAATATATCGTTAAAACTTTTATCGCTGGCAAATGCGGTTATCGCCACCGGGTTAGTTGCGAGTGTGTAGGCAGCAAAACCCGGACGCTCTCGCTCGAAGCGATTCATTAAACAGGCGGAGAGCACTTGACCATTAGCCGCAGAAATTCCGTTACCAGCAATCAGTATTTTTCTTTCGTTTAACAGCGCATCGACAACGAGATGGCTGGCATCGACTAAAGCCGGTGCGAGTATTTCTCCGGACTCCATTTTGGCTTCAAGACTGCGATGAAAGAGCGTAATAACCCTTTCTTCCAAGTCTTGATTGAGTTCTTGATCTACCATAAAACGAAAAAAAATCCTGTAATCTCTAAGGTGTATTGCTGGCGATTAGTTACACATAACTACTTTTTTTAAAAAGCAGTCGTGATGTTTAATTTTTATTCCAGTAAAAAGGCGTTTTTAATCCAATTTACTTCAATTTTTGCCGCTGTTTTTTGCAGCGCGATAACATCAAATCGACAGTCGTAATTTTTGTATTTTGGGTGTTCAATTAAAAAATATTGGGCGGCTCTTATAATTTTCTTTTGTTTGCTGAGTGATACCATCTCTTGAGCATATCCGTAGTCACTACGGCTGCGAAATTTCACCTCAACAAAGAGCAAACAATTAGATTTCTCTAAAATTAAATCGATTTCTCCGCCGCGACACGCGTAATTTCGCGCCAGGTATTTTAATCCATTTTGGATTAAATAGGCTTCTGCAAATTGTTCGGCGCTTTTACCATCGGTTACATTAATTGCATCAGGATCGACTGCATTCGCCTTTTTCTTGGTGTTTTGATTTTTTCGTGTAAAAAAATCAAAATTCATCAAACTCTCCAAAGATTGACTAACGCGAACCTAAGACAAGACCATTGGCGACGCTGGGTAGCACTTTTGCTTGGCCGTTGATAATCGTCGCCCAAGTTTGTACCCGTTTCATTTTTCCCATGTTGTCCAATTGCAAGCTGCCGGTTGCTCCGTAGAGCTTGGTGCTGTCAATGGTTTCGAGCTGTTTTAATCTCGGATACAACCTAAACGCATCAACACCCAAAGCATGCAAGCTCTGTAGCGACTCGGGTGTTTTTAGATTCCGTTCTAACTGGTCTTTTAATTCAGGATCGTAACCGAAGTACCAGGGTAAAGAGATAAAGCGTATTCCGTTTAGGTCACCATTTGCCCCTGCGCTGTCAAAACCGTTGTAAAGATGACTTGTAGCGTAGACGGGTACATCACCTGCGTAGTGGAATGCCAGTGTGGGTTTTAGCTGTTTGGCGTCACGATTGTTGGCAACCATGAAGATCATATCGATATCATCGCGCGAGCGAGGTTCGAATTCGATATTTTTACCAATAACTCGTCTCAAGTCTTTCATTCGTTGCTTGCTGCGATCGACCAATAGAGACGTTTCGATGATGTTTGAGAACTGCTGTTGTTCCGCAAACTGAGTATCGGCAGCGACTTCACCGCCTAACTCTAGCCAATGAGCCTTGAAAGCTTCCGCGGCACGTTGTCCCCAATCGCGATTAGAGGCAAGAATCATGACTCGACGCTTTCCGTCTAGCCAGGCTCGTTCTGCAATCTGATAACCTTCGTCTTCAGCCGATAAGCCGAATTGGAATAGATTTTCGGTAAGTAGTTGTTGGTCATTGAGATAGTTAAGGGCCAATGTTGGAACCGGTAAAACAGGTCGTAAATTCAACTCTTCAAGACTTTCTTTTTGCAGCGGGCCAATAATCGCCCCTGCGCCCTCGGCTACCGCCTGATCATAAACGGTGTTGATATTCGCGCCTTCAGTGTCATAAATCTTAATTTGAATAGCCGAATCAGATTTGTTCAATGAATCAAAATAAGTCGCCAAAAAACCATCTCGAATTGCACTGGCGGCACTGGCGTAACGTCCGGATAACGGCAAAAGTAAAGCGACTTGTTTGGGTTGAGTTACCACCAATTGCTGTAAGAGTTGTAGGTCTTGAGGAAGACTTCGGTTGGCTGGGTGATCTCGCCATTGCAGCCTCCAACCATTAACCTGCTGTAATTGTTGATCAAGAGATAAGTCGTTATTTTTCGAGATAGCCGCTAAGGCATACCAGCCTTTTAACAAACTTGATGATTCACTTGTACTTAGCTCAACCAAAGATGATTCCGGTAATGCGGTCAGCACCGCCCACAGTTTCTCGCTGTTTTCCTGTTCTTGTTCCGGCGTTGTTAATAGCGGAGTAATTGCCAAGTGTTCATGAATGGCTTTTATTGATTCATCCAGCAATGCGTAAAGTAGCGCTCGGTGTTGGCGCAGCTTTAATTCCAGATCTGGCTCAAGTGTTGTTATTAAAAGATTGAGTCTGTTGCTGTTGAACAGGCGATTTGCAATAAAGTATTCGCCCTTGTTGAGGGCCAGTTCGCCATAACTGATTGAGTAATCAACAAAATTATTCTCATCTAAAAACTCAGGACGAATCTCATCATAAAGACGGAAAGACGCATCAATGTTGAGTTGATTGTAAAGAGCCTTAGCAGCAGCAAGTTTAAAGGCTTGAGCTTGATCTTGGGCACCTTGTTGCTCGGCAAACTGAGCTTTATCGAGCAGCGATTGAATGGATTCGCTGGTGTTTTGTGACGGGTTCAAGCTTTGATTTTGTGGTTTTTCGTTACCGCCACAACCAACAAGTACTCCGCATAAGCTCACCGCTAACAGAGATATTTTGAGTGTCTGAGTCGGGACCCGTATACTTGCTCGCAAATTATTGAACGAACCTGCAATAAATTCTTCTGTTTTAGCTTCGTTGTTGAATGATGATGGCTTTGAACGCATGAATTATCTTGCCCTGATTTCAGGAAATTTATGACTTCTAATACAAATTGGGGGCAATTGTACATTGTCGCCACCCCAATCGGTAACCTCGCAGATATGGCTCCGAGAGCTCTAGACGTTTTGAGTCGAGTCGATTTAATTGCCGCAGAAGATACACGTCACAGTATTAAGTTGCTAGAACACTTCCAAATCAGTACAACGATGACTGCCTATCACGACTTCAGTGACAACAATTCTACCGAAAAGCTCATTGATAAACTCAAATCTGGGTTAAATATTGCGCTTATTTCTGATGCTGGAACGCCATTGATATCTGACCCTGGATATCGATTGGTGCAACGTGCTCGCCAAGAAGGTCTATCGGTAACGCCCATTCCGGGAGCTTGTGCATTAATTGCTGCACTTTCGGCATCTGGCCTCGCTACAGATCGTTTTCACTTTGAAGGCTTTCTACCCGCTAAAACTGTGGCGCGCTCAAAAATATTGTCTGATCTGAGCAAAGTGACCGCGACCTTGGTTTTTTACGAAGCTCCACACAGAATTCTTTCAAGCTTACAAGACATGGCAACGGTGTTTGGTGGTGAGCGGCAAGTCGTTGTAGCCAGAGAGCTGTCTAAGACCTTTGAGACATTTCTTTCCGGCTCGTTGGATGAAGTTATTACCACTGTGAGCAGTGATTCAAATCAGCAACGAGGCGAAATTGTGGTGATGGTTTCTGGAGCCGTATTTGACGCTACCGAAATTGATCCTGATGCGCAAAAACTGCTCCTATTACTCATTCAATCATTACCACTTAAACAAGCAGCTTCGATTGTGAGTGAATACAGTGGTATCAAAAAAAATAAGCTCTATGACTGGGGCTTGTCTCAAAAAGATTAGTCCAATCTTATAATAAGCTTGGTATGCATTCGGCTTGCTTCGCGATCTATAAAAAAGTAACCTACGCGCGAAGTCGGCTGGACAGTCGCTCCAGTTTACTGGGGAGGAAAGTCCGGGCTCCAAAGGGTAGAGCGCCAGGTAACGCCTGGGGGGTGAAAACCTACGGCCAGTGCAACAGAGAGTAGACCGCCTAAGTTATCTTTGATAACCGGTAAGGGTGAAAGGGTGCGGTAAGAGCGCACCGCGCAACTGGTAACAGCTTGTGGCACGGTAAACCCCGCTCGGAGCAAGACCAAATAGGCCTTCTATGGTGCGACCCGTACTGAAGGCGGGTAGGTTGCTAGAGGTGTTCGGTGACGAGCATCCCAGATGAATGACTGTCCACGACAGAACCCGGCTTACAGGCCGACTTCAATTTTATTTCTCGCCAAATTTCTTTTCTCTATTGAGCACTTTTCGCACATTGATATCTTTGAGCGTTAAGAACCGCTTAAGTATTTTCTAATAATAAGCTTTTATCTTCGAATAGAACTTATTTCTACAAATCTAAATCGAAGTTGTCTCTTGGATTTAAATAAATATTAATAACAAAACTCGCACAATAGTTAGCATTTATTTGAACTACTATTTGTTAATTTAATGCGATATTCGCTGATTAAAGATGTTCTTTTTGAATGGCGTTTAGCAGCTCGGCGAGTAAACTTTGAGAGACCTGCTCAACATTCATGACAAAAAGCAGTTGTAATAATAGGTCGGCGCCCAAAATTCCTCGATTAATCTTATTTCGAAGATTGGCCGCTGTTTGCACGGTACCGTGTTTAGCGAGCAGTTCACTTAGGTCATCGTATTTGAGCTTTTTCTTGCTCATTTCGGCTTTTATGAGTCGGCTAACCAACTCGCGCCATTGAACATTGGGTTTTGCATCGTTGCTAATAGTATTCATGTGTAAACCATTTTTTACAAAAAAACATTTTACAGACATTTTAAATGTTATATGATGTGCACGCTAGCTAGTAAAACCGTGCCAAAATAAATTAATTAACTTAGGAGAGAGCTTGGTATGGGTTGTAATCTCACACAAGTAGAGGAAATGTTAAAGGAGAACGATCATTGGGCAGTGCACACAGAGAACGGAGTTCTGTGCATTACCAATGCTGATGGCATTGATGCCTTCCTCGCCGTAAGTGGTGAGCAAATAGTGGTTGAATCTATTTTATTTGCTAAAAGTCAGGTCAAAGATGTGGCTGGACTGAATGATGAAATCCTAAAAACGCATCAAGTTTTCCCTCTGACAACGATAGCAATTTCGACCATAGATGGGCAGGAATATTACGTCGCCTTCGGAGCGCTTTCTTCTCAATCCGATAAAGAAAGCATCAAAATCGAAGTGGAAACACTTTTCGATAATATTGAAGGTTTTTTAGACGCTTACGAAAATTATTTGCAATAAATTTTGATTCCACGACATTAGCTGTCGTGAGAAAAATGAGGTGTTCATATGAGTGTTTGGAGAAAATTAGTGACCGCAGTGAAAGGCGGTGTGAACGAAGTTGCTGAGACTGTTGCTGATAGTCAAGCATTGCGTATTCTAGATCAAGAAATTCGTGAGGCAAAAGAAGAGCTGCGCCGATCAGATACTGCACTGACTCAAATTATGGCCAAACGTAAATTGGCTGAGCAAAAGGTCGCAAGCCTAAAACAATCTGTGTCTGAGTATGAATCTCATGCCATTACAGCCAACGAAAAAGGTGACCAGCAATTAGCGTTAGATTGCGCACAACGTGTGGTTGATTTAAGTGGCCAGCTTGAGAACGAGCAACAATTTGTTGATCAATTCAATCAGTCTGAAAAAGCACTTAGAGCTAATATTGAAAAAGCGAAGAATAATCTTCGTAAAATGGAACAACAAGTGGATATGGTAAAAGCCACTGAGTCTGTTCAAAAAGCACAAACGGCTGTGTCTTCACGCCATATGGGCGCAAACAGCAAGATGAAAACCGCAGCAGAATCGCTGAGTCGAATTCAAGATCGTCAAAAAGAGCGTCAAGCTCAGCTTGAAGCTGCCGGCGAGCTTGCGGAAGCAGAATCGGGCGATGCACTCGAAAAACGTTTACGCGAAGCCGGCATTAATGGTGGCAACAAGTCTGCTAGCGATGAACTCGCGAGGATTTTGGCAAAATAACAAATGCACGTGTTTAACTATTTACGAAAATTGTTAATCCGGCATTTTCTAGAGCTGCGCTGGCAAACTTTTGTGTTGGTCATCGCGGCTTATTTTTTTATAAGCTGGGTACTATTACGACTAAGCGGTGAGGCAGCTATCACCGAGCTTAGTGTTTTTTTTTACTGGATGATGGTTACTGCATCGACCGTAGGTTACGGTGATTTTTCACCAACAACTGTTGCCGGGCGTTATGCAGTATCGCTGTTTGTTATTCCCGTTGGACTTAGTCTCTTTGGTTTGGCGGTTGGACGTATTGCGGCGTTTATTTCTTTTCAGTGGCATCGTGGCGTAAAAGGATTAAAAACTTTGCATTATCAAGATCATATTGTCGTAATTGGCTGGAATGGAGCTCGCACGTTGCAGTTGCTGCGATTGTTGCTGCGTGAAATGGAACACCAAGACAAACCTAAGAATATTGTTCTTTGTGTACGAGTCGATATTGAAAATCCACTACCAAACGATATTGGATTTGTTCGAGCTGAAAGCTTTACCAGTGATTCGGATATGGAGAGAGCCTCCATCGATAAGGCTGCTACCATAATTATCGATAATCCAGACGATGATATTACTCTTACCACGGCACTGTATTGCCACAGCAAAAATCCCACCGCACATTCCATCGCGTATTTTTCAGAAGAGTCTTTAGGGTTGTTGCTCAATAAGCACTGTCCTAATGTGGAGTGCCTCCCCTCTGTTGCCGTCGAAATGATGGCCAAAGCTGCGGTTGATCCCGGTTCTAGCTTTTTGCATCATGAATTATTGAATGTCGATAAAGGCATGACTCAATATTCGTTACGCTTTAATTTTGAACGAGAATTAAGTGTTGAAGACTTATTTTTGTATTTAAAACGATCTTTTGATGCAACGCTCATTGCTATTGCCGATCCGTCTAACTGGCAAATTTCTTTAAACCCAAAACTCAATGAACAAGTCAAACCTGGGTATGTGATTTATTACATCGCAGATGAGCGTATTCAATTTATTGATTGGAGCGGTATAAATGTTCAGTAAACTGTTTGGAAAATCTAAAGAAAAGCCCGCCCAAAGCTCGGTTCCTGAAATTATGGGTTTACGATTGGGCGGCGCATTTAATTTAGATGAACTAAGAATGCGTTTAATAGAACCAAAGTTAACCGTAGAAGGTGTTGCCAGAACTCAGTTTATTCAAGCAGTTGGCCGCGCCGTGATGGATGACGATTCTGTTATTTTGCGTTTTTACACCGACGATGATGGATTTTTACAGGTTGTCCTTTCCGGTGGCGAGTCCGAAGAAAATATTACCAATGTTCAACTTTGGTATTTTTACGATACTCAGGGTATCGGGAGTCAACGCGATTGGGATCAGTTATTGAAATCGGGCGTTAGCCAAGAATCTTTCAGTTTAGAAGGTGAGCAATTTTCTCGCTTGTGGACTAGTACCGGGTCAGAATCTCCGCCGGTGGCCATGACAGAAACAACCTACATGGAAAAGGACAAAACCTCTGAAACTGATCAGTTTGTTATGCTGTACGAGCGCGTTATTGAAGATGGGTTGGTTGAATATGCAATGATTTCTGCCGAAGAAAAAATCATTGATAACAATTACGATCGCTGCGTAGTAAAAAGCACTGGCTTTGATTTAATGGTTTCGGATATTGATATTATTGGGTAGCGCACCATTTTTTACAGAATAATTATTTTAAAATGCATCTTAAAACACAGTGTTTATTGAATAGTCCCGTTTTATATTGGGCGGGGTTTCTAAGGCTGTTTCAAAAAATTACTGGTTGATTCTCTTTTGATTCATTCAGTGGTAAGAAATGAAAATATAATTTCAATACCATCTCAATGACGTATCATTGCCAGAATTGGTGGCGTATTTTTACATCGCCGGGTGCTCTGGGTTAATTATTCTCAATAAATTAGAGTCACCTCAAAATTTAGTTTGATTGATGATTAAAAATTATTTTTAGAATGAATTCGGGATAAGTGTATGGAAGCTTTGCAAAACTCTCTACTCGGTCTGGGTAATTTTGCCCTTTATTTTGCGATCTCTTTGGTATTTCTCTTCTTATTTAAAGCAATTTACGCTTGGTTTACCCCTCACGACGAATGGAAGCTTGTTAAAGAAGAAAAAAACATTGCCGCCGCTGTGGGTTTCTCAGGAGCAATTATTGGGTTTTGTTTAGCGTTAGCCAGTGCCGCAAGTAATTCTGTATCGATCATTGATTACACTATTTGGGCGGTTGTTGCATTAATTGCGCAGTTAATAGCTTTTGTAATTGTACGCTTTGTGTTTATGCCCAAACTCGTTCAACGTATTAATGATAATGAAATCTCAGCGGGTATTATGCTAGGCGGTACATCTATCGCCGTAGGTTTATTAAACGCGGCCTGCATGACCTATTAATTGGAGCGTGAATCATGAAGAGAACTCGTTCAATTAATTTGCAGCGAATGCGCAAGCTCGACCAATCTACTATTGGCTCAATACTTACTACGCACTTAAAACCAATTGTTGTGTCTGTTGCGGCAGCGACCTTAGTTGCCTGTTCAGATGGCGGTGAAAAAGGGGTTGTATACAGCGATGCCTCCGACTGCATCAGTCAAAATCCCGAACAAGCTGAAACCTGCCAAGCCGCGTATAACGAAGCTCTTGGTAAAGCCAGTGAATCCGGCCCCAAATACTCCACGCTTGAGTCCTGCACCTACGAGTTTGGTGAGCGAAACTGTGTTCCTTACCAAGCGCCAAGTGGGCAGAGTTGGTTTGTTCCAGCCATGGCAGGCTTTATTTTAGCGAATGTTATCGACGACATTACCGATCGTAGACGCTATCAAACCGCGCCACTTTATACCTCTTACTCAAGGCACTCTCCATTTTACGGCCAATGGTCTTCTGTTGATGGCTACGTGTATGGCCCGAGTCGGTACGGATCAATCCGGGTAGATGATTCTGCGTTTAAACCAAAACCTAAGGTTACTAAGACAATCGCTCGCGGTGGTTTTGGATCGACTGTTGCCGCCAAGTCGAATTGGAGTAGTAGCTCGTCGAAAAGTGGTTGGGGTTCATCTAAAGGCGGTTGGGGCGGTTAATTGTGCGTCGAATTAAGACGCGGGAGCGAAATGACTGGCAAGGCTTGGCATTAGAGTTTGGATTTAAATTCCACACCATGTATGGCCAAGCCTACTGGGACGAGACGGCGTATTACGAGTTCTCCCTAGAGCAGATTGAGCGCGATATCGAATCTCCCACCGAGGAGATTCACCAGATGTGTTTGCAGGTTGTCGATCGAGTCGTTGACAGCGAAGAGCTTATGGCTTTATTTCAAATTCCACGCGATCAGTGGGATTTGGTTCGAAATTCCTGGAAGCAAAAAGAACCGAGCTTATATTCTCGGCTCGATCTCGCATACAACGGCAGCTCACCGGCCAAACTCTTCGAAAACAACGCCGATACACCGACAAGCTTATACGAATCAGGCTTTTGGCAATGGTTATGGCTAGAGGATAAGATTCGTTCTGCTGAGTTGTCCAATCAAAGCGATCAATTCAATTCTATTCAGGAAAAGCTAATCGATCGTTTCCGATTTTTATCGCAGCACTATCAACAGAATCTGTTTCATTTTTCCTGCTGTAAAGACACCGATGAAGATCGCGGAACCGTTCAATACCTAGAGGACTGTGCTAGAGAAGCTGGTTTAGATAGCGAGTTTGTTTATGTAGAGGATATTGGCTTGGGCTATCTAGAGTCTGAGCAACGGTCGGTTTTTACGGACTCTTCTGATCAAGTCATTGATGTGTTGTTTAAATTGTATCCTTGGGAGTTTATGCTCAGGGAAGATTTTGCCGAGCATCTTGATGAGGCAGGTGTTCGTTGGCTAGAACCAGCCTGGAAGGCGCTCGTATCTAACAAAGCACTACTTCCATTATTGTGGGAGATGTTTCCCCGTCACCCGAATCTACTGCCTTGTTTTTTTTCGGAGCAAGCGGCGATCGATGCGGGACTGAGGCATTTTGTTAAGAAGCCGATTTTTGCTCGCGAAGGTGCTAACGTGAGCATCGTTAATGATGGGAAGGTTACCTTTCAATCAGATGGCCCTTACGGGGACGAAGGCTATATTTTTCAGGCTTACGAACCCCTCCCTCAATTTGACGGCAATTACACACTGATTGGTTCGTGGTTGATAAATGATCAGGCTGCGGGAATTTCGGTTCGCGAAGATACCCAAATCATTACCCAGGATCTATCGCGCTATCTTCCACACTGTATAAAACCTTAGTTTTTATCTTAGTATTTACCCTCCTTATATAATCTCTATCTTGCGCGTTGTTCTCGGAGCCTTTCTTGGCGTATTTTTGATCGGTTTTGATTCCTTTCCTAGACGATTTTTTAAAAACTGATTTGTTTTTGTTATAAAAAAGGCTCTGATTTTTTCTAACTGTCGATATAAAAACACCAAAATGAGCGTTTTTAATCGGCGTTCTAATACCAAAATTTGGTTAAATTACGCTCTTTTAATCTCCGCACTGAATGATCGAGAGCGCTTCCTTTGCTGGCTGCGATTCAACTGTAAGTTAGTACATACAAACTTTTAGATTGATTTTTAATCAAATTAAATTTGTTGCTTTTTTTATCAGCATATTAGTGAAAGTGTGTATTCACTTTTACTCTTGTTTACATTTTTGCGAAATTATCGCAAAAATTCTTTAATAATTTTTTTCTTCTTAATCCCAAATTTTAATGATGGTTCTAACTTATTGTTTTTAAAGAAAAATAGAACAAGCTAATGGACCCCTAATTTATTTAAAATTTTCCTGTTATGTCGTTTACTCCTCAAATTTGAATTTTTCCAATGCAATCAACGCGCTAAACAATTCTACCCAACTTGACTTTAAGTAGATGCCACTTATAGTGTGCATTAGTGGGAAAAAGTGGTGAATAGTGTATTTTTGTGGAGTTAGCGACTCTCTCGGTGGTAAATGTTCCTCGGCAACCAACTCATCAATATGGACGCGAAAGGCCGGGTGGCTATTCCTACCCGCACGCGTGAGTTATTGAATGACGTTTGTGCCGGTAACATTGTGCTAACAGCGCATACCCAAGATCGATGTTTGCTGATGTACCCAAAACCTCAATGGGATGAAATCTTACCGAAGATCGAAGCTCTACCAACATTCAATAAGACGGCTCGTAAGGCTAAGTTATTGATGATTGGTTATGCCAGTGAGTTCGAGTTGGATGAAGGTGGTCGGATCTTGATTCCACCGACATTACGAGATTACGCGGGCTTGGAAAAAAAAGTTATGTTGATTGGTCAAGGTAAGAATCTTGAGTTGTGGGGTGAAGAGCAATTCTTTGAGCGATTGGACTCTGAAAGTGACGACGCTATGCCCGAAGAAATGATGTCGTTGAGTTTCTAGGTAAATCTTATATGTCTCAAGAACACTATTCGGTGCTTCTTAAAGAAGCCGTAGAGGCATTGGTTATTACCGATGATGGTTATTACGTCGATGGCACCTACGGTAGAGGTGGCCACTCCGAACAAATTCTATCAAGACTCAATTCGCAAGGTCACTTACTTGCCATTGATAAAGATCCGCAAGCAATAACCGACGCTCGAAAGTTTTCTGAAGATAAACGGTTTGAAATAGCACATGCCTCTTTTGCCGAAATGCAACCGTTGCTTGCAGAGCGTTCAAAAGTTGGTGAAGTGCAGGGTGTTTTACTCGATTTGGGTGTGTCTTCGCCGCAACTAGACCAGGCTGAACGAGGTTTTAGCTTTACTCACGATGGCCCTCTGGATATGCGAATGAACACCACCTCAGGAATGAGTGCCAGTGACTGGGTTAACTCTGCTTCTGAGCAAGATATGGTCTGGGTGTTTAAAACCTACGGTGAAGAGCGTTTTGCTAAGCGAATTGCCCGAGCGATTGCCCAGCGCAGATTAGAAACACCATTTACTCGAACCGCAGATCTTGCCGAGGTAGTTGCTGCGGCGAATCCGGCTTGGGAAAAGGGTAAGAATCCAGCAACTCGTGTGTTTCAGGCGATTCGTATTCATGTCAATAACGAATTGGGTGATCTAGAGGCCGCGTTAAATGAAGCCTTGGAAGTATTAGCGGTTGGTGGCCGTTTGGTGGTGATCAGCTTCCATTCTCTAGAAGACCGGATTGTTAAACAGTTTATTCGCAAACAAGAGAAAGGCGAGCAATTACCTAGAGGCTTACCCATTAGAGATGAGCAACTAAACAAGCGCTTGAGATCAATTAGTAAAGCGCAAAAAGCCAGTGAGCAAGAGTTGAATGAAAACATTCGCTCACGCAGCGCGATTATGAGAGTTGCAGAAAAATTAAAGTAAATCCGCTTTCTTTTAAACCTGTCATACAGCAGGTCAGGTGAGTGAAATTTACTCGACGGAAGTAATCAGTAACTCGATAAAAGTGTTTCGGTAACGGAATTTGAGATGGATACACCGATTAAACCTAATCCAAAGTTAGACACTGTTAAGCCCGGTGCTTGGATGGTTACGTTGGTGTGTTTACTTTGGTTGGCTGTATTGGCTTCGGCGTTTGGGGTGATTTATTCAACCCACATAACGCGCATGAATACCAATATCTTGGCGCAAGAACAGTCCAAATCGTCGGAGTTGCAGTTGCAGTGGGGGCGATATCTCTTAGAAAAGAGCACCTGGGCTGCATACGCGAGAGTTGAAAAAATTGCATCGGACGAGCTCAAAATGTCGGCACCTAATGCAAAAGAAATTGTGATCGTGGCTCGATAATTATCGATAACTGAAAAAACCTATATTTTATAAACGGATAACTGTGGCTAAGCAAGCAACTCAAAAAATTAGGGCTCAAGCGGCACCAGTCCTAGTGCCAAAGTGGCGTTTTTACGTCACGGCGGTAGTATTGCTTGGTTTAGTTGCGGCATTGGCCAGTCATCTTATTCGCTTACAAATTCTTCCCGGAGAAGAACGTGGTTTCGAGTTTTTGCAGTCTCAAGGCGCTGCGAGAACCTTGCGTTCAGAACCTGTTCTTGGATACCGAGGTGCCATAACCGATCGCAATGGCGAACCTTTGGCTGTGAGCACGCCGTTGCTCTCTATAGAAGTCAATCCAAAAATTCTTTATCAGCACCCAGAAACTTGGGCGGATTTAGCTACGGCCAGTGATTACAGTTACAGCGAATTGAAATCCAAACTTGAGCGATATAAAGACAAACTTTATATGTCGCTCAGGCCCAGGTTACCGCCTGATGAGGCGCAAAAAATATTAGATCTAAAAATTCCTGGTGTGTACTCGCAGCAGGAATTTTTGCGATTTTATCCCTCCGCAGAAATCAGTGCTCACCTCGTTGGATTCACCGATTTTGACGACCATGGTTTAGAGGGTTTAGAGCTTGCTTACGACAATCACTTATCTGGCGAGTCTGGCTGGCGGCACGTTGAAAAAGACTTAAAACAACAAGTTATTCGCGAAGTTGGTTTGATTAAACCCGCAAGTGCTGGCAAAGAGTTGCAATTAAGTATCGATTTACGCTTGCAGTATTTCGCGTACAAAGAATTAAAAGCCGCGGTCATTGAGAATAATGCACGCTCTGGATCGGCAATTGTTCTAGACAGCAAAACCGGAGAAGTATTAGCCCTCGTTAATCAGCCTTCATTCAATCCGAATGATCGTAGCGAAGTAGAAAGTGACGAGATTCGAAATCGCGCACTTGTTGATCCCTTTGAGCCGGGTTCAACCATGAAGCCTTTTAGCATAATGGCTGCGATGGAAAAGGGTGTTGTTAATATTAATTCTGTAATTGATACCAATCCTGGTTATTTGCACGTTGGTGGCAAGACCTTTTTGGACCCAGTGAATTACGGAATTATGGATTTAACGAAAATTATTACTAAGTCCAGTCAGGTTGGTACTACAAAAATTGCGCTTAAGACAGGGCCTCAACCTATTCGAGATATGTACTACCGGGTGGGGCTTGGTCAATCCCCCGGCACAGGTTTTCCCGGAGAAACGCTTGGCCAGTTGCCTCAGTATGATCGGTGGCCGAAAGTTACCATTGCTAACTATGGATTTGGTTACGGATTTACCGCGAGTGTTTTGCAGTTGGCCCAAGCCTATAACGTGATTGCCAATGATGGAATTAAAAAGCCGGTCTCACTCTTAAAGGTTCAAGAAGAGCCTGTGGGAGAGCGGGTAATTTCTGAAAAAATCGCTCGCGATATGAAAGCTATGTTAGCCACGGTAACAAAAAAAGGTGGTACAGGTTCACGCGCAGAGCTCGAAAATTATTTAACTGCCGGTAAGTCAGGAACGGCGCATTTAATTGGCAAAAATGGTTATGACGACGATCGCTATCGAGCATTATTTGCGGGTTTTGCACCACTAGATGATCCTAGAGTTGTAGTTATTACGGTTATTTCCGAGCCAAAATCGGGTAAATATTTTGGTGGTGAAGTAGCTGCGCCTGTGTTTGGAAAAATTACCGAAGCTGCGCTGCGAATTTTAGATGTGCCTCCAAGTAAATCTGCGCAACTGCACGCGCGCTCGGAAAATCGTTCTGATAAAGGAGGCTTTTCTTCATGACTAGCCCTCTGAATCTTAGCGAATTGTTGGCTGATATTTCCAATTTGGTTTTGCCAGAAGCTACCGCGAAAATTTGCCCTAAAGACTTGGTTTCTGACAGTCGAAAAATTAGTGTCGGAGATGTTTTTGTTGCCCTAGCAGGTCATCAATTTGATGGCAGAAATTATATCGAGCAGGCAATTCACTCCGGAGCTGTGGCGGTATTATCTGAGGCCGATACCAAGGAACGTATCAAAGATGTTGGCGATGTTTCGGTGATCGAAATTCCCAACTTATTGCAAAAAATCTCATTTATTGCTGCGAAATTTTTTGAATTTCCGGCGAAGAGTTTATCAATATTTGGTGTAACCGGCACAAATGGAAAAACTACCTGCTCGCAACTTTACGCAAATGCTAGGAATTTGTTGAAGCAGCCTTGCGGCGTTATTGGAACCTTAGGTGCGGGTATTTTTGGTAACACATTAACATCAACGGGTTTTACAACACCGGATGCTATTAGTGCCCAACGATACATAGCGCAAATGAGTAAGAACATAAGCTTCCTTTCTTTGGAGGTTTCTTCTCACAGTTTGGATCAGTATCGAGTAGATAGTTTGAATTTTACTTCAGCACTATTCACCAATTTAAGTCGTGATCACTTGGATTATCACGGCTCAATGGAAAATTATATTGCCGCTAAACAAAAGCTATTTTTAAGACCGGAACTTCAGAACGCAATTTTCAATATTGATGATTCTGTTGGTGAAACGCTAGCTGCGCACTACCAAGGTAGTGCCACCAGGTTGACCTATTCTGTAGAGAACCCCAAAGCCGACGTTTATGTAAAAAATGCTCGTTATCACTCTTCAGGTGTTGAGGGCGTTTTAGTAACACCAACAGGACAATCTGCTTTTTCGTCTGCATTAATTGGCGAGTTTAATTTAAGTAATTTATTGGGTGTTATAGCTACCTTGTTGGCTGAAGATGTTAGCTTCGAACAGGTTCTGAGCGTAATTCCTGAACTTCGGCCCGTCGCCGGTAGAATGGAAGTGGTTGATAACGACTTACGTTTACCAACGGTAATTGTTGATTATGCGCATACACCCGATGGCTTAGCGAAAGCATTAGCCGCTACGCGAGTGCATTGTAATGGCGAATTAATTTGTATTTTTGGTTGTGGCGGTGATCGCGATCGTGGCAAACGAAAAGAAATGGCTGCTATCGCCGAACAATATAGCGATCAAATTATCGTTACCAATGACAACCCAAGAACAGAGTCTCCACAACAAATTGTTGGCGATATTTTTGAAGGTTTTCAGTATCCAGAAAACGTTATCGTCGAATTAGATCGCAAATCGGCAATTAGAAAGGCCATCGAAATAGCGCAAGTTCAAGACACCGTGTTAATTGCCGGAAAAGGACACGAAGATTATCAAATTGTCGGGACAGAACGTTTAAATCATTTAGACAGTGCTGTTGCTCGTGAAATTTTATCGCAGAGGGCAATGGCATTATGAAATTACTGTTGAGTGAAATTGCAGCCGCAACCGGTGGAAAACTTGTTGGAGACGACATTACGGTAACAACAGTTTCTACAGATTCGCGATCTGTTAATGAAGGCGATTTTTTTGTTGCGCTTGTTGGCAAAAATTTTGACGGCCACAATTTTCTATCACAGGTAGAAAAGTCCGGTGCGCAAGCATTATTGGTCGATCGAATGGTCGATACGACTTTGCCTTATTGTTTGGTTGAAAATACCACTTTAGCCTTTGGCAATATGGCCAGTTTGGCAAGAGAAAAGTGGGCAAAACCTTTGGTGGCTATCACCGGCAGTTGTGGAAAAACCACAGTAAAAGGGATGCTTAGCAGTATTTTATCAAAAGCAGGTAATACCCTAGCAACAGCAGGAAATTTTAATAACGAAATCGGTGTGCCGATCACATTGCTGCGTTTGGAATCAGATCATGAGTACGCAGTTATTGAAATGGGCGCAAAC
This sequence comes from Sessilibacter sp. MAH3, assembly GCF_054658275.1. NCBI lineage: Bacteria > Pseudomonadati > Pseudomonadota > Gammaproteobacteria > Cellvibrionales > Cellvibrionaceae > Sessilibacter > Sessilibacter sp. MAH3. The sequence goes on along the minus strand of NZ_BAAGIE010000008.1, from coordinate 34,002 downwards.
CATCCCGGTGAAATTGATTACTTATCATCGATAGCAAAGCCGGACGTGGCGTTGGTAAATAATGTTTTGCCATCGCATGTAGAAGGTTTTGGTTCTGTGGATGGAATTGCTAAAGCCAAAGGCGAGATATTTTCTAATTTAAAAGCTGGCGGTCTAGCCATTGTAAATTTTGATGACGACTACGCTGACTTTTGGCTAGCAAATCTAGGTGATCAACCTCGTTATTTGTTTAGCCAAAATAATGCAGCGGCGGATTTTTACGCAAGTAATATCGAATTCAAAAAAAATGGCTGTGCACGATTTAAGTTAAACACGCCTGTTGGTCAAGTTGCTGTTGAGCTCGGTGTATTGGGTGATTCGAATATTACCAATGCAGTCGCTGCTTCAGCATGCGCGCTGGCTGCTGGTGCCAGTTTAGAAAATATTGTTGCTGGTCTCACCGAGTTCACCGCTGTTAATGGTCGATTGATGCTAAAGGCAGGACTCGGTGGTTCAGTTGTTATTGATGACACCTACAACGCTAATCCGGGCAGTGTTAAGTCAGCTATTAAGGTGCTCGCAAGTTACGCGGGAGCGAAAATTTTAGTACTCGGTGATATGGGTGAGCTCGGTGAAAATGCCGTAACTTGGCATCAAGAGGTGGGTGCATACGCAAAGCAGTTAGGCGTAAGTTCGCTTTTGACTTGCGGTATTTTAAGTCGTTTTGCAGCGCAAGAATTTGGTGAAAATGCCCAGCATTTCGAAAGCAAACAGATGTTGATCGATTATTTGATGGGTATTTTGAAAGAAAATTATACGGTTTTAGTTAAGGGTTCACGCAGTACCAAAATGGAAGACGTTGTAAAAATCATTGCTGGTGGGAGTATCAACTGATGCTAGTGTGGCTATTTGAATACTTGCAAAGTTTTGCCAGAGGCTTTTCGGTTTTCCAATACATAACCCTACGTGCGATTTTAGGCGTTTTAACGGCATTAGCGATTTCGCTGCTGTTAGGCCCGTGGATGATTCGCAAATTAAATTTGTTACAAATAGGTCAAGCAGTTCGAAATGATGGCCCGCAAAGTCATTTAAGTAAATCAGGAACTCCCACCATGGGAGGAACCTTAATTCTTGCGGCTATTTTCATTAGCACATTACTTTGGGCCGATTTAGACAACCGATTTATTTGGGTGATTTTAGTTGTGACTGCCATTTTTGGTGCAGTTGGTTGGGTAGATGATTATCGAAAAGTTGTTGAAAAAAATTCTAGAGGCTTACCTGCGCGTTGGAAATATTTTTGGCAATCGGTCGCAGGTATTGGCGCAGCGGTATTTTTATACGTAACAGCGCAGGTACCAGCAGAAACTCAATTATTCGTGCCTTTTTTTAAGAATGTAGCGCTTGATCTAGGCGTTTTCTACGTTGTACTTACTTATTTTGTCATTGTCGGTTCGAGTAATGCGGTGAACCTTACCGATGGCTTAGACGGCTTGGCGATTATGCCGACGGTGATGGTCGGTTCTGCTTTGGGTATTTTTGCGTACTTAGTTGGCCACGCCGAGTTCGCAAATTATTTGCACATCGCAAGTGTTCCCGGTTCTGGTGAGCTGGTTGTGTTTTGCGCGGCTTTAGTTGGCGCGGGACTCGGTTTTTTATGGTTTAACACCTATCCGGCACAAGTATTTATGGGTGACGTGGGCGCTCTGGCTTTAGGTGCGGCACTTGGCACCGTGGCGGTAATTGTCCGCCACGAAATAGTCTTTTTTATTATGGGCGGTGTTTTTGTAATGGAGACCGTGTCGGTTATTTTGCAAGTTGGTTCTTACAAATTAACCGGTCGTCGTATCTTTAGAATGGCGCCGCTGCATCATCATTTTGAGTTAAAAGGCTGGCCTGAACCGCGCGTTATTGTCCGATTTTGGATTATTACAGTAATGCTGGTGTTATTTGGTTTGGCGACATTAAAACTACGTTAAGACGGTATACAAATAATTATCATGACTATGATTGCGACCAATAAATTAACAGCGATCGTTGGGCTTGGCTCAACGGGGTTGTCTGTTGCTCGCTTTTTGAAAAGTCGTGGTGAACGATTTGTAATTTTTGATACGCGCGAAACTCCACCTGGAATTAACGAGTTTTTGGCTGAGTTTGTTGATCACAAGCCGGTACTTGGGAACATAAAATCAAAAGACTTTATTGATTTTGCCCAGCTTATTGTCAGTCCAGGAATTTCTATTGCTGATCCGATGTTTGATGATGCTCGTCAACACGGAGTCGATATTATTGGTGATATCGACTTATTTGCGCGTCATGCAAATGCTCCGATAGTTGCAATTACGGGTTCCAATGGAAAAACCACTGTTACTACACTGGTTGGTGAAATGGCAACCGCTGGTGGACTAAAAGTTCATGTTGGCGGCAACATCGGTATTCCCGCTCTAGATTTATTAAGTAAAGAAAAACCTGACTTCTACATTTTAGAGTTGTCGAGTTTTCAGCTTGAAACCACAAAAATTTTAAACGCTCATGCGGCAGCGGTTTTAAATGTGAGTCGTGATCATCTAGATCGCTACGATAATTTTATGGGTTATCACGCAGCCAAAATGAGAATTTATTTTGGTGCTAAAAATCGCGTTGTTAATCGTGAAGATGTTTTAACCCAAGGCCCCATAACAGAGGGCGTTAAGCAGTACAGTTTTGGCTTAAATAAGCCTGATTTTAATCAGTTTGGAATTTCTGAGTCACAAGGTGAGAGATTTTTAAGTGAGGGCTCACATTTTTGGTTAAATACCAAAGCACTTAAAATTGCTGGTTTACATAATGCTGCAAATGCCCTCGCAGCTATGGCGCTCGTAAAAACTATGGGTGTGTTAAATGAACAATCCATGGAAGCTTTGAAAAGCTTTACGGGTCTTGATCATCGTTGCCAAGTCGTAAAAGAAGTTGCCGGTGTTAAATACATTAATGATTCGAAAGCGACTAATGTTGGCGCGACTCTGGCTGCCGTAAAAGGGTTACTGCCCGAACTTTCAAATGAATCTAAGTTGATTGTCATTCTTGGTGGCCAAGGTAAAGGCGCTGATTTTAAAGAGTTGCTGCCAATTGTTATTCCTCAAGTGAAGGCATTTATTTTAATTGGCGAAGACGCTGACAAAATTTCGGCGGCCCTGCGTTTGGGTTATTCATCCGATCAAGATTTTTCGCAATCGGTTACCAAACAAGATTCGCTAGAAAGCGCAGTGATTTATGCATCAAAAATAGCAAAGACAGGTGATTGTGTTTTGTTGTCACCGGCTTGCGCCAGCTTTGACATGTTCTCAGGCTATCACCATCGAGGCCAAGTGTTTGCCACTGCGGTGGAGGCCCTCGATGATTAATGCCTTGTCAGTTGGTAAAAATAAACTCCAAATAGAGAATCCTCTACAAGGTTTATTTGCTGATAAACAACTACTGATTTTGACTGCAATTCTCGTCAGTATTGGAATTATTATGGTTGCATCCGCATCCATAAGTTTTGCCAACGAAAATTATGGCGACCCTTGGTATTTCTCACGGCGTCACATTATTTTCACTGGATTAGGGGCTTTTGCCTGTTTGGTGGTTGCTCTCATTCCTTTAAAGCTATGGCGAGATTTTGGCTGGCTTATGCTGATTGTCGGAATTGCGTTGCTAGTGTTGGTGTTGTTGATCGGCGTCGAGATTAATCACGGACGACGATGGTTAAGACTTGGTTCGATCAATATTCAAGCATCTGAACTGGCTAAGTTTTGTTGTTTGATTTTTTTCGCTAGCTATTTTTCTAAGTGGCAAGAAAGTATCAAAGCAAATTGGGCAGCGATATTTAAACCGCTCGCCGTATTAGCAGTAATTTCAGCATTAATTTTGGCCGAGCCCGACTTGGGTACTACAGCTGTTTTGGTAATGGCCATTATGGCGATGATGTTTATTGCAGGAATTCGCCTGTGGCAATGCTTTTTGATGTCGTTTATTGCCTTGGGTGCGTTTGCTTTATTGGTTTGGCAAACACCGTGGCGATTAGAGCGAATCAAAACATTTTTGGATCCTTGGGCCGATCAGTTTTCGAGTGGTTACCAGTTGTCGCAATCTTTAATTGGTTTTGGTCGCGGTGAGTGGTTTGGTTTGGGGCTTGGCAATAGTATCCAGAAATTGTTTTTTTTGCCTGAAGCCCACACGGATTTTATCTTTTCCATAATCGCCGAAGAATTTGGTTTTGTTGGCGCTATTTTGGTTATTTTAGTTTTTGCTGCACTGGTGGCTAAAGCCTTTATGTTGGCGAAAGAAGCCATCAATCAAGACGCCGATTTTGCTTGTTTTATTGCTTACGGTGTTGGCGTGATGATCGCTTGCCAAGCATTTATTAATATTGGCGTAGCCGCTGGTTTTTTGCCCACCAAAGGATTGACACTTCCTTTTATTAGCTACGGCGGCAGTAGTTTGGTAGCGAGTATGATGCAAATTGGCTTGTTGCTTCGTGTGCAAAAAGAATTAAAGCAACCGCCGAAAACTCTTGCTGAGGTTCAAGCGTGATGAATAGTAATAACAATCACGCCGTAATTATGGCCGGTGGCACGGGCGGGCATATTTATCCTGCGTTAGCCGTTGCGAGAGAATTAATTGCCAGAGGTTGTTCGGTAACTTGGTTAGGTACTGAGCGCGGATTGGAATCGTCTTTAGTTCCTAAAGCTGGTATTGAGATCGATTACATAAAAATAGAAGGCGTACGTGGCAAGGGTTTGAAGAGTTTACTCAAAGCGCCTTTGTTAATTTTACAAGCCGTTTTACAAGCAAAGAAAATTTTGGCAAAGCGACACGCGAATATTGTTTTAGGTTTTGGAGGATTTGCCGCAGGCCCAGGTGGTGTGGCGGCAAAGTTATCCGGGATTCCATTAATTATTCACGAACAAAATGCTGTCGCCGGAACAACCAATAAGTTGTTGTCGCGAATTGCCAATAAAGTATTTACCGCTTTTCCGGGAGTATTCGCAAAAGCAAGTGTTGTTGGCAATCCAGTACGTGCTGAGATTTGCCAGGTTGATGATCCAAAACATCGCTGGGGAGCTTACCCGCCGGAAGAATTTCACTTGTTAATTCTTGGTGGCAGTTTAGGCGCGACAGCGTTAAATGAACAAACCGCCCAAGCTTTGGCGATTTTGACTGAACAAGACCCAAGCTTCTGTAAAAAGATTCGAGTTTTGCATCAGTGCGGTGGTAAAAATTTCGACGAGACGGTAAAAGCCTACGAAAAAGTCAATCTTTCGTTGGGCGAAAGTATTCAGGTACAACCTTATATTGACGATATGCCGCAGGCCTATGCTTGGGCACATTTTATTATTTGTCGTTCGGGCGCATTAACTGTTTCGGAATTAGCCGCTGCTGGTTGTGCTGCTTTGATGGTGCCATTTCCTCATGCGATAGATGATCATCAAACTCAGAATGCAAAATGGTTGGTAGATGCGGGCGCTGGAAAATTGTGTCAGCAAAAAGATTTAAACCCAGAACGATTTGCGCAAGAAATTAAGTCTGCATTTAGCGACTTTAAACAATTATTAGAAATGGCTAACCGTGCGCGACAACTCGCACAGGTTGATGCAGCCGAAACTTTAGCGGTTGCAAGTTTAGAGGAAGCTCGATAATGCCGGCAGGAAACTCCACCTTAATTAATCAGGTACCAGAAATGCGCCGTATTCGACGTATTCATTTTATTGGTATCGGTGGTGCGGGCATGTGTGGTATTGCCGAAGTACTATTGAATCAAGGTTATCAGATAACGGGCTCTGATTTAAAAGCGTCTGATGTAACTCAGCGATTATCCGATTTGGGCGCAAAAATATTTATCGGGCATCACGGTGCTAATGTGGTTGGTGCCGACGTTGTTGTTAATTCCACGGCGATTGATTCATCCAACCCAGAATTAATCAGCGCCCGAGAATACCGCATTCCTGTGGTTAGACGTGCTGAAATGTTGGGCGAATTAATGCGCTATCGCCATGGTATTGCTGTGGCGGGAACTCATGGAAAAACAACCACTACCAGTTTTGTCGCGTCTATATTCGCTGCCGCAGAACGCGACCCCACATTCGTTATTGGTGGATTATTAAATAGCGCAGGTACTAACGCCCAATTAGGTCAGAGCCGCTACTTAATTGCAGAGGCAGACGAAAGTGACGCGTCATTTTTACACTTGCAACCGATGGTTGCGGTTGTAACCAATATCGACGCCGATCACATGGATACTTACGAAGGTGATTTTTCTCGTCTAAAAAAGACCTTTGTGGAGTTTTTACACAATTTACCGTTTTACGGTTTAGCGGTTTTGTGCGGTGACGATGACGTTGTCAGCGAAATAATTCCAGATGTTGCAAGACCAGTATTGACCTATGGCTTAAATGCAAACTGTGATTTTCGAGCTATCGATATTCAGCAAGAAGCGATGACAACGCGGTTTAAGGTAGAAATTCCTGATCGTAACGAACCGTTAGAAATATTTTTGAATATGCCTGGCAAACACAATGTGTTGAATGCTTTAGCTGCAATTGCGGTTGCTGTAGATGAAGGCATTAGTGATGAAGCTATTCAAAAAGGATTATCGGGATTTTCCGGTGTTGGTCGTCGCTTCCAAGTTTTCGGCGAGCTAGAGATCAACGAAGGGAGTGCGATGTTGGTGGACGATTATGGTCATCACCCTCGTGAAGTACAGGCGACTATTGATGCCGTTCGTTCAGGTTGGCCAGAGCGTCGATTAGTAATGATTTATCAGCCACATCGTTACACCCGTACGCGCGATTTATTCGAGGATTTTGTAGAAGTTCTTTCTACGGTAGATGTGTTGATTTTGTTAGAAGTGTACAGCGCCGGAGAAGAAGCTATTACCGGAGCCGATGGACGACATTTAAGCCGCAGTATTCGACTTCGCGGTCAGGTAGACCCTATTTTTGTAAAAAGTATTGAAGGTGTTCCAGAAGTTATCAGAGAAATTGTTCAACCCGGAGATATTGTAATTACTCAGGGTGCAGGAAATGTTGGAACACTGGCTAAAGAATTAGTGAAGCGCAAGCTGAAGTAGGCGTTTGAAATTTATGTCTGTTGAACTGCAAAATAAATTTGGTCGCGTTGGTGTTTTGTACGGCGGTATGTCTGCTGAAAGAGAAGTTTCTCTTGAAAGCGGACAGGCCGTTTATAAAGCATTACAAGGTTTAGGATTAGATGTTGTCGCGATCGATGTGCAAGAAAAAGCCGTAGAAAATATTATGGTTGCGGCGATGGATCGAGCTTTTATTGCACTACATGGTAAAGGTGGCGAAGACGGAACCATTCAAGGTTTGCTGGAGTTTTTAAATATTCCCTACACCGGTAGCGGTGTACAAGCGTCTGCTCTTGCGATGGATAAATTGAAATGCAAACACATTTGGCGATCGCTAGCGTTACCAACTCCTATTTTTGTCGAATTAAATGAGAATAGCGATTGGCAGGTAACCATGGAGGCGTTAAACGGCGCAGCCATGGTTAAACCGGCTCACGAAGGCTCTAGCATCGGAATGTCATTGGTACATTCGGCGGAAGAATTAAAAAACGCCTATGAGTTGGCAAGCAAATTCGATTCTAAAGTATTTGCTGAGCAATTAATCGTTGGTGCGGAATATACGGTTGCTATCTTATCGGGTCAGAGTTTGCCGGCAATTAAACTTGAGACAGACAATGTATTTTACGACTACGACGCAAAGTACATTTCGGAAGATACGCGATATTTAATTCCATGCGGTTTGTCTGATGAGAAACAGTCTGAGTTATCACAGCTGAGCGTTAAAGCTTTTGAAAGTATTGACGGTAAAGGTTGGGGCCGAGTTGATTTTATGGCCGATGACAAAGGTAATTTTTATTTGTTAGAAGTCAATACAGTTCCCGGTATGACCAGCCACAGTTTAGTGCCAATGGCTGCTCGCGCTTCAGGAAAAGATTTTGGACAATTGTGTCTTGCTATTCTCGAAGAAACATTGAGGTAAAAACGAGTGACGACTGCAGTTCTGGATAGAACGTCACAAACACATTTTAAGCGTGAAAGCTCTCGTGTAAAAAATAAAACTGGAGCAACGCGAAAGAAACGTCGTTCTACAAGTAATGGCGAAAGCTCTTTTAGTGGAGCTGTATTGTTAGCATGGATCATTCGCTTTTGCGTGTTTTCTATGCTTATAGTTGGTGCGATATTTATTGGTGTTTTTATACGCGAAAAGGTCACGGAAATTACAGATAGATCGGTGACAGCGGTTTTAATCGATGGTGAATTAAAACAGGTATCCGTCGCGGATTTAGAGCGTTTAGTTGCGCCATTGGTTGATGAAAGTTTTTTAAGCTTGGACTTGAATGCCCTTAAAAAACAACTAGAGCAAGACCCTTGGATTGCGCAGGTAACACTGTCTAGGCAATGGCCGGATAAGCTTCGTGTTGCTGTTGTTGAAGAAACCGCAATCGCGCGCTGGGGAGACACTGGTTTTTTAAACCCAGCAGGTGAAAAAATTATTATTGGTGATAACTCCGCGTTGAGTAATTTACCTCGTTTAAGTGGACCTACAGACTCGGAAATAAAAGTCGCTGAGGCGTTTATGAGCTTCAGTAAAATATTGTCCAATGAAGGTTTGCATCCAACTCAGCTTGAGTTAACCATTGACCACAGTTGGCAAATGATTTTAAGCAATGGTCTTAAAATTAAATTAGGGAAAAAAAATCTGGAATCTCGACTTGAAAGACTAATTACTGTCTACCAAGCTGATTTAAACGATAAAGTAGAAAATATAAACACCATCGATTTACGTTATACCAACGGTATCGCGGTTAGTTGGAATGAAAAGCGAGATAATTCTCTCGAACGCTAGTAGTTTCTTGTTTAGAAAAATTATTTACACAAAGGTTTATTAAAGATGGCGCAAGCCCACGACAACCGAATGATTGTTGGTCTCGATATTGGCACCTCGAAAGTGGTGGCAATCGTGGGTGAAGTATCGCCTGATGGTGACCTAGAAATTATAGGTATCGGCTCTCACAGATCTAACGGATTGAAAAAAGGCGTTGTAGTTAATATTGAGTCTACAGTGCAATCAATTCAGCGTGCTATTGAAGAAGCTGAATTAATGGCGGGTTGCCAAATACATTCCGTATACGCAGGTATTGCTGGCAGTCACATTAATAGCTTGAATTCACACGGCATTGTTGCCATTAAAGATCGTGAAGTTTTAGACCAAGATTTGGAACGTGTTATCGATGCAGCTCAGGCTGTGGCAATTCCAGCGGATCAAAAAATCCTGCACATACTGCCGCAGGAATATTTAATCGACGATCAAGAAGGTGTTAAAGAACCTTTAGGTATGTCGGGAGTTCGACTCGAAGCAAAAGTACACTTAGTAACCTGTGCAGTAAACGCGGCACAGAATATAGAAAAATGTATTCGTCGCTGCGGATTAGAAGTCGAAGATATTATTTTAGAGCAGCTTGCATCCAGCTATTCGGTATTAACTGAAGACGAAAAAGAGCTTGGTGTGTGTTTGGTTGATATTGGTGGCGGCACTACAGATATCGCAGTATTTAGTGAAGGTGCAATTCGTCATACCGGTGTTATCCCTATTGCTGGTGATCAGGTAACTAACGATATTGCGATGGCGTTACGCACTCCAACACCTCACGCTGAAGAAATTAAAATTAAATACGCTTGCGCGCTCGCTAAACTCACAGGCGATGATGAAAGCATAAAGGTACCAAGTGTTGGCGATCGCAAACCTCGTGATTTATCTCGTCAGGCTTTAGCCGAGGTTGTTGAGCCTCGCTACGATGAATTATTTACCTTGGTGCAAGCGGAGCTGCGACGCAGTGGTTATGAAGATTTAGTAGCGGCGGGAATCGTTTTGACCGGAGGTACTGCCAAAATGGAAGGTGCTGTGGAATTAGCCGAAGAAATTTTCCATATGCCTGTACGTTTAGGTGCACCACAAAATATTCGCGGTTTAACGGATATTGTTGATAACCCAATTTATTCCACCGGTGTTGGACTTTTATTGTACGGATTAAAAGCTCAAGCCAGTGGCGGAGAGCGCGTTGCGGAAAAAAATTCCAATAATTTATGGGGCAGAATTAAAAAGTGGTTTGATTCAAATATGTAAGTACCGAATTTGTTTTTGAAAAAGTTCATCAGGGCAAAGCAAAAAAATTTAATTAAAATTAGAGAGGGGACGTTATGTTTGAGCTGGTTGACAGCATTCCTCAGAATGCAGTGATTAAAGTGATTGGAGTTGGTGGCGGTGGCGGTAATGCCGTCAAGCACATGATTCAAAGCGATATTGAAGGCGTAGAATTTATTTGTGCAAACACCGACGCTCAAGCACTTAAAAATGTTGACACTAAAACAGTCTTACAGTTAGGTCAGGGTATGACCAAAGGTCTTGGCGCTGGTGCGAATCCAGATGTGGGTCGCCAAGCTGCAATGGAAGATCGTGATCGAATTGCTGAAGTGTTAAATGGTGCCGACATGGTATTCATCACCGCTGGCATGGGCGGTGGTACTGGTACCGGTGGTGCTCCAGTGGTAGCAGAAATTGCTCGCGAAATGGGAATTTTAACGGTTGCGGTTGTGACCAAGCCTTTCCCATTTGAAGGTAAAAAGCGCATGAAAATAGCCGAGCTAGGTATTGCCGAGCTTGAAGAACGAGTGGATTCGCTGATTACCATTCCAAATGAAAAATTATTGTCTGTGTTGGGTAGTTCAACGTCTTTGTTAGACGCTTTCAAAGCAGCTAACGATGTTTTATTAGGTGCTGTGCAAGGTATCGCAGATTTGATTATTCGTCCTGGAATGATCAACGTCGATTTTGCAGACGTTCGCACTGTAATGTCTGAAATGGGTATGGCAATGATGGGTACCGGTTTTGCGAAAGGTGAAAACCGTGCTCGTGAAGCCGCCGAAGCTGCCATCCGTAGTCCTTTATTGGATGACATTAATCTTGAAGGCGCCCGCGGTATCTTGGTTAACATCACCGCAGGTATGGATTTATCCTTGGGTGAATTCTCCGAAGTGGGTGACACCATTGAAGAGTTTGCATCTGGTGATGCAACTGTGGTTGTTGGAACTGTGATCGATCCAGATATGTCTGGTGAGCTTCGCGTTACTGTTGTGGCAACTGGTTTGACGAATATTTCTGAGGTCGCTGCCGCGAAACCTGCGCAAGTAAGCAAAGTTATTGATAACTCTATTGCAAATACTTTAGCGAAACCCGATTACAACAGCTTAGATCGTCCTACTGTTATGCGTAAGCAACAGTCAACTCGTGTTTCTGCGGGCAACGGTCAGTCAGCAATGGGTGCAGCGGTTCAGAAACCAAAACCAATGGATGACAAAGATCTCGAATATCTTGATATTCCAGCATTTTTACGTCGCCAAGCAGATTAAAACTCGCTTGATTTGACAGGGAAGGCGTATTTCTGCCCAACTTACCCGAACTAAGCAATTTATATTCGGTCTGTTGGGCTGGCATTCAGGTGTTTGTTGTCACTATAACAACTCTGGTAACATTGCCGTCAATTTTTACTTAGTACCAAAATTACAATCATGGTTTTGGTACGCTATTGGAGTTTCGTCTTCTCGATGATCAAACAGCGAACTTTAAAAAACGCAATTCGCGCAACAGGTGTTGGTTTACACACCGGTGAAAAAGTCTATTTAACACTTAAGCCTGCTCCTGTTGATACGGGTATTATTTTCCGTAGAACAGACATAGAGCCAAATGTTGATATATTGGCAAATGCAGAGAACGTAGGCGACACGACCCTCTCTACCACCCTGATGAAAGGTGATGTTCGTGTTTCTACAGTTGAGCATTTATTGTCTGCGATGGCAGGCTTAGGTGTAGACAACGCAATTGTGGAAGTAAGTTCGTCAGAAGTTCCTATTATGGACGGTAGCGCTGGCCCGTTTGTATTTTTAATCCAGTCGGCTGGTATACAAGAACAGCCTGCGGCGAAAAAATTCATTCGTATCAAGCGCAAAGTCTCGATATCTGAAGGCGACAAGGTTGCGGAGTTTTTTCCATTTGATGGCTTCAAGGTATCTTTTAGTATCGACTTCGATCATCCAGTCTTTAAAGATCGCGTTGCGCGAGCAGAGGTTGACTTCTCTAGTACCTCATTCGTTAAAGAAGTTAGCCGGGCTAGAACCTTTGGCTTTACTCGAGACTTTGAATACCTTCGCTCTAAAGGTTTGGCCAAAGGCGGTAGTGTAGATAACGCCATCGTTGTTGATCAGTACCGAATTCTTAACGAAGACGGTTTGCGTTACGAAGATGAATTCGTAAAACATAAAATATTAGACGCCATTGGTGACTTGTATTTGTTGGGTAACAGTTTAATTGGTGAATTCCGAGCTCATAAATCGGGTCATGCTTTAAACAATAAGTTACTGCGCGAATTGTTAAAGCAGGAAAACGCTTGGGAAGTTGTTACGTTCGAAGAAGAGCAAAGCGCTCCAATTTCGTACATTAAGCCTATCATGGCTGCTTCTTAACGGATTTTTTTGAAATTGGGGTAGGTTGATCATCACTACCCCATTTAATGGAACACGTTTAGCTATTCACTTCAGATAACTTCTCCACCAGAGTACGCTCTCTAGGATTTTCAGTTGCATACCTCAATGCTTTTCTCAGGTTCAGCCATATATTAGGCGTTGAGAATGATAACCTTGTCACAAATAAAAACATTGCTACACGATATCTCTTAAACTCTTGAGATTTCTTTAGAGATTTGAATCTGTATTGACCATAATTTCATGTCATAGATAAATTTTGCTGGAAATTTATTCACGTATTAGTTTTCACGAATTTCTATAATACCGATTTAATACCATCGGAGTAGTTGTCACTGACAACACCTTTTGGCATTATCTCAGGCCATAAATGTATGGCTGTTTCAGTATCAACCGTTATAAGTATCGTTAACACACAGAAATTTCTGAAGTTAACGTTAGTTTTATTGCATATACCTTCGGTTGAATAGGTAATTGGTTTCTTGATTAGGGTTTTTCAGCTTTGTAAGTTATGAAAATTATTGTTGTCGGAAAAAACAAAGCCACGAAAACCTATACAGTGAGTGGTTGGACTCGCGCGGTTTTATCGATTTGCTTGCTCGGTATGCCTTTAGGTGTTGGCGCCTATCTAGGCAACCTAGTCTCGTCTACTAACGGCTCCGACATTTTAGATCATGAAACTACCGCCGCTTGGAAAGCCTCCCTCGATCAACAAAAAGAATCCATTGAAGAAAGTAAGCGTGAAGCCAGTGAAAACATAGCGGCGCTTACTTTACGAATGGCTGAACTCCAAGCTCGACTGGTTCGCTTAGATGCTCTTGGTGAGCGACTGACTACGGTTGCGAGTCTTGATGCCGGTGAGTTTGATTTTAGTCAGCAACCCGCATTGGGTGGTCCCGAACTTCCGGGTGATGAAGGTAACAGCACATTTGTTCCCCCCAGTTTTGTCGATGTTATCGACGACCTAGCCAAACAAATTGAAGATCGAGAGCAACAGTTAGAAACATTGGAAGCTCTTATCGCAAATCGAAAAATTCAAAACGATGTCTTTATTGCTGGCCGACCTATTAAAAAAGGTTGGATGTCTTCCCGCTTTGGCAGACGAACAGATCCCTTCAATGGCGGCATTTCTTGGCACAGTGGTGTTGATTTCGCCGGTCAGTTAAATTCTGAGGTTGTGGCGGTCGCCTCTGGTGTTGTGACCTGGTCAAGCGAGCGTAGCGGCTATGGTCAATTGGTCGAAATTAATCACGGCTCGGGTTTTTCTACCCGATATGCACACAATAGCGAAAATCTCGTAAAAGTTGGCGACGTCGTCAAAAAAGGACAGACAGTTGCCTTAATGGGAAGCAGTGGTAGATCAACAGGTCCTCATGTGCATTTTGAAGTGTACAAAAATGGCCGCGCTGTTGACCCTTCTTCTTATATTCACCGAACTCATCGGAAGTAACCCTCCCTTTCGCTTGCTAACGTAAGCACCTTCCTGTTTACTGGCGCCCTTTGCTGGCCCATGTCGCCCTAATGGATTTTTTACGGAAACTGTAATGATAGGTAATGTCTTTAAAGCCGTATTTGGCACGAAAAACGATCGTGAAATTAAGCGCATGAGGCGCATAGTCACAAACATTAATGCGTTTGAAGACGAATATATAAAGCTCTCAGATGAGCAGATCAAAGAAAAAACGGCAGAATTTAAGCAGCGTTTTCAAAACGGTACTACTCTCGATAGCTTGCTTCCTGAAGCTTTCGCTTTAGTGCGAGAAGCGGGTAAGCGAACCCTAGAGATGCGTCACTTTGATGTTCAGATGATTGGTGGAATTACCTTGCACGAAGGGCGTATTGCAGAAATGCGTACCGGTGAAGGTAAAACCCTGATGGCTACTCTGCCGGTGTATTTGAATGCATTGTCTGGCAAAGGTGTTCACGTCGTTACCGTGAATGATTACCTTGCTCGCCGCGACGCGGAATGGATGACTCCTCTTTACAACGCGTTAGGTATGGAAGTCGGCACAATCTATTCAATGCAAGACCCAACCGAGAAAAAATTAGCCTACGCGGCTGATATTACCTACGGAACTAACAATGAGTTTGGTTTCGATTATTTGCGCGACAATATGGCATTGACGCTTTCCGATAAGGCTCAGCGTCCTCTTAACTTCGCAATTGTTGACGAAGTTGACTCTATTTTGATCGATGAAGCGCGAACACCACTAATCATCTCCGGCGCCGCTCAAGACAGTTCGGCAATGTATCGCGCTATTAATCTTTTGATTCCTCTGCTCACACGTCAAGAGGAAGAAATCACTGAAGAAATGGACGCACAAGCGCTCGCAAACATTGGTCATTACTTTGTTGATGAAAAAAGTCGCAGTGTTGAACTGACTGAAGTTGGTCATCAGGAAGTTGAAAACCTTTTGGTTAGCAATGGTTTGCTTCAAGAAGGCGATAGTCTTTATTCACCGACCAATCTTGGCCTGTTGCATCATGTACACGCTGCGTTACGTGCACATTCTATTTTCCAGAAAAACGTTCATTACATCGTTCAAAATGGTCAGGTGATGCTAATCGATGAGCACACAGGTCGAACCATGCCTGGGCGTCGCTTATCGGAAGGATTGCATCAAGCACTAGAAGCGAAAGAGGGTCTGCAAATTCAGGCAGAGAGCCAAACTCTTGCTTCGACAACCTTCCAAAATTATTTCCGTTTATACAACAAATTGTCGGGCATGACCGGTACGGCGGATACGGAAGCGGTTGAGTTTCACCAAATTTACGGCTTGGATGTGGTTGTAATTCCAACCAATAAACCTATTGCTCGTCAAGATTTGAACGACTTAGTCTTTTTATCGTTGGAAGAAAAGTACGACGCAATTGTTGAAGATATTAAAAGTTGTATCGAGAAGAAAGCACCTGTTTTAGTGGGTACAGCATCTATTGAAACCTCTGAAATTATGTCGGCTCGTTTGAAAAAGGCAGGCATTCAACATCAGGTTTTAAACGCGAAATTCCACGAAAAAGAAGCGGAGATTATCGCGCAGGCGGGTCGTCCGGGAGCCGTTACCATCGCTACTAACATGGCCGGCCGCGGTACCGATATTATGCTTGGTGGTAACTGGGAAGCAGAAGTTGCTCATTTAGAGAATCCAACCCAGGAGCAGATTGATGCGATTCGGGCAGATTGGAGAGAGCGTCACCAACAGGTTTTAGATTCTGGTGGCCTTCATATTATTGGTACAGAGCGTCACGAATCGCGTCGTATCGACAATCAGTTGCGTGGTCGCTCTGGTCGTCAAGGTGATCCCGGCGTAACCCGTTTTTATCTATCTCTTGAAGATAACCTAATGCGTATTTTTGCGTCCGATCGTGTACGCAGCATTATGAAAGCGATGGGGATGGAAAAAGGCGAAGCCATTGAAGCAAAAATGGTTAACAACGCCATTGAAAAAGCTCAGCGTAAAGTGGAAGGTCGAAACTTTGATATTCGTAAAGCCCTTCTGGAATACGATGATGTTGCTAACGATCAGCGTCAGGTTATTTATCGTCAACGTGATGAAATCCTGTCAGCAGACTCTATCTCTGACACTGTTAATGCGATTCGTGATGATGTAGTTGCCGATTTATTCCGTACGTCCGTGCCGCCGCAAAGCGTTGAAGAGCAGTGGGATATTCCCGAGTTGGAGCGCAATCTCGAAGTAGAGCTCGGCATTAAGTTACCTGTTCAGCAATGGCTTGACGAAGATAAGTCTTTGCATGAAGAGTCTTTGCTAGAGCGTATTCAAGCAACCGCAGAACAAGCCTGGAAAGAAAAAGCTGAGCTCTTTGGCGAGATTGTGGTGGATATTGAACGACGAGTTATGTTGCAAGTACTAGATACTCTTTGGAAAGAGCATTTGGCGAATATGGACCATCTTCGTCAAGGCATCAACTTAAGAGCCTACGCTCAACGTAATCCAAAACAAGAATACAAGCGTGAGTCTTTCGAGCTGTTCCAATCTTTGTTGGATAATGTGAAGCTTGAAGTCACTAAGATGCTTTTTAGAATTGAGCCTATCTCTCGTGAGCAAGTTGAGGAGATGGAGCGTCGCCAGCGAGAAATGCAAGAAAATATGGCGATGTCCATGGAGCATGCTGAAGCTAACGCTTTAGCCGAAGAATCCTCAGGTGATGATGCTTCAGGAATAGAGACGATGCGAAGAATGGAACCCAAAGTTGGCCGTAATGATCCTTGTCCTTGTGGTTCCGGCAAAAAATACAAACAATGTCATGGTCGATTAAGCTAAAATTACTAGCTATTGATCACAGCAAACTCAGTAGGGAAGCTTGATAGCTTCCCTATTTTTGTTTGTGACCATCGAAATTATTCAGCCGAAGTGTTAGATAAATAGGTAAGAAATTATGGCCGTTGATGGATTCGAATTTCCTGAAATGCATACCGTTGCAGGTTTTAAAATGGGTTGTGCTTTTGCCGATGTAAAGGGGCGCAAACCTGCTGTAATTGAAAAGGACGACTTAGTCTTAATGACTTTCCCAGAGGAGTCCACGGTAGCAGGCGTTTTTACCAAAAACGCATTTTGTGCTGCACCGGTGATTGTTTGTAAAGAAAATTTGAGCGAAAACATACGAGCTCTAGTCATTAATTCTGGTAATGCCAACGCCTGCACTGGCGATAGGGGCTTAACCGACGCACGAGCCATCGATCAAAAGGTGGCAGAGGTCCTATCGATACAAGAAAAACAAGTTTTACCGTTTTCTACTGGCGTGGTTGGTGAGCATTTACCGGTTGAGCGAATTACCTCGACTATTCAAGCCGCAGCCGACGACCTGAAGGAAGCCAATTGGACGCGTGCAGCACGAGGTATTATGACAACCGATACACGTCCAAAAGGTGCGAGTGTCACCATCGACGTAGGCGGTGAAACTATTACCATTACTGGCATCAGTAAAGGTTCTGGCATGATCAAGCCGAACATGGCAACCATGTTGGCTTATGTTGCGACCGATGCAAAAGTTGAAAAGCAATTACTTCAACAATTATTGGTAGATGCGGTTGATCAAAGTTTTAACCGCATTACGGTTGATGGTGATACTTCTACCAACGATTCGTGCATATTGGTTGCAACATCACAAAGTGATGCCCCCGAGATAAAAACAGAAAACTCCGAAGCTTACTCAGCATTTGTCGAGGCCTTAAACTCTGTGATGCTGATGTTGGCGCAGGCGATTGTTGCCGATGGTGAGGGCGCTACCAAGCTGGTTGCGGTAAAGGTAGAGCATGCTGAATCTAACAAAGAAGCTTTGCGTGTAGCTTACTCAATTGCACATTCACCTTTGGTAAAAACCGCATTATTTGCTAGTGATCCTAACTGGGGCCGTATTGTTGTGGCTATCGGTTACGCAGGTGTTCAGGGCTTGGACGTTTCTAAAATTGATGTGCATATTGGCTCTGTCTTGATTGTCGAAGCTGGCCAAAGAGCGCCAAGTTATTCCGAAGCACTGGGTCAAAGTGTATTTTCTCAAGATCGCATTGATATTACGGTTGATTTAAAGCGTGGTGACAGTAACGAAACGGTGTGGACTTCCGATTTAAGTTACGATTACGTAAAAATTAACGCTGAATATCGCTCATAACTATACCCTCTGTTTTTATGAAACGAGTAAACGTAGCCGTTGGTGTTATTACCAACGGTTCTCAAATCCTAGTTGCAAAGCGTGCAGACCATCAGCATCAGGGTGGTTTGTGGGAATTTCCAGGCGGAAAAATCGAAGAGGGTGAATCTACGGAGTCGGCGTTGATCCGCGAGCTTTCTGAAGAACTTGGTATTGTTCCAACACAATGCCAGCCTTTAATACAGATAAATCATGATTACAGCGACAAATGTGTACATCTTGATGTGTATTGGGTTTTGGCGTTTAGCGGCATACCTGAAGGCAAAGAAGGTCAGCCGCTTCGTTGGGTAGCCGTCGAAGAATTATCTTCGTTGCAATTTCCAAAAGCTAACGAGCCTATTTTAAGTGAGATTAACAAGCGTCACTTTAAGCGAGCTTAAAACAAGCGTCATGCCCTATTGCTTAAATACCTGTTACTTAACACTCGTTACTTAAATAAGAGGAACCTCTGATTAACCTAGAGTTTCTCGTGACACAAGGATGTGTCGCCAATTTCAAGAACTGTAAGTGATTGAAATTGTGAAGAAATTGGAAATCGCATTTTCAATTTCTGTCCTCTGATTAAATCATGGATAAGTTAATCAGAGGTTCCAAGAACTTAATGAACATTTTTACGGTTCGTGAAATCTGCTATCAAATCGTCAGACAGGAGGTCATCATAAACAGAGCTGCCAGGAATCCGCTGATTTTCTGATGCCCATTCTCCCAGATCAATTAACTTGCACCGCTCACTGCAAAAGGGTCGATGTGGGAATTTATCACTCCACTCAATTTCTTTTTTACAGGTTGAGCAGGGTAATTTGATAGGTTTATTGGAATTCTGTTTGGTCATGATGATTCTTTAAAAAAACGTAGATTCGTTGATAGTGTGGACAGCATTAACACCGATAAAAATTTATTCGCTCAGTTTAAGATAGCGTTGATGCAAGTCATCCACTTGATGGTACAGATAATCTAATCCTTGCTCATTTATAATAACATCGTCGGCAATGCTCAGTCGTTGTGCTCTGCTTGCTTGGTTCGCCAATATAGATCTTGCTAAAGCTAAGCTTATATTATCGCGAGATTGAGTTCTTTCAAGTTGAACCTCTTCGGGTACATCAATAACCAAAACTCGATCAACGATATTGTGTTGTTGCGTTTCAAATAATAATGGCGATGTGTAGATCACATACTGGCTGTTAGCGCGATCAATCTGAGCCTGAGTTTCCGTTTTAATTAAGGGATGTAAAAGTGACTCTAGCCAAACTTTTTCGTCAGGGTACTCGAAAATGATGGCCCTAAGTCTGGCTCTATTTAACGTTCCGTCGAATAAAATAATGTCGTCGCCAAAGTGTTGTTGTATTTGGGATAGTGCCGGAGAATTCGGTTCAACCACTTGTCTTGCGACAATATCGGCGTCAACACATACAATTCCTAATTGCTCAAACCTAGAGCAGGCTGCGGATTTACCGCTGCCAATTCCACCAGTTACACCAACGACAAATTTTCTGGATTTTTGCTCAGCCACGGCAATATCTACAAGTAACTCAGATACAGTTGGGTGAGTTCATCGCCCCAGAAAAAAGCGACCCAGCCTGCGCCAGCTAAATAAGGTCCAAATGGAATAGGCTCACTTTTATTTTTGCCGCTAAGTTGAAGGATCAGCGTGCCAATAATTGCACCCAGTCCGGCAGATATAATAATAATCAGTGTTAGTTGTTGCCATCCACACCAAGCACCTAAAGCCGCCAGTAATTTAAAATCACCGTAGCCCATACCTTCTTTACCGCGTAGGATTTTAAAAATCCAGAAAACACTCCATAAAGATAAGTATCCGGCGGCGGCGCCAATAACTGCACTGTGAAGATCGGTGAATAGATTTTGAGTATTGGCTAAAAGGCCAAGCCAAAGCAGTGGCAGGGTAATATTGTCGGGTAATAATTTGTGGTCAGCATCAATAAGCGTTAAGCAAATCAAGCTCCAGGTGAATATAAGCCCTAATAAAAGCTCAATTCCAAAGCCCAGCTGCCAGGCGACTAATCCAGATAAAACACCGGTTGCAGTTTCGACCAGAGGGTAGCGAACAGAGATCGGTGTTTTACAGCTAGAGCATTTTCCTCTTAAAAACACATAACTGATTACAGGTATGTTTTCCCAGGGTTTGATAGCGTGACCGCAGTTGGGACAGGTGGAGTGAGGAACAGCTAGGTTGAAAGGCGTTTGAGTGGCAGTGTCAGACTCCGGTTGGACGTCCAAGAAGTCGCAGCAATCGCGTTTCCATTGTCTTTCAAGCATTATCGGCAGGCGATAAATAACGACGTTTAAAAAACTGCCAACCGTTAGCCCTAAAATAACAACCGCCGGTAGTAACACCAGCGGTTGAGAAAATAATACTTCCATGAATTTTGTTCGTTGTTAATTTTAGATAGCATTACCAATTTGGAAGATTGGCATGTACATCGCAATCATAAGTCCACCGACCAGAATACCCAACACAGCCATAATCAGTGGTTCGAGTAGAGTTGTTAGGTTATCGACTTGGTTATCAACAGATTCTTCGTAAAAAGATGCAACCTTATCAAGCATATCATCAAGAGCACCCGACTCTTCACCAATAGCCGTCATCTGTAACAACATGGATGGAAATTTATTGGTAGCTCGCATGGATGTGTTGAGCTGAATACCGGTTGCAACTTCGTCCCTAACGCGCAACGTGGTCTCTTCATAAATCATATTACCGGTCGCGCCAGCTACAGAAGTTAATGCATCGATTAATGGAACACCCGCCGAAAATGTTGTAGACAGGGTTCGAGCAAAACGCGCAATAATGGACTCGAAAACAATATTACCGACGATAGGAAGCTTGATGGTGTATTGATGAACAACGCGTCGAACAGCGCTAGATTTTTGGACGGCTTGGTTGAACGCAAATACCCCGATAGCGGTACCAATTAAGATAATAAGCCACCATTTTTGAACGCTTTCCGACAGATTTAACACGAACAACGTAAATGCGGGTAGGTCTGCGCCAAAGCTTGCGAAGGTTTCCGCGAATTGAGGTACTACCTTGACCAGCAAAATACCCGTAACAACTAAGGCTACAACGACAACCGCAATAGGGTAGGTCAACGCCTTTTTAATTTTGGCTTTCATGGCCTCTGTTTTTTCTTTATAGGTCGCAATCCTGTCCAACATGGTTTCTAAGGCGCCGGATTGTTCGCCTGAATCAACGAGGTTGCAAAATAATTCATCAAAATATTTGGGATGCTTTGATAACGCTGCAGCAAAGCCATTACCGGAAGCCACATCTTCTTTAATTTCTAGCACCAAAGATTTCAGCGTCGGATTTTCAAGACCGTCTGCAACAATATCGAAGCTCTGTACCAAAGGCACACCCGCTTTCATCATGGTTGCCATTTGGCGCGTGAAAATAGCAATGTCTTGCGGTTTGACGGATTTTTTACCGCCCCCAAATAATGGCTTAGCCTTTTTCTTAACTTGGCCCGGTGTAATCCCTTTTTTTCGTAACTGAGCCTTTACCAACGCAGAGCTGCTACCTTTCACCTCTCCTTGGATTTTATTGCCTTTTCGGTCGACGCCTTTATAGACGAAAACGGAATCATTGGTTGCCGTTGCCATACGTTAATCCTTCGTCACTCGGTTTGCTTCTTCGAGACTGGTTAAGCCTATAGCGGCTTTGCGAAGAGCAGAGATTCTTAAGTTATTGAAGCCTTCTTTTCTTGCTTGGTCGGCAATCTGAATGGAGTTGCCGCCCTCCATTATAATTCTTGAAATCGAATCTGTGATGCGAACAACTTCATATACGCCAACACGGCCTTTATAACCATTATTGCACTGAGCGCATCCTACAGGGTGATACAGTTCTATCTCCGACCTCTCCATGCCGATATCGTCAAAACCTTCTTCCGACAGTATTTCGTCGGGAATGTCATCCGCAGGTCTTTTACAGTGGGTGCAGAGTCGTCTTGCCAAACGTTGTGCAATGATGACACTCACTGAGGTTGCAACGTTAAACGCAGGTACGCCCATATTTAATAAACGCGTTAGGGTTTCTGGGGCGCTGTTGGTGTGCAAGGTAGATAATACCAAGTGTCCGGTTTGTGCAGCTTTAATCGCAATTTCAGCGGTTTCTAGATCTCGAATTTCCCCCACCATCACAATATCGGGGTCTTGTCGTAGGAACGATCTCAGTGCCTCCGCGAAGGTTAATCCCACGCGAGCATTCATGTTAACTTGGTTAATGCCTTCTAGGTTAATTTCTACAGGATCTTCTGCGGTAGAAATATTACGCTCTTCGGTATTAAGAATGTTTAAACCCGTATACAACGATACCGTTTTCCCCGAACCCGTAGGGCCAGTTACTAAGATCATACCCTGAGGCTGAGCAAGAGCATCGAGATAAATTTTCTTTTGGAATTCTTCGTAACCAAGCGCGTCGATACCCAATTTAGCACTGCTCGGGTCGAGAATACGCAATACGATTTTTTCACCAAAAAGCGTGGGCAAGGAGTTCACACGAAAATCGATGGCACGAGTTTTCGAAATCTTCATTTTAATCCGGCCATCTTGTGGAACTCGCCGTTCACTGATGTCCATTTGTGACATGACTTTTAAACGGGCTGAAATTCGCGTAGCAAGATTGACTGGCGGACGAGCCACTTCGATCAAAATACCGTCGCGTCGGTATCTTACGCGAAAGGTTTTTTCGTAGGGCTCAAAGTGAATATCGGACGCTCCACCTTTAATGGCATCAAGTAGAACTTTATTCACAAATCGAACAATTGGAGCCTCGTCTACCTCTGAGGTGTCTTCTTCACCGTTTCCATCTTCAACGGCTTGAACGTCAAGATTTTCTAACGACTCATCTTCCAATCCTGAGATGCTACTAATATTTTCATCTTCTTGGAGGTAAGCCTCAATGGCTTTTTGCAGTTTGTCGCCTTCAATAAGTACAGCTTCAGTGCTTAGGCCGGTATTAAACTTAATTTCATCGATGGCGCTTAAATTAGTTGGGTCCGACAGGCCGATAAAAAGCCGATTACCGCGCTTAAATAGCGGTAGTGTATGGTGCTTTTGAACCAACTTATTGTCGATTAATCCCCGAGGTATGGCGTCGGGGCGAATTGCATCAATATCAAAGATTGGTGTGCCAAACTCATCAGAAGAAATTTGCGCAACGGCTTTTGCCGAGGCGAGCTGGGCATTAGCAATATACCAAGCGAGAGGGATTTTCTCTGCTTTCGCATTTTTAACGGCATTGCGAGCATCTTCTTCTGAGAGAATGCCATCACTGACTAGACGTTTGGCCAATCCACTCAATTGCTGAATCTGTTGGTTCATCCACTGTCCACTTGTACGTTGGAATTTTTTTTAAGTTTAGATTATTTACCAGTTACACACGATAGTTAATGTGCATTATTAAGAATACTCGTAAATTTTCCGTGTTTTAATGCCGATACTATCGCCAAAGAGATTCAAAGACAGTTGCCAATGAATTTATATTTATAAGGTCACATTCTTACCGATCCTCACTTGGCTAGCCTAAAAAGGTATTCTTGCGTATAAATTTGAGGATTCCAGTCATATATTGACAAAAAAAGTCACTTGGGTGATGTAAAGATCTTACTTGTATGACGCGCAAAGTATTAATGGCTTGCCGTAATGTGAATTTACAACCACAAATAATCCTGTTTTAGTACAGATCTCGATGTTGGCCTAGGGGTTGCTTTAAGCCAAGCAACTGCGAAAAGGACTTCTCGCCTTTCCGGTCCCACATAACTTCCTCGGAGAATTTCGAAATGAAACAAGTGCAAAAAGGTTTTACCTTGATTGAATTGATGATCGTTGTTGCGATCATCGGTATTTTGGCAGCGGTTGCATTGCCTGCTTACCAAGACTACACCACACGTTCACGTGTAACTGAAGGTTTGGCGTTGGCTGCTGAAGCTAAAGTTATTGTGATGGATAATGCTGCGAATACAATTCCACCAGCAAGGGGTGGTCTTGGTTCTGGTTATCCTCAGGGTAGCTTAGGTTCTCTTACCCCATGTAACATGGGCGCGAACTGTACTCAAGAAGTTGGTGATGAAGGCGCTACTGCTGGATCTTCTCCGAACGTAAATTCAATTGACATTACCACCGCAAACGGTTTAATCACTATCACATATAGCAACCGAGTTTCAGGTGGCACAGACAACTTTACTCTTGTTCTTCAGCCTAGCGCTGGTGGTGCTGTTCTTCAAGCTGGCTCTCGTCCGAATGGAGCAATTATTTGGACTTGTTATGCTGCAAGCAAAGCTGGGATTTTAGCTGGTGCTGCAACTGGCACTTTACCCCAAAATGTCGCTCCAGGTGAGTGCCGCGCTTAATTTATACGCTGACATAAATTATAGCTTCAAAAAAAGCTCCTCAAGAGGGGCTTTTTTTATAAATTCCATTTCGTTAACACCGCAAATTTGTATAGTTTTATATGAACTTGGTTAGTAAATCTTTATTAATTTCTAAATTAAAAGCCTCTGGATTTCATTTATTAGTAACGTTAATTGTTGCACTATGTTCCGGTATTTTGGTTTTTCAGGTTTGGTTTCCCGGTCGCTTGTCCGAAATGTTAGGTGGTATCGATCTGTATATCTTGGTGCTAAGTGTTGAGGTCACACTTGGGCCGTTAATGTCATTGGTTATTTTTAATCCGAGTAAACCGCGTTCGGAATTAATTCGCGACTACGCAATTGTTGGCGTTATCCAACTTTCGGCATTGATTTACGGGCTGTCTGTGGTTTCTCAGTCGCGCCCGGTATTTTTAGTGTTTGTAAAAGATCGCATTGAGGTGGTTAGCAGTCTTGAAATGGACGGTGCTGATTTGTTGGCAGCGAACGACAAGCGGTTTTCTAAAAAAAGTTGGTTTGGGCCTGTCGAAATTTGTTCTCAATTCCCATCAGACCCACAAGAACGATCAGATTTATTATTTTCAGCGGTAGATGGAAAAGATATTCAGATGTTTCCCAAATATTATCGGGAATGCACGGATGGTGAACTTATAGCAAGGTCTTTTAGTAAAGATCTTCTCTTGTCTGAAACTGTAAGAGCCAATAATCCCGATTTTGATTTTACTCAGTTACCCAAAGAGGATTTTGTTTGGTTACCGGTAAAACATCGTTTTGGTGCTTGGGTAAGAGTGTATCCCAACAAGTCTGATGAAAGTTTTCTCTATTTTCCTATAGAGCCGTGGCAATAAAGTGTTCATAAATAGCGAATAAAAAGGAAGCATTAAGCTTCCTTTTTATTTTAATGGCTTAAAAACTAGACCTACCAAACAATGCGCATTGATAAATCAATGGCGCGGCAGTCTTTGGTGAGTGTACCAATAGAAACAAAATCTACGCCGGTTTCGGCAATATGGCGCAGAGTTTTTTCATTAACGCCGCCAGAGGCTTCTAGTTTGGCAAGGCCCGAGTATTCGTTTTTATTGAGCTCTACAGCGTGACGTAAATCGGTCAGTGTAAAGTTATCGAGCATAACGATATCGGCCTGTGCGATCAGTGCCTCTTTTAGCTCTTCCAGATTTTCTACTTCTACTTCTACAGGTTTTTCTGGCTCGTTTTGCTTGGCTTTTGAAACCGCCTGAGTAATACCTCCGCAAGCGGCAATGTGATTTTCTTTAATTAAGAACGCATCGAACAAACCTATACGATGATTAAAACAGCCGCCGGTTGCTACCGCGTATTTTTGGGCTGTTCTAAGGCCGGGAATGGTTTTGCGAGTATCTAAGATTTTAATGTGCGTACCGGCAACCAGTTCACGATAATAACGAGCTTTAGTTGCTACACCCGAAAGTAACTGTAAAAAATTAAGAGCGCTTCTTTCGCCGGTAAGTAAACTGCGCGCAGAACCAGACAATTCAAAAAGAACACTGTCTTCTTCGAAGTAATCACCGTCATCGCCGCGCCAACTTATTACAACGCTTGGGTCTAATTGTTGGAAGACTTCTTCTACCCAAGCTTTACCGCAGAGTACACAATTTTCGCGAGTAATTACCGTTGCTGTGGCTTGGGTATCGCTATCGATTAAAGCCGCAGTGATATCCCCGCTTTTGATATCTTCTTCCAAAGCTTCTTTAACAGAGCGTTTAATATCGTCTTTTAATGTTTCTGAAACGGACGTAATCATTGCTAATAACCTGATATTACATAACTCGTTGGCCGGGTTTGGCACCGGAATGTGGTTCGAGTAAATAGATTTCTTTACCACCGGGACCTGCCGCTAAAACCATGCCTTCCGATACACCGAATTTCATTTGGCGAGGTGCTAGGTTGGCGACCATTACGGTGAGCTTGCCCTCTAGTTCTTCAGGAGCGTAAGCGCTTTTAATACCTGAAAATACGTTGCGAGTCTCGTTGCCTAAATCTAACGTCAATTGAAGCAGCTTGTTGGCGCCTTTAACGTGTTCGGCTTTTTTAATTAGGGCAATACGTAAATCGACTTTGGCGAAATCATCAAAATTAATGGTTTCAGCAATAGGTTCTTGCTCATCGACAGTCGTTGTTGGTTCTGAATTTTTTTGCTCAACAGGAGTGGGTAATAACTTAGCGTTAGTTTCCATCACGGCGTCAATTTGCGTTTTTTCAACGCGTTTGAGCAATGCTTTAAAACCGTTAATTTGAGTTCCTCCCACAAAGGCCAGTGGTTGGCTCCAATTAAGTGTTTCATTTAAGAAGGTTTCTGCACGTTCCGCCAAGCTCGGAACCACTGGTTTTAAAAAGGTCATTAAGGCTCGGAACATATTGATGCCCAGAGAACAGATGGCGACAACTTCTTGTTCTTTGCCTTCCTCTTTTGCTAACGACCAAGGTGCCTTCGCGGCCAAATATTCGTTGGCGGCATCGGCTAAAGCCATAATTTCGCGGGTTGCTTTTGCGTATTCACGATTTTCAAAAGCAGACGCGATACTGTCTTGACCGTTTAAGAATTGCTGCCAAAGCTCAGGGTTTTCGGGTGATTGTGAAAGTGTACCGCCGGATTTTTCAATAAATTTAGCGGTGCGACTGGCGAGATTTACTAATTTGCCAACCAAATCGGAATTTACTTTTTGAATAAAATCTTCAAAATTTAAATCGATATCATCAACACTGTTAGATAATTTACTGGCAAAGTAGTAACGCAAATAATCGGCGTCTAAATGCTCAAGATAACTTTCGGCATTAATAAAGGTTCCGCGAGATTTAGACATCTTCTCGCCATTGACCATTAAAAAGCCGTGTACGTTAACACCGGTTGGGGTTCTAAATTGCGCAGACGACAACATGGCAGGCCAAAACAACGCGTGGAAATTCACAATGTCTTTGCCAATAAAGTGATACAACTCTGCCGAACTTTTTACGTTCCAAAAGTCGTCAAATTCTAAACCGTCGGTGCGATCACAGAGGTTTTTGAAACTCGCCATGTAACCGATGGGCGCATCGAGCCAAACGTAGAAATATTTGCCGGGTTCACCGGGAATCTCAAAGCCAAAATAAGGCGCATCACGAGAGATGTCCCATTCTTTTAAGCCGGAATCTAACCACTCGGCCAGCTTGTTGGCGACTTCGTCTTGTAAATGTCCTGCGCGTGTCCATTCTTTTAAGAAGGATTCGAATTCGGGTAACTTAAAGAAAAAGTGTTCCGAATCTTTTTGAATAGGAGTCGCGCCGCTGATTGCCGATTTTGGATTGATCAAATCACTTGGGCTATAGGTTGCGCCGCATTTTTCACAGTTGTCGCCGTATTGGTCGTCGCTCTTACATTTAGGGCAGGTGCCTTTGATGTATCGATCGGCCAAAAATAAATTTTTCTCGGGATCAAATGCTTGGGTTACATTGCGACTGGCAATATGTCCGTTGGCTTTTAGGCGCTCGTAGATGAGTCCAGAGTAAACTTTGTTTTCTTCAGAATGGGTGCTGTGAAAATTATCAAAACCAATATTAAAGCCTTGGTAACACTTTTCGTGATCGGCTTTGATGTTTGCGATTTGTTCTTCCGCTGTGATGCCGAGCTGCTCGGCTTTTAGCATAATGGCAGTGCCATGGGCGTCATCTGCGCAAACGTAGTAAGCTTCGTTACCGCGAAGCTTTTGGAATCGGACCCAAATATCGGTTTGTATTGCTTCCACAATGTGGCCTAAATGCAATGGGCCATTGGCGTAGGGAAGTGCACTGGTGACAAGAATTCTTCGATTAGACATGGTTGCTCTGTTCTAATTACGGATGCGTTTATTACTACCGGGCGAGAAAAATAATAGTTGTATGCATTGGCACACAATCGTTACAGCCCCTAAATGTTACAACCTTTGAATAAAGATTAGCTAAATCAACGTTAGCTGGCTTATAACATTAAGCTTATTTACCGCGCGGTTATCTGTGATTCATTGGGCGCGTAATATACCACACTTGTCGGCTGATTTTCGCCAATGTCTGGGCATTAGGTTCGGTATGGCAGGTCTTGTAGATTTCAAACTCAAGCGTAATTTCAATGCCATTGACGCATTGGTCTTGGCATAGAATTCGATGAACAGATGAATAGACGGAAGGTTTTTTCACAGTAAGCGTAATGTTTACTCAATTTGGATAATGACAGATTGTTTATGAGTAATTTACCAATAGATTTAGAGTCAATTGCACAACGAGTTGGCGCTCTTATCGAGCCAGTTACCGGTAAGTCGTTACTGGAGATTGGAGCAATCAGTGATCTTAAATTTGCCAAGGGTAATGTGGATATCACTTTGACATTTGGATTCGTTTGCGAGGGTTTACAGCAGGCACTATCGCAGCAGATTTGGCAATCTTGTCAAACCATTGATGGTGTTGAGTCCGTTAATGTGAATATCGACTGCGTTATTCCTGACGGACGCTACGTTGCTGAATTACCGCTTTTACACGGTGTAAAACACGTTATCGCGGTGAGTTCTGGTAAGGGTGGTGTCGGTAAATCCACCACCAGTGTCAACTTGGCACTAGCGTTACAGGCCGAAGGTGCCAAGGTCGGTATTTTAGATGCCGACATCTATGGCCCAAGCCAACCGCAATTGTTAGGTGTTGGCGGACAACGACCAGAGGCGCAAAACCAGACTATTATGCCCATTGTCGCTCATGGCATTACTTGCATGTCGATGGGTTTTCTCGTGACCGAAAACACGCCCATGGTTTGGCGTGGACCAATGGCCAGTGGTGCGTTTCAACAGATTATCGGCCAAACCCAATGGGGTGAGCTTGATTATTTAATCGTCGATATGCCGCCCGGTACCGGCGACATTCAATTAACGCTGTCGCAAAAAATTCCACTCAGTGGCGCGGTTATTGTGACCACCCCGCAAGATTTGGCATTACTCGATGCGAAAAAAGGCATCGAAATGTTCCGGAAGGTTCATGTTGACATACTGGGCGTAATTGAGAATATGTCCACCCATGTCTGTTCCAACTGCGGTCACGAAGAACCGATTTTTGGTGAAGGCGGCGGCGCGTTGATCAGCCAGCAGTACTCAACTCAGCTGTTGGGCAGTTTGCCGTTAAGCCTGTCTATTCGCAAAGATGCCGACAGTGGTAGGCCTTCGTTAATTGCAGATGCAGAATCTGACATTAGTTTGCGTTATCGAGAAATTGCTCGAAAAGTCTCCGCTCAGATCTGGCTTAATGGCAAGGCAAAAGCTTCTGCTCCAATAATTGAGATCGATAACGATTGATGTGAGCCACAGCAGCGTCTTGATCGTCTGTGCGTTGGTAAAACCTTAAATTTAATCAGGTTAAGTCGCGCCTCACGGTGTTTTTTTCTGTGAGGTAAGTCGTTATCATGACGGGTTCTGCGGTGCAAAACTGCTACTCAATGCCGCAACCCAATACCCGAATAAAATAATGAGAGAATTATGAGTATCAAGTCAGACAAGTGGATGTGCCGCATGGCTCAAGAGCATGGCATGATTGAGCCATTCGAGCCCGGTCAGGTGCGCACCAGCTCCGATGGCCGAAGGTTAATTTCCTACGGCACGTCCAGTTATGGCTACGATGTACGCTGTGCAAATGAGTTTAAAATTTTCACCAACGTTCATTCAACCATTGTTGATCCTAAGAACTTTGATGAAAACAGTTTTGTTGATATTGTCAGCGACGTTTGCATTATTCCGCCCAACTCTTTCGCGCTTGCGCGTACGGTTGAATACTTCCGCATTCCGCGCAATGTCTTGACTGTCTGTCTTGGCAAGTCGACCTACGCTCGCTGCGGTATTATCGTCAATGTGACACCGTTAGAACCCGAGTGGGAAGGGCACGTTACCCTAGAGTTTTCAAACACAACGCCATTACCGGCAAAAATATATGCCAACGAAGGTGTTGCTCAGATGCTGTTTTTTGAATCTGACGAAGTGTGCGCGACCTCGTACCGTGATCGTGGTGGTAAGTACCAAGGTCAGGTCGGTGTAACATTACCTAAAACCTAATATTGAATCGCTAATGTAAAAGGCATTGGCGAAATTAACTTCAGAAGTTTCACCACTATGCAGTATCGATGCGCCAACTGTGCGAGCATTTTCTCGGACAAACAAGCCAAATGCGAAGATTGGACAGACCCAACGAAAAACTTTATCTGTCCACATTGCGAAGTTGCACTGATGCGCACAGAAGCACGCAGTGTGGGTATTGGCGAGCGAATTAAGCGTGTGAAACCCGCTCACTGGATTGCTCTGGTGGGCTTTTTCTTAATGCTCGTGCTTATTGATCGTCGTGCGGGTTTACCGATACTGTTCCCTTACGTAGCCACGTTTTTAGCGGCTCTGGCACTGGTGATTCACCAGTGGTTCAAGTCATCACCCTACGAGCACACCGAAACCGTTGATATTTCATTGGAAAGATCAACAGACAGTAATGTTTATCAATTTAGGCCAAATGCCGAGCGCGACCATCATTAATGGGTTTGTTGCCACGGTTATTTTTGAACACTTTTAGGGGTAATTTTTTTGGAAGACTTTTCAGAGAAAATTGTTATCTCTAACGCTGTGTCTATTCCGTTGCACGAGGTGTCGTTTCAAGCGATTCGTGCGCAAGGTGCTGGTGGCCAAAATGTGAATAAAGTCTCCAGCGCTATACATTTGCGCTTTGATATTTCCCAGTCGTCGTTGCCCGATTTTTATAAAGATCGATTGTTGGCATTAAACGATCAGAGAATTACCAAAGAAGGTGTTGTTGTTCTTAAGTCTCAAGAACATCGCACACAGGAGCGAAATCGTTACGAGGCGTGTTTACGGTTGCAATCGTTAATTCGCCAAGCCACAAAAGTTGTTGCCAAAAGACTATCAACGCGACCCACTCTTGCGTCGAAAAAAAGACGCTTAGAATCGAAAAATCAACGCTCGAAAGTTAAAAATATGCGCTCAAAAATTGATTGGTAAAATCGACAGCGGATATTTTTAAACCCTTTCTAAAACAGATTAATTGTTCCATTTATTATGAATATCTCAGCTCAACAAACCATTATTAATACGTTGGCAGATCAAGGTTGGGGTGTGTTCGATAATGTTATTGATGACGGTATTCTCGAACAATTAATGCTGTCTTTCGATGAGCTTAACGAATCCGAATTTAAACAGGCTGGCATTGGCCGCAATCAATTGTCTATGGTTGATCATTCCATTCGTTCGGATGAAATTCGTTGGTTGTCCCACGAAGATAAAGACATTGTTCCGTTTTTTAATTGGATGGAACAGCTACGTATCGCCATTAATGAAGCGTTTTATTTAGGATTATTTGATTACGAATGCCATTTTGCCTGTTATAAAACCGGACGATTTTATCAAAAACATTTAGATGCATTTGTGGGTAAATCGAACCGTCGTTTATCCACAATTTTATATTTAAATGAAGATTGGCAGTCTGGGCATGGCGGTGAATTATTAATTTATCCCAGTATTAATAGTGAAAAACCTAACGACCATGTTATGGCAACCGTTGAACCTAAATTGGGTCGATTGGTGGTTTTTTTCAGCGAAGAATTTCCTCACGAAGTTTTACCCAGTCAAACATTACGCAAAAGTATTACGGGTTGGTTTCGGGTACGAGAGGTATAACAGAGAACTCTGATTAAATCACGGATGTATTGATTGAAGATTCTTAAACTTAGTTTTTAAACGCTAATGTTTAAGTGGCGTGTCAACCGAGCGACTGCTTGAGTCTTTAAACCGTTATTTCCTGCGTTTATTTTCAGAAGAGTTCTGTTGAAACAAAGCATTGAGCAGATCTTTCTCGTCGGCGGAAACTTGGCTGTGCTCTTTTGTTTTTATATCGGTGATGCAAACTTGGTTACGTCCTTGATTTTTGGCGCGATACAATTGTTGATCAGCTTCTGCGATTAATTCATCTTGAGTTAATCCACAATCTGCCGTGTAGCAAGAGACGCCAAAGCTGGCCGTAATTACCAATGAACCATCGTTTACTGGCAGTGGCGTTTGTTCAAGAGCAATTCGAATGCGCTCGGCGATTTGTTCGCTGATTTTTAACGTCGTTGCCGGCAGTAGTAACGCAAACTCTTCACCACCGTATCGACAGGGAAGATCCATTGGGCGAATAGCCGTTCTAATGATGTCAGCGAAGTGTTTAAGCGCTCGGTTACCAACTTCATGACCCCAGTTATCGTTGACGCTTTTAAAGTGATCTAGATCGATAAATACCAAACAAAAGTCTGCGCTGGTTCTGCCGGTGCGTTCAATTTCTCTATGCAGTGCTTCGCGAAAATAACGGTGGTTATAAAGGCCGGTAAGTGCGTCGGTTCTAACCAGAGCTTTGAGCTGTGACAACTCAAGCTGTAAGCCGTGAACCTGGTTTTTTAGGTGAGTATTTTCCTTCTCTAAACGATAAAGCTCGGTTAGAAGATTTTCAGAGTCTAGCTGTTGTTTGGAAAAATCACCCATGAGAACACTGCAACTATTAGTCTTGATATGCATTATAGTTCGAAATTTGGAACATAAAGGCACGGGTGTGCATCGTCATTGATTAAGATTGAACCACAAAATTTCCGATTATCCTAATCCGAAAAAGTCAAAGTAGGAAAATTACCACAAATTTATGTAATTACTAGCATAGTCACTCATAGGTTAATAGCCACATTTGAGTAAACAATCACGTTTGAGTTTGTGTAGATAGGTGCTGGTTTAAATAGACACTGGTGAATTTGGGGTTTTTTCGCGTTTTGTGAAATAAAAATCCGCGTTGATCTGTAACGCTTAACCAACTTTGTATAGCTAAATCTAATTAACCCGAAGTTGTCCGCGGAGCAGGGATGTGTTGCCAATTTCAAGAAAGCTAAGTACTTCAAATAGTGAATAAATTGGAATTCACATTTTCAATTTTTGTCCTCTGATTATATCGTAGGCGATGTAATCAGAGGTTTCTGGATAAACTTTTGATTTTTTGTTGATGGAAAAGATCGATGTGTAAAATCGATAATTCAAAAAACTAAGATTGCTAGGTATGAATTAATTTTACGATACTCAAAGTGTTTTTATATTTCGCTTTTTTTATATAAATAAGCACTCAATTAACTTTAAACTCGACCTAATGTTTTTTATGGGATAAAGCCCACTCAGAGTAAGATCAATAAACATAGAATTCATCAATCATAGCAAAAGCAATTTCGTGTACAAATTGGTGATCAACATATCTTTAATTAAATCTACGTTTTCTTTAGGAAACTCTGATTAACCTAGAGTTTCTCGCGACACAAGGATGTGTCGCCAATTTCAAGAACTGTAAGTGATTGAA
>NZ_BAAGIE010000007.1:0-154215 GCF_054658275.1 Sessilibacter sp. MAH3 | reverse complement strand
TAATGAATTATTTATGGGACAGCGAGTTGATTTACTCGCTGCGTTATGAAATTGCAGTTATTACTTGAAACCGCGAATTTTAAATACACCAGAGATAATGCATAGGCTATTCCAACTTCTGTTAACCTATAAGTATCAACAACTTATAGGTATTTGTTAATTTTGAGGTATTATTTTTAAGGAGAACTTGTAAAAGTTTTAAAAATTATTTCAAAACATTTACCAATGGTATTCGTTCGTTTAATTGAACCAACGACTAGTTTTAATTTAACGAGAGGTTTTCACATCTTTAATGTGATGTAGGCTTAAAAATGTTGAAAAAAGTACGCGAACGGTGAAATTTGAATTTTATACGTTTAAAAAGCTTGATGTTAAAATAAAAAAAGCCAGGCTAAAAAGCCTGGCAAAAGAGTTTGCAAAGAGACCATTCACAAGCCCAGAAGAGAGTTTTTAACAATTGGTTATTTGGTCTTAAATAACCTTTGTATAGGAAACTCTGATTAACCCAGAGTTTCTAGCGACACAAGGATGTGTCGTCAATTTCAAAAACGGTAAGTGATTGAAATTGTGAAGAAATTGGAAATCGCATTTTCAATTTCTGTTCTCTGATTAAATCATGGATGAGTTAATCAGAGACTCCTATAAGTCTAATTTGCATTTTCTTCGGTTTTTTCAGAGGTTACCGAATCGAGCAAATACATCAGTGACTTGTAGGGAATACCGGCGTGATGCGATAGACCAATCTCACAAGTACGACTGTTGCTGTAGCCTTGCGTGCAGTTATCTGGCAATTGTTGTTTTAAAGGCTTTAGTGCTTGTTGATTTAGCTCTGGTACAAACATGCCCTTGTCACCGGCAAAACCGCAGCATTCAATGTGTTCGGGTTCTATAACGTTATTTGAACACGCCTTAGCAATTTTGCGCAGATAATGTTCGCCACCCATCTTTCGGGTACTACAGGTAACGTGCAAGGCAACTGGGTCTGTTGTGGGCTCAAACTCTAGTTCGTCTAATAAAAACTCGGCAATAAATTCGAAGGTTTCGTAAATTTTTAATTTGCCAGCCAATTCTGCAATTTGAAAACGACAAGGACTGGTATCAAATACAATAGGCAACTCACCGTCTTGGCTAACGATTTTAAGTTGCTTAATTAGCTCATTGGCTTTTTGTTGTGCTAAATCGGGTAAACCTTTGCTGGAAAACGGCGTTCCGCAGCATAAATTGCTCAATTCATCGGGGACAATGAGTTTGTATCCGGCTTTGGCAAATACCGATTTGGCCACTTGAAATTGACTGCGTTGGTCTTTGTCGCTCGCTGCCGGGCCCATGGTTCGGCTGGCACAACTCGGAAAATACACCAGAGTTTTTTCTTCGTCATCGATACGATTCGATGCATAAATGGTCTCGGCTTTGGTGGGCCATTCTGAGTACCAAAGCGGTACCTTATCACTCACACTGTGTAATTTTTTACCAATACTGTTTGTGGTATCGGCACCTAACAAACGCGTTGCGGCGCCCGAAACAGCAAGACCTACGCCGGTAATTTTGGTTACCACCGAGAAGTTTTCTGCACTCCATTTAGCAATTAACCGCGAATTTTTACCCAGGTTTTGTGCACGAATATCACGAATTAAATCACCGGTATTAATTCCTACCGGGCAGCGTTGTGCACACAGTCCGGTAGCTGCGCAGGTATCAACACCATAATATTGATAAGAATGCGTTAATTCGGATAATTCTTGCTGTTCTTGGTCGCTTAACGAAGGTTGTGCATTTAATTTTTGAATTCTACGCCACAAACTAATACGTTGACGCGGTGTTAAGGTTAAGTCTCGCGACGGACAAACCGGTTCACAAAAACCACATTCAATGCATTTATCAACAATATCATTAGCGGCAGGTAGTTCTTTTAAATCGCTAATATGTGCCTGCGGATTTTTATTTAAAATAACGCCGGGGTTTAAAATTAATTCTGGATCAATAATGGTTTTTAGCTTTTGCATCACCAGATAGGCCTTAGCGCCCCACTCTAGCTCTACAAATGGCGCCATGTTGCGGCCTGTACCGTGTTCTGCTTTTAACGAACCTTTTAAATCAATGGCAACCAGTTGCGCTACGTCTTGCATAAATTGGTCGTAGCGTTCGATTTCTGCTTGCGTTTCAAACGATTGCGTAAATACAAAATGCAAATTACCCGCAAGCGCGTGACCAAATATAATGGCTTCGCTGTAACCGTATTTATCAAACAGTTTTTGCAGTTGTGCTAGGCCTTCGTCCATTTTATCAATGGGGAATGCAACGTCTTCAATAATAACCGTGGTGCCGGTTTTACGCACCGCCCCCACGGCGGGGAACGTAGCTTTACGAATGGCCCATAATTTATCGTTTTGAACCGTGTCTGTGCTAAAGGATATGGTTTGTGTGGGTTTAAAACTGTCGATAACGCTATTTAAACGCTGAATATTGTCTTGCAATAAATTAGCATTGGCAGCGCGAGTTTCTATTAATAATGCCGTCGATGAATCGGGATTATCGCAAAAAGAATCTGGTAAGCCGGGCTTGCCTTTTACGGAATTTAACGCACGTTGGTCTAACAGTTCTACAGCATCAACGGGTAGACGGCTAAGTTCGGCAACTAATTTACAGGCATCTTGGGCGGTGGCGAATAAAAATAAACCACTGGCTTTATGTTCGTGTTCAACAACAGTTTTGTAAACCACGTCGGCCACAAAGCCGAGCGTGCCTTCTGAACCCACCATGAGGTGTTTTAAAATATCTAACGGATCATCAAAATCAACTAATGAATTTATGGCGTATCCGGTGGTATTTTTTAGGCGATATTTATGGCGAATTAAATCGGCTAATTCGGTGTCGGCTTTTACTTCGTCGCCAAGAGCTTTTAATTGCGACAAAAGCTCGGCGTGAGAAGTGGTAAATTCGGCAACACTTTGCGCGTCGCTGGTATCTACACGACTACCATCGGCCAAGATAATGGTCATGTCTTGCATGGTGTAGTAAGTATTTTGACTAACACCACAACACATGCCCGAAGCATTATTGGCAACAATACCGCCAATTTTGCAGGCGTTAATCGATGCTGGATCGGGGCCAATTTTACGCTTAAAAGTTTTTAAATAGCGATTAGCATCGGCACCCACTACACCTGGCTGCAATCGAATTCTTTCACCGTCATCCAGTATTTCGTGGCCGCGCCATTGATCGCTTAAGACAATCAATACCGAATCGGTAACGGCCTGTCCCGATAAACTGGTGCCTGCCGCGCGAAAGGTAACCGCCACACCGTAGTGATGACACAGGCGTAATACTTGCTGAACCTGTGTTTGAGTGTCGAGCTTTAATACCAGCTCGGGAATGAGCTGGTAAAAACTGGCATCGGTTGCAAGCGCGCGCCGACGCGTAATATCTTCAATGATTTGTTCGGATTTTAAGATTGTTTTTATTTCAGAATAAAATCCGCTATCCAACTGAGTCATGCCTGTGTTCCTGTTAGTTCGCCAACAGTGGGTCTGTAACCCCAAGAATATAGGTTGCAATTAAACCGAGTAAGCCCGCAAAAACTACGTAGTAAACGGTAGGAATAATGGTTTTACGCAGAGTTGCACCTTCTCGACCCACAAGGCCCACGGTTGCAGAAGCTGCAACAACGTTATGAATTGCGATCATATTTCCGGCGGCAGCACCCACCGCTTGGGTAGCGACTAATAATGCGGTTGAAATACCTAAGGTTTGCGCAGCTTCAAACTGGAACTGACTAAACATCATATTAGATACCGTATTCGAACCGGCAATAAAGGCACCCAAAGCACCAATGGTTGGGCTGATAAACGGGAATAGCTGGCCAAAAATATCGGCAAATAATTGCGCACTGGCCACTGGCATACTCGCCAAGTCACCCACGTTAACGCCGGAGTTAATCACAATTCTAACCATGGGTATGGTGAATAATAAAACGAATCCCGCACCTAATAATGTTTTGCTCGACTCTTTGGCAGCATAACCTAAAGATTTAAAAGAATTACTGCCGCGACAATGAAGGAATGCTGCCACCAACGCAGAAATCACCAATAAACCGCCGGGCAGATACAAAGGTGCAATACCCGCGTTAATACCGGCTTCACCTAGAATGCTTTTTGCAGTCCAAGAAATGCCGTTTGATAACGCTTTAATATCTGGGAATACACGAGTTGCCACCAATAAAAGCGCAACCAATAAATAAGGAACCCAAGCAATGACTGCATGCATTTTGGGATTGTAGCCGGTGTCTTCTTCTTTAATGGTTAGGGTACCAAACCACTCTTTTGGCCAAAGATTGGTCGCTTCAAAATCCCATGTATTTTTAGGAATTAAGAATCCATGTTTTGCCGCGGTAACCACAATCGCCATACTTACCATGCCGCCAATCAACGATGGGAATTCTGGTCCAAGTAATAAACCGGTGATCATATATGGAAGTGTAAAGGCTATTCCGGCAAACAACGCGAAAGGGATTATTTCTACAACATGCTTCCAACTTTTATCTTTGCCAAAAAAGCGCGTCAACATAAACACCATAAAAATCGGCATAAAGGTACCGATAATGGCATGAACTATGGCAACTTCGCTGGTGATTACCTGAAGAAACTGCGCCCAACTTGACCCTTGCGATTCAAGCGTAGCACCAATAGCAGCGCTGTCTAATCCATTGGTTACACCAATAACAATCGGTGTACCTACCGCGCCAAACGAAACCGGAGTACTTTGAATCATCATACCCATAAGCACGGCCGCTAATGCCGGAAAACCAATGGCCACCATTAAGGGGGCGGCAATGGCTGCGGGTGTACCAAAGCCAGAAGCACCTTCTATAAAGGTGCCAAAACACCAAGCAATAATAATGGCTTGTACTCTGCGATCGGGTGAAACGTGGGTGAAGCCATGGCGAATAACGCTAATAGCACCGGTACGTTGCAAGGTATTAAGTAAGAAAATAGCCCCAAAAATAATCCAAAGAACAGAAACAGTGACTATCACACCTTGTAATACCGAAGCCATTACCCGGGTTAAAGTCATCTGCCAAATAAATAATGCAATTGCTATGGTTGCCGCCAATGCCACCGGCATCGCTTTTTTGGCAGGCCACTGTAATCCTAAAAGTAATACGCCGCACAATGCGATGGGTGATAAGGCAACCAGCCCATAAATCCAGTCTGACATGGGTACATCTCCGTTTTTTTAATTTATTGTTTTATTGTGGTTATCTGGTTATGGTTTCCGTTACCGAAAGCTTTCACGTATATCAACGTAGAAGGCAAGGTTTAACGAGAAGCAGGACAGTACCAATCTGATCCCTGCTGATATATGATCAAATGGAAACAACATTTTTTCTTTTTTTTATATAATGACAAATCATAAGCACGGTGCCAAAGCCGATGACATATTGCTTTTTGCTTATGTTGTAGAGGCAGGATCATTTTCTCGGGTTGCTGAGCAGCTAGAACTGAGTAATTCAGTGGTTAGTAAGCGAATAGCCCGCCTAGAGCAGGCGCTTAATGCGCAACTGCTGTATCGCAGCACCCGCAAATTGAGTCTTACCGACGCGGGCATTGTGCTTTATCAAAAATCTCGGCTGGCTAAACTTGCCATTCAAGAAGCCGAAGATGCCGTAACCGGCTACGGTAACGAGATTCGCGGTAACATTAAAATCACCATGCCGGTGGTTTCTGCGCGTTTTGTCCTCAATAACGCCATTGCCAAGTTTTGCGCCATCTATCCAGAGATATCGGTAGAAATTACACCAGATAACCGCTGTTTTGATCTTATAAAAGAAGGCTTTGATCTCGCCATTCGTACGGCACACCTCGAAGACTCTAGCCTTATCGCGCGCAGACTTATCGATTCGCAATGGATTATTTGTGCAAGCCCGACCTACATAACGCGCAACGGCAAACCGGAGCAACCCGAAGATTTATCTGACCATAACTGTATGATTTATAAATACGAAGGTGCCGGACTCGATCACTGGGCGTTAAAGCGTGATAACGAAGATATTCAAGTGCATGTGCGCGGTAGCTTAAACGCCAACGACTTAGAAGCGCTAAGACAGGCTGCCTTAACGGGGCTTGGCATTGCGTATTTGCCACGTGTACTGGTGCACGAAGATTTACTGGCGGGAAGATTAGTCTCGATAATGGCCGAACACGTTGGTAAACGTTTGGGTATTTACGCGGTTTACCCAAGAACTCGCCTGCCAGACCTTAGAATTAAACTGCTGGTAGAGCACTTACGGCAAGCTTATTTAGACAAGAAAGAATATTTTTATTAAGAAAGATTTGGAAAATTAGCAAGGATACTGCTCAACGGAACGTGCTCAGGTAAAAATCAGCTGCAAAGCGTTTTTTTTACCAAAAATACCTTCAAGACTAAACAGCAATACTGAGCTTTAACCGATTTTTAGAAGAACTTTTAGAGAGCCTTTAAAGAGTTTTTAGAAGACGGTAGAAGTAACAGAATACAGGCAGGAAAATAATTTAAAAGAATGTTTTATTAAATCAAATATAACCATCAGTTGAAGTAGTCTTAAATGGCTACTATTTAAAAATAGCAACACCTACTCTTAATGAATCTCTGGTTAATCTAAAACACGTCCCTGTGTTTAAGAAACCCGAGCAAAACCGAGTTTTTAACAAGATTTCTTAGAAATCAAACTTAGCAGAAAACTGTAAGTAATCCGAATCGATTCCGTCGATACCTTCATCATCAATAGAATAATTACCCAATTCCGCACCAACACTTAATTTAGGCGTTAAATTAGTAATGTAGTTTACCGCCCAGTGCGCGCGCTCACGACCTAACACATCGGTTTCAGCTTGGCCGTAATAAACGGTTGAACGTGCAATATCGGTCCAAAAATGACGATAAGCAACCGCAAACGCATCGGTAGATTCAACTTCGTTGCGACCAGTATCGGGATCAACAACAACATCCGGCGTTAAACCCGCACCAACATAACGACCTGGATCACCCGTGGTAATTTGGAAACGGAAATCGTCTTTACCAAAGGTTTTAATTTTACCGGCAACGTTTAAGGCAACCGCAAAATCATCTAAACCACCCTGATCAACCTGACGCAACAACGTACTGGCCGAGAAAGTACCCCAAGAATTGTTGTAATTATAACGCGCTACAACATCTGGATTCGCTTCATCTGGATCAGCTTCATCGCCGCTTAAACCAACTGCACTGGCCGGAGTACCAACATCACCGTCGCCATTGGTCTCTGGGTTTTCAATGGCAAACTGCCAAGGGCCTGTGGTATAGCGAACTTGCACCTGACGAACAAACGCTTCACCCACATGCGGACCACCAAAATCTAAAGATTCTGGTAATGCTTGTAAAGGCATAAACGTAGTCCAAGTTTGACCCGCTAACCAATTTTTGTACGTTAAATAAAAATGTCGCAAACGAGGATTTGAAGAGTTGCTCACAACTTCGTTACCGCCGCCACCGTATAAATCGAATTCTACGAATGCAGAGACATCTGGATGTTCTACTTTAAAATTAATGCGTGATTCACGAACGTTAAAACCCGTACGCGAAGTTTCACGAGGTGCACCACCCGGAAAATTGGCAACCCAATAATCTTGATAAGCAATATCACCGTTAACGTGGCGAACATCTACTTTGGTATAGCCACCAAAACTTACTTTTGCAGTACCCGCAGAGGTTTCTACACTCACCAACTCAACAGCAGCTTGGGCAGAATTTAGAACGGCTGAACAACTAAAAAGAATGGCCGGAAGACAAAGCCAAGTACGATTGGAAAAAGACATATCATTCCCTCTGTTTGTTTTTATTGTTTGATTACTGAGAATCCAGAAGGAATATAGAAATAAAGAATAAGTCGATAAACAAAGTTTAATACGAGAACTTTTTCCAAAAATTAGCAAATGGAAAAATTGGCGAAAAAATAAGAAATATTTAAGAGGTGTAGACTAAAGTATAACAGGCAACATTTTTCAATTTAAATACAGAATTAGTCATAATTTTAGAAAAGAACGCAAATTACAATAACGTTCATTCTAGCGCATGTTATTTAACTAGCGTTCTATCAAAAACAACCACATCACTTAGAGCAAACATGTTTAAAAAGTTCATAAACATAAATACAAATTTTTGTTAGACAATAGAAACTCTAAGAACCACTCATTAACTCTTCCATGATTTAATGAGTGAATAAAAATCAGCGGACAAAATCAAAAAGATACTTACTGAGTTCTTCACAATTACAGTCACCTACCGTTCTTGTAATTGATGACACATCCATGTGTCGCTATAAATTCAAAATTAATCAGAAAATTCAAAGTTATTCAGAATTTCTTACATTTAAACAATAGGAACCTCTGATTAACTCATCCATGATTTAATCAGAGGGCAGAAATTGAAAATGCGATTTCCAATTTCTTCACAATTTCAATCACTTACCGTTCTTGAAATTGGCGACACATCCTTGTGTCGCGAGAAACTCTAGGTTAATCAGAGTTTCCAATAAATTAACCGCCAAATTACGGTAATTTCTCTGTTACGTAAGCTTGTCCTAATTGATTCACTTCTAACGTTTTTAACTGCGCTAACAAACTAATGGCTTTATCGATTATTTCTGCATCAGAATAATTAGCGTTTGCCACCGGCGTTGGAAATACTGCGTTGTACTGCAATAAATTGGTGATTTCGTTGGGATCAGAGTTCAAATCGTATAATTCATACTGAGCCGGTAAATTAATGTCTACACTGTCAAAATAACGTACTAGCTTCCACCCGGTTTCTTCAATAATTGCATGAACATTGTTCGGGTGAGCTACCGGGCCTTCGGTTAACTTTGTCAGTTCACTCGAATTACCGGATGTTTTTGCATCAGTAATTAATTTATGAACCAAGGCATTGAATACACGAAAATTAGTTAGTTCGTGTGAGTCATCCTCAAAAGTTGAAGCCTGAGACCGGCCGGGCGGCGGTAAAGGTTCAGTAATTGTATCGTGGGTTATAAATAAAACACTTTTACGAGCATTATTAACAGATTTTTTATGATTTTGTATTAAATCACTGAGATTTTCACCAACAGGCATCGGAGCAACTTCGTACCCTTCTGCCAGGAGTTTATTTTGCAAATTGGGCATATCCTCTGTGGTAATGCCGGCTAAACCTAAAATTGTCGGTAAAATATCTATGTGGCTGGTAATCTTATCGATTTGTTGCAAACCATTGGGAACCGAATGCATTGATGTTGGATATTTAACAACAACCGGTACATGAATTACCTCTTCATAAGCCGAATGCCATTTTTCCATTAAAGTACCATGTGAAGCACCGTATTCGCCATGATCGGGACAAAATATAATAATGGTATTTTCGGCCTGTCCAGAATCTTCAAGTGCTTTCAAGGTTGCACTGATATGCTCATCGACCTCACTGATTAAATAACCGTAATACTGCATAAATGCACGGCTTGCTAACTCGGGATCTTGCGTAAGAGAAAATGGCAAACCAACATCGTTCGTATTTAAACTGTAGGCTACAGCAGCAGGCAGTTGTTCTTTACGAGTAATTTTACCGTTATCTAGTGCCTGTTGCGAAACCATGCGCCCGCTTTTGGCAACCAAAGATAAACCCATTTTATATTTGTATTCGAACTGACAAAAAGGCTTATTATTGTTTATTAAGTCTTCATTCCAGTTTGGAGCTACCTCAGCGTTATTCTGCGGAAAAGATTTTTTATTTAAAGTAATTGCAGTGGTTCCACCAAGCGGAATATTTGCCTTAGTACCCGCCTTAGGCACTGCTAAAGTATAAGATGCATCCGCTAATGATTGGTCACACACGTATCCGGGCAATCCGGGATAAGATGCAATGTCATGTGGATTAGTAAAAGAAGCAGCCGCAAACCATGGCGTAGGAGTATCGCTGGGCGATGGCGGATTTACGTTTGGCTTACCTTCAGCTTCTGCAACATTTGCCCTCGCATTTGCAATGCTGTAAGGAATACCCAAACCTTGACGTTTTAAAAACGCACACACATTATCTGCAAATTGATAATCACGATAATGTCCCAGATTATTCGGTAAAGCGCCGTGAGGATCAGGATAACTCAACTCCCAATCACTAAAACCGTAATCAACTAAGCTGCTGGTTTCCTCTCCCGAAATGTGCCATTTACCAAAATAATGTGAAGTATAACCGGCGGATTTCATGTACGAACCAATGGTTGGAAAACTTTTTTTAGGCAACCAAGGAAAGTTCTCATCGGCACCATCTTTAAATAAACCATCGGTCTGTAGCACGCCGGTTTTGGTACCATACTGCCCAGTAAATAACGCAGCCCGACTGGGAACACAAGCACTAGATGCAATGCGATGGTTTCTTAATACAACAGAATTCTCCCGCAATTGCCAAAGGCCAGGAAAATACTGTTTATATTCGTTAGCATCATTG
This sequence comes from Sessilibacter sp. MAH3, assembly GCF_054658275.1. Classification (NCBI taxonomy): domain Bacteria; kingdom Pseudomonadati; phylum Pseudomonadota; class Gammaproteobacteria; order Cellvibrionales; family Cellvibrionaceae; genus Sessilibacter; species Sessilibacter sp. MAH3. The sequence goes on along the minus strand of NZ_BAAGIE010000007.1, from coordinate 143,730 downwards.
TTGTTGCCCTGAAAACCAATGATCTTTTTCATAGGTTCAACAAAGCCGTGATTATCGCCAAATGCAAATCGTGGAAATCGCATTTGATCTACCATAATCATAAGAATATTGGGACGTTTAGAGGAAGTCATAGATCGGAATCCTTTTAAAAGACGGTCATGAAATAATTATTTTTTGTGTCTTATAAATTCAACATTAAGTACGGCATGTAAAAATAATGATTAACCGAGAAATTTCTATCAAAGAAGCTCTTATTTAACAGACTCTCATTAAAAAAGACTCTCACTAAAGCACTAAAGAAACTACTACTAAACAAGACCTCATTAAGTAGAAGACGCCAATTAGCACATGTTCGTTTTTTAAAGAAAATCGGTAAAAATACAATTTTTATTTTTATACAATTTAAATTATTTATAGATATGAGAATTAGTAACGCTTCTATCTGCCATAAAACGTTTTAGGTTAATCAAGGTTTTTTTATTTTGAGCATTGAAACAATCTTTTACGGAAATCATCACGATCACTCATGCTCAATAAATTTAGGTGAAAACAGCTTCTGCAACACCCAGAAAAACATACAAAATAAAAGCAACATTTAAATTGATTAAATCAAACCAAACAATAACTGTCCCAACTTATCAATCCGTAACTTAACATCTCAAACATAAACAATGAACAAACATTAAAAATCATTTCACAAACAAAAATCAACGACTTTATTAAATTATTAACGACCAATACCCAATTGAGATATCGCGAATTTAAATATCAAAAAATAAATATTTAAAATCATAAATATTCATATCAATCTATTACATTCAATTACACACTAATGACAGACATATAACAGATTACCAATTTAATAGCAGAAAAATTATATCAGCAGAAACTGTAATATCATTTAATAATCCTAAAATTAAATACATATTAAAAAAGTCGCATGACTTTCTATTGTGGCGCCCATTTATATTATCGACTTAGAAAATTTAGTTTAAAGTGTTTTCGGCTTCTAGCAAGCTATAAAACCCCTGTAGAAATTCAGAAAGAAAAAACCCTTTAAATAACTGGAAAAATTATGAAGATCACCAAATATATTTTAGGACTTATTTTTATCACAAGTTTCTCGAACTTATCCCTTGCAGATGTGGTAACCATAGTGGAGTTCGAAAATATAAAAAATAGAGACCAACAATTGATAAACGGAACTAATGTTTCTGGTTCAATATATCCTGCCATTCCATCAGTACTCATATCTAATGATCCTCCGTCAATACATGAATCAAGAACACCAGGAGATTTAGTAGACTCAGGAATTATTACATTTCAATCCTGCAGATTTAATTGGTCAACAATAAGAATGGGTGGTATTTATACATTTTCACGCGGAGCCGAACCATCATCAAGTTGCAGCCTTTTAGTAATTACACAAAATCCTTTTACCGGAGAACATCGATTAAGATTTCAAATAAATTAACTTTTCAAATTGCAAAAAATTTATAAAGTATTTAGGCATCCTTGAAGACTTTTATTCCATTAAAAAGTCTGCCGAAAAAAACAATATAACCAGTTTTTAAGTTAATATTTAAGATAAAACCTTCGATTACATTATGGATGACTAAATTGAAGGTTTTATAATTTTTCACTTATTTTTTATTTGCACAAACGTTAAATCATACTTTACTAGCAACTGCTTAACGCGGTGCGAATCGTTACTCGATGCCTTGGTCTCTCTGCTTTTATTAAACAGTATCCTGCCGGCTTCGGCCATATTGCTGCTGCTTCGGCAGACGTCTACAACAATACACAATTTGGCTTGTTCAAAATAATCCAGCTCTTCAAAGGCAGAATCACCTATAAGTTGTTTAAGATCCTCTAGTTGTGTTTTTTGGTGATTAACCGTATTTGAGTTAGGCTGCCATTTCTTCTGTAGACGAGCAATTTCTTCGGTTACGACCTGTTCGTTAATACGCCCGCCGCTGCTTAAGGTAGCCATGCGAATAATACTGGCGTTAAGGTCACGAAAGTTACCTCGCCAGCTAGCTTGTGGTGATCGTGCAAATTGCAGGTATTTTGATCGAGCGTTAGTATTAAAAGATACTAAACTGTTTTCTTTAGACGAATAGCGCTCTAGTTCGTAATCAATATTAGGTTCTAAGTCTTCTAGTCGCTCTTTTAAAGACGGCAAGTAATAGGTCCATAAATCGATTCGTGCGAGTAAATCTTCTCTAAATTCGCCACTTTCAACATGTAATGTTAAATCTTTATTGGTACCGGCAATAATTTGAAAATTACTCGTTATTGGTTTATCGGAGCCTAACGGCATGTAAGATTTAGTCTCGATGGTATGTAACAACATCGCTTGCTCGTCTAATCCTAACTCGCCTATTTCGTCCAAAAACAGTAAACCTCCATCGGCTTGTTTTAATAATCCAAGCCTGTCGGTTGTTGCACCGGTATAAGAACCCTTTTTATGACCAAACAACGTTGACATAGCATTGTCGCCACGCAGTGTTGCGCAGTTTACTTCTACTAATTCACCGGTAAGGCCGCCGCGTTGTTTACGCAGTTCGTAAACTCGTTTTGCCAGTTGTGATTTACCCGCACCGGTTGGCCCCATAATTAAAATCGGTTCTTTTGATTTGATAGACACCTTTTCTAATTGCGCAATGGTGGCGTTAAATTGTTTGTTGCGTGTTTCTATTCCACCTTTTAAATAATCGGTGCCTTCTTGATGTTCTTTTTTAAATCGCGAGGCAATTTGATCGTATTTAGAAAGATCTAAATCGATAATTTGGTATTTACCTTCTGCTGACCTATCACGCGGTGGCGGCGATGTTTGCAGCAGTTTACCGGGCAAATAATGCGCCTCGTTTAACAGATACAAGCAAATTTGCGCAACGTGAGTGCCGGTGGTGATATGAATAAAATAGTCTTCTTTTTGCGGTTTAAAGGTATAAGAACGTGCAAAATCTAAGAGTGAGCCATAAACGCTTTCAAAATCCCACGGATTACTGAAATCAATAAAATGAAAATTAACCTTCGTAGAAGGCGACACCACTGCAATATCTTTCGCAATAAGCTCGGCCAGTCGTGTTGAATTTTTATCCAGCAACAACTCAAAACGATCGATCAATACATCTTCTTGCTGGCAAATAGACACCGTTGGCCGCCAACGCTCCCAGCGTTTTTTGCCCTGCCCTCGGTTATCCAGAACCGTACCTAAAATACCAATAACAACCGTTTTCATAACCAACTCTTTAACAACTCAACACGAAAAACCAGTAAACCCACGGATATGTAATCATATCTTTTTAGATATACGAATAATATATATGATAGATAAATCAGTGTGATGTTTACCAACGGACAAATAAGCAGAATAATTTCAAATACCATATTTATATATATTTCAATAAGTTAACCATTAAAAAGCAAATATTTACCGCTTAAATTCAATATCTGGCACAGCTATCGCTCTGTAAAAAAACAAGATCGATAGTAAAACGCAACACTGATTATCGAGTCGTATAACAACAGTATTGTGCAAAGCACAAAAACTCCTTGTATATAAATGGAATGATTATGAGCACTAGAAACTACGACATCATGGAAGCTGGTGGAGTACCGATTAAAACCTGGACACGCGGCGTGGCCTTTGAGGAAGAGGCCAAACAACAATTGGCCAATATCTCCAGAATGCCGTTTGTACATAAATGGGTGGCAGCAATGCCCGATGTACACCTTGGTAAAGGCGCTACCATTGGTAGCGTGGTACCAACGGTAGGCGCGGTAATTCCGGCGGCCGTAGGTGTTGATATTGGTTGTGGCATGATGGCCGTTAAAACCAATATGACCGCCAAACAATTACCCGATAACCTATTTGAAATGCGTTGTGCCATTGAAAAAGCCGTACCCCATGGCAGAAGTTCTGGTCGCGGTAGAAACACTCGCGACGTTGGTGCCTGGCATAATTTACCGGAAGATGTAATTCAAGCTTGGCTGCCTATATCGCAACAATTTGATGTTTTAAAAGAAAAACACCGCATTTTAAAAAATACCAACAATGTAAACCATCTAGGAACACTGGGTACGGGAAACCATTTTATTGAAATGTGTTTAGATGAACACCAAAGCGTATGGTTTATGTTGCATAGCGGCTCGCGCGGCGTAGGTAATCGAATTGGTACGCATTTTATTGAAGTTGCGAAAAAAGAAATGGAACGCTGGATGATTCAATTACCCGATCGTGATCTTGCGTATTTACCTGAAGGTTCGGAACATTTCGATCATTATGTTGAGGCGGTTGAATGGGCGCAAAATTTTGCGAAAATTAATCGCCAGGTGATGATGCAGCGCGTCATTAATGCTTCGAGATCGGTATTAAACTTTAACTTTGAAGCCAATATAGAAGCCGTAAATTGTCACCACAACTATGTATCGCGTGAAAACCATTACGACAAAAACGTTTTAGTTACTCGTAAGGGTGCTGTACGTGCGCGTAAAGGTGAGATGGGGATTATTCCCGGCAGCATGGGTGCAAAATCGTTTATTGTACGCGGCCTTGGTAACGAAGAAAGCTTTTGCAGCTGTAGCCACGGTGCCGGTCGAGTTATGTCGCGTACGCAAGCGAAAAAAGTCGTCAGTTTAGAGGAGCATAAAAAGGCTACTGAAAATGTAGAGTGCCGTAAAGATGCTAGCGTAATTGATGAAACACCTTCTGCCTATAAACCTATCGAAAAAGTCATGGAAGCGCAAAAAGATTTGGTAGAAATTGTTTACACCCTTAAGCAAGTGGTTTGCGTAAAAGGTTAAGGTAATTTTAATTGAACAGGTTTTTTATTAACACAAGGAAGTGTTCTTCTAATTAACGCTAAAAAATTTAAAGCAACAAAAAAATTCGAATATAACTATGGACAAAATACTATTAATTAATGGATCACTCGGTGAAGGTGGCGGCCAAATTTTACGAACCTCATTAACGCTTGCCATGTGTTCAAAAATTCCGATTACCATCAATAATATTCGAGCTGGCAGACCAAAACCGGGTTTAATGCGCCAGCACCTCGCGTGTATAAATGCGGCAAAAGAAGTCTGTTCGGCAAAGGTTGTAAACGCAGAACTAGGCTCACAATCAGTTACGTTTATACCATGTGATATAACAGCCGGTAAATTCCACTTTTCGGTTGGTAGTGCTGGCAGTACAACACTTATTTTTCAAACAATATTTTTAGCATTAACGCAAACTAACGAAATAAGTGACGTAACATTCGAAGGTGGCACACACAATCCATTTGCCCCAAGCTACAATTACTTAATTGAATGTTTTAAACCCATGGTTGAAAAACTGGGTTATAAATTTGACGCGCACTTAGAAAACGCTGGTTATTACCCTGCCGGAGGTGGATTATGGCGGTGTAGAATCTACCCTAAAGAATCCTCAAAAGTATTAAGCTTAACAACCAGAGAAAAAATTAAAAAATACATGCCACGGTTAATATTTCAAATCTAAAGCACAATATTTTTGAACGCGAAAAAAATGTGCTTAAAGAGCAACTCGATCTTCGCGACAATCAAATTACAGAAAAAAATCTTAACTCAATCAGCGCTGGTAATGCCGTAGGTATTACCATTGAAAGCGGTAACGCTATTGAGTATGTAGAATCTCTGGGCGCAAAAGGCTTAGCCGCTGAAAAGGTCGCACGAGAGGTGGCTGGCAAAACCCGTGAATACATCAAAAACAACACACCCGTGGGAGAATATCTTTCTGATCAACTTATTCTACCCATGCTTTTGGGTGATGGAGGGGAATTTGTTACTAGTAATATCAGTTCTCATTTAAAAACTAATATAGATACCGCAAACAAAATACTAAAAGAAAATAAAATAGATTCGAAAACATTAAGAATCGAACAAACCAACACTAAATATAAAATTATCTGCGAATAAAAAAGAGGAATTGAAATTAGACGTAGTTTAAGAATAGAGAACTCTGTTTAACCTAGAGTTTTTCGCGGCACAAGGATGTATCGCCAATTTCAAGAACGGTAAACGATTGAAATGGTGAAGAAATTGGGAATTGAATTGTCAGCTGCTGCCCGCAGATTAAATCATGGATAAGTTAATCTGAGGTTCCAATAGTTATTGCTTAGAAAACTCAAGAAGTAGGTTTCTAAGCAACCTTAGCTTCGAGCAATAACTGCTATCAATTAATACAAAGCTCATAAGGTTTTGTATTAACTCACTAATTTATCAATTTAAATTAGTGAGTTAAATCGTTAAATTAGCGATCAGTCTTCACCGTCAATACGAATATCCGCGTAAGGCTTTTTCCACAAATTGTGTTGAGCTTCTTTATCCAGCGGCGTACCAGCAATAGAGTTAGTGTAATTACTGATTAATTTAATCGCCAATGCTAGCACCACTTCTAATGCTTGTTGATCAGAATAACCCGCATCGAAAAATTCTTGTAACTGCATTTTAGAAACCTTACCGCGCGTTAAAATCATACGGCTGGTAAATTCACTCAAGGCATTGTGTTTAGGGTTAGACAGTCTACCACCACCGCGCAAGGCATTAACATCGTCTTTACTAAGACCACTGCTATCGGCCAAAATTGTGTGCCATGGCATACAGTAATGGCAGTCATTTTCGAAATTAGCCGTCATATAAATCACTTGTTTTTCTTGCGCATCAAACGAAGAGGTTTCGAACTCATCCCACATAAACGTGTAGCCCGCTAATAATTGCGGGCTAAGCGCCATAACTTTTTCTACATTAGGAATAAGACCAAAATTTTGCTCAGCCTTTTCTAACCAAGCTACAGAGCCTTCGGGGGCGTTTTCTTTTTCAAATAACGGAAAATGTGACATAATTCTCTTATTAAACCTGCTCTTATAACCATATTTAGTTTGATATTTACCCAACATGACTTTTTAAAATAAAAGTCATAATTATGAGCAAAAACCGTTGTATGGCTGTAAAAGTTACACCACAACAAGTAACCTGTCAAAATATTTTATAACGGTTACCATGAGTTGATAAACTGTCTTTCGGTTGACCTTAGCCTATATAAAAATCCCCTGAATAACACATCCATGATTTAATCAGAGTTTATCCTATAGTTACTCCGGTTTATTGCAATAAACCGCAACAGATCTTATGTGTTAACCGTAAATCGAAAAAAATGCATTTCTGTTTCAAGGTCAAGCTTATAAGAATGGTTGAACTGCCCATTAGTTATTGCATTAATGGAATTTTGCCAAAATTCAAGTGCCCTTTTATTTTCTTTAAGCACTCTTATTAGCCACTTCCCGGGATATAATTGAACACACAAATTAAATGCACTACGACCAATCCCTTGCCTAGAATAACGTTTTAACACAAAAAATTGATCGATATCGTATCTTTCGTTATCTTCGGGAAATTTTTGAATAAACACAAATCCTGCGATTTCATCGTTCACTTCAATAAAATAAGGGATATGATCAGATTCACTCCAATAGAGTTCGATTAAATGTTTATGTTTAAAGTAACAACCGTTTGTGGGTAGATTACTATTTAACATAGCCGAAAATTCGTAGATATAACAATTAAATAAAGAGATGATAATATCTTCTTTATCTTTCGTTATCTTTTTAAGTTATTCGTTCATAACCTTTACTTTAATTACAACAGAATTAAGGAGCTTCTGATTAACTCTAAGTATCGTAATTAATTCTAGGAAACTCTGATTAACTTAGAGTTTCTAGCGACACAAGGATGTGTCGCCAATTTCAAGAACGGTAAGTGAATGAAATTGTGAAGAAATTGGAAATCGCATTTTCAATTTCTTCCCTCTGATTAAATCATGGATGAGTTAATCAGAGATTCCTCTAGGCATTTATAATCACTGGCTCATAATTTGATTGTATGATAAAGCAATGCAAAAGGAATCAATCAGAATGGTCTACTAGGAAAATTGAAAATAAAATTCATTTATAAAAAAAGCGAGCAACTTACGTTTACTCGCTTTTTATCTAACTTTTTACGAGAACCCCTAATTAATTCACTCTTGACTTAATCAGAAATTCCTAAACTTTATTTAGCGTAGTTTTGTGGGAACATTGCACGCAGAGCTTCTTCGTCACGTTCTTTTTTGAATTGAATGTCACTGCCTACTTTGCGAGCTTTTTCAACGGCGGGTCGAGCATCAATGCATGCAAACCAAGTTTTTAGATTTGGATAGTCGTCTAATGCGTTTTCACCCAAAACAAAACCTACGCGGTCTAACCAACCCCACGCAGAAATGTCTGCGATGGTATAGGAATCACCCACTATGTACTCTTTTCCGGCTAATTTAGCGTCGAGCACGCCATATAAACGCTGAATCTCTCGACGATAGCGATTAATTGCGTATTCTATTTTTTCGGGCGCAAAATGTTGAAAATGAACAGCTTGTCCGGAGAACGGCCCAATACCAGTGCCAATGAACATCATCCAAGATAGTAACTCGCCTCTATTGGCATCGGCGCCGAGCAATTCTTTTCCGTATTTTTCAGCGATGTAAATTAAAATCGCGTTGGAATCAAAAACAATCGTGCCTTCATCATCAATTGCTGGAACTTTTGCATTTGGGTTAATTGCGGTAAAAGCAGGTAAATGTTGTTCACCCTTCATGGTGTCTACGGGGACAACTTCAAAGTCTAAACCCAGCTCTTCAAAAATAAGGGCAACTTTCATTGGGTTTGGTGTAGGGTGGAAATAAAATTTGATCATGTTTTAGTCCTAACAATATTTTTATTTAACTAATGTAAATTTATAAAAATCCTGATTTGTTCAGAATTCTAAGCAATACAAGAAGCCGTTGCTGACTTAAAGAATGCCAAGCAATTAATGTAGAGAAAATATTAAACGTCGTGTTTTAATATTTTATTCTCTGATTAATTCATGTATGAATTAATCAGAGGCTCCTTAAGGCTTAGTTGGTAATAAGTCTTAGTCGGTAATATTGAGACCATCAAAATCACTGGCACTGTGACGTTCTCTTAATTGTTCGTTTTCAGGCCCCCAAGTACGGTTAACAATACGGCCCTTTCTAACACCGGGTCTTTTATAAATTTCGTTTGCCCAGCGCACAACATTTTCATATTCGTGTACTTGCAAAAATTCCTTAGCGTCGTACAAGGCTCCTCTAACCAATAAACCGTACCAACACCAAGTTGCAATATCGGCAATAGTGTATTCACTGCCTGATAAATATTGTCGCTCTCCCAATATTTTATTTAATAAATCGAGTTGACGTTTGGTTTCCATGGTATAGCGGTCAATTGCATACTCGATTTTTATTGGAGCATAATGATAAAAATGACCGAACCCGCCACCAAGATAAGGTGCAGAACCTTGCAACCAGAACAGCCAGTTCATCATCTCCACTTTTTCAGCGGGGTTTTCTGGAATGAATTTGCCAAATTTTTCTGCGAGATATAATAAGATAGCGCCAGACTCGAATACGCGTACCGGTTGTTCACCCGAATAATCCAATAAAGCAGGAATTTTTGAGTTTGGATTAACACCTACAAAACCTGAGGAGAATTGATCACCCTCACCAATATCGATTAAAAAGGCATCGTATTCAGCTTCCTTAACACCCGCCTCTAGCAACTCTTCAAACATAATGGTGGCTTTTTGCCCGTTAGGAGTTCCTAGAGAATAGAGTTGAAATGCATGTTCGCCGCGAGGTAATTCTTTTTCATGGGTGGCTCCAGAAATTGGGCGATTTACCTTGTCCCATTTACCTCGGCCATCGCTGTTTAGAGTCCAGATTTTTGGTGGTTGATATTCATCAGCCATGTTTTTTCTCCAATTAATTTTTAGCTATTCTAATTATTGAAAAACTTAAGAATTAGCATGTTTAAAGTTTTGTTGAGACTAACTGCGCAGCAATTAAGTTCTATACCTAAATACCGCTAAAATAACCTAATTGTATTTTTCATTGGCTATAAAAATAGAATCTCGCCGATGGATTTTGGGAACCGTATTTGTAATTACCAACGAGCCTTTCTTTCTCAGGGACAATACAAACGGAGTGAATCTGATCATCGCTTGATTATCGATTTTCTTGAATCTAACTAATTTCAAGCTACCAATTACCAAAAACGTATTTAAATTAATCAACATAGTAAACAATATGAAACTCTGATTAACCTACAATTTCCAGCAACACAGAACATGTCATCACGGTTTGTCTTTTGATTAAATCATGGCGAAGTTAATCAGAGATACCAATTGCTTAACTACTGAACGAAACTGAAAAAACACCATAGAATGTGCTGGAATTTTCCATTTAAGTCTAACGATCTTGGCTGTGAGCTTAGATAGAAATTAATAAAACTAATGAAGGATATTAACGCGAGGTAATTATTTTAGATAGGATCAAGTTTTAAAGATGGGCATCGAAATTTTTGAACAAGCCTTTCATTTAAACTGTTCGACTGAGTCATGTGCAGCGGGAAGATAACATCAAGATCAATGCATTTAGATGCAATTAATCCATAATCAATTTATTTATGGTTAGAACGGTTTTATAAGGCTGGAGCGAAATGTTATCCATTTAATAGCATTTAAAATTATACCGTTGGTTTAATTTTAAATTCAATCCAAAAAGCGCTCGTGCAAAACCTTCAACATCTATATTTAAAATATAGCTCATCGACAAAGCCGATTACGTTAAATTTCACCTCATTATTAACCGAATAACATTTAAAACTCAAAATCAAAATTAATTTTGTAGGTTTGATTGGCGGTTTCATCATCCAATGGAAATAAAATTCCGGTTTCCCAAGTCAGTCGTTTCCTTCCACCTAATTTAACGACTCCCGAAAATACCGGACCAAACGCAGAGGTAGTTTCACTCTGATAAAGTTCTAGGCCTGGTTCAAAGCTTTGACTCAGTCTGTAGCGAGACTGTCCGGCAAAGGCCGTTTCGAATTCATCGTTAATATCTCCGCCCCATTCAATAATTGCCGATAAATTCCCAGTAAAAATAAAGCGGTTGTATTCTTTTAAACCAATTAAGGTAACCGCAGCTTCAAGAACATCTTGACCAAGTTCATCTTCAAATTCAAACAACAAACCCCAATCGCTACTGTACTCGCCCTGCTCTGTTAATTGCCATTTAAGCTCAATTTCGTAGGAATCTTCTTCAATCGCTTCGCCTTGTTCTTTTTCTCCGACCACATAGAATTCAAGAAACAAACGCTCAGACAAAGATTGACCATACCCAAATCGTGTTTTCCAGACATCGTTACCCGCGAACGGATCGTGTTCGAGCACGTTGCGAAATTCAATTTCGCGCTCCAACGGCTGAACATAAGGGTCGTAAACTCTATCGACTGAGGTAGTACCGGCAAATGCGGCACTTGACGACAGTAAAAGTAATAAGCTTGAGAATTTAATGGGCTGCGACATATGTATTTCTTACAGACTTTTTAAATAGCGAGAGAGCAAATGTTATAAGCATTAACGATAACGCAATACCGTAGGCAATAATTTCTAACCATGTTGGCGTAGATTCGTAACCGAATAATGCATAAGCAATTTGACCTAAAATAGATGATTCCGGCAAGATAAAACTGGAATCCCAAGCCGTACCGATATCAGGTAGCCAATCAGCCTGAATCAATAACTGAACGGCCTGTAAGCTCATACCAGAAGCAATTAAAGTAATAAAAAATATTTGTATTAATTTGAGCACTTTATATTCTGCGGCCATTATTAGACTGTAATACAACAATGCTCCCGCACTAAAACCAATTGCCATACCAATAAATCCACTGGTAGCGGCGTATACAAAATTTTGATCCGTAATGATAAACCCTGAATAAAATACAAACAGTTCACCACCTTCGCGAGAAATAGCAAACGCTACGGTTATCGCCATAACAATAATCAGCAATCGTTTAAAGCTGACCGAAAAGCTTAGCATGACGCACAAACAAAACAGTAAACCAGTAATCAAAAACATGGCAAAAGCGTTGTAAACTTCTTGCCCCATGTACTCGAAGCTTTCAGATAGCGCACTAAGATTTAGTGCGTAAATTACCGCAAAACAAATACCCGATAAAAAACCAACGGCAAGCCAACGATTAGAAACATCATAAATACGGCTGATGGATAACAGAACACTTATTAGTAGGCTTGCCTCTAATGTTTCACGCAACACCAATACAATTACAGGCAACAACATAAATCACTCCGCGATAATCACGCCTTGCGCTGTGGTAATATTAAACTCGCCAAAAAAAGGATAAATTCCAGGCGCTAAAGGACCAATAAAAATAACCGATTTACTGTTACCAAGTATTACTTTTTCTCGGTTGAGCTCGTAACTTTCAAACTCTTCGGGAGTGCTGTCTTCATTGAGCACCAACAACTTGATCTTGACATTAGCGGGAACATGCAGCTCTGAAGGATAAAATAAATGATCTTTAATGCGCAGCTCGAACTCGGGTTTGGCTGCAAAGGTAAAAGACGCGCTCATGCACACAATCAAGGCAACAAACAATTTTGTTAGGCCTAAAAACCTTTGATTGCAAAACTTTCTCACACTATGCATTTGAGGTCTCGTCATTATATTTTTTAGGAAATTTCATACGAACGCAAAAACCACCTAGATTAGGTGACGGAATGCTTCGAATCTTACCTTGGTGAGAACAAACAATCTCATTAACGATGGATAAGCCTAATCCTGATCCTTGAATATTAGAATTATTTTTATCGCCATCGAGCCGATAAAATCGATCAAAAACCTTAGCGGTCTCTGCTTCTGGTACTCCTGGGCCAGAATCTTCAACCAATATGTCGATAAAGTCGTCGTATTCGCTAATGCTTACCACGATAAAACAGTCGTTCTTGCCGTATTTACTGGAATTATCCAAAAGGTTTCGAAATAAAATTTCAATAGCGAAAGGTTCGCAATCGAGCAATATATTATCGACTTCTTCATGGGTATTGAGTATATCTGTTTTTTCTAAACTCTGTAGATTATTAAAATTACCTAATTTTAAGGTTTCTTGTTCAAAAAAAGCTTCATCATCGCGAATGCAAATAAGAGGAATATTATCTTCACGATAAAGCCCCGAAACTCGTCGAGCGATGACATTACAAGTTTGATTACGCGATGCTAATACCGGATAAAAATCGGCAACCATTGCACCCAAGTGCTCAACCAGATTAATCGACTTAAAATTATTCGCAAACTGCTCGCCGCCAATTCTGTGTAGCGTTAATAACTGATCGATGGCACCTGACATTCTATCAATGGACTTTTTCATATCGTCGCAAACGGAATCTTGTTTCACGTTTTCTGGCAGGTTGTGGAGTTGTAACTTTAAAATAGCCAGTGGTGTTCTAAGCTCGTGAGCTGCGTCGGCAGAAAAACGTTTTTCACGATCGAAAGATATTTTTACGCGCTCAAATAAGCCGTTTAACGCGCTCACAATTGGCGCCATTTCAACGGGGTATTTCTGTAATTCCAGCGCACTTAAATCGCGGGTATTACGATTGGCCAGTAAATTCGCCAATTGCGATAAAGGCGCTAAACCGCGACGAATAATCAACCACACCAAAATACCCAACAAAGGTAATACCCAAATGGTGGGTAAAATGGCTTTTAAAATAATTTGCTCGGTTAAGGTCGTATAAGAATTTGATTGAAAACCAATCACAATATAGGGTTGAAACTGGTTAATTCTAAGATTAAATTCGGCGGCATCGTCTGTGACTGCCTCGGATAAGAAATCCGCTTTGGTTCGCCAACGATGAGCATTGTAGCTGAAAGTATGAAAGCCAGGCTCATGTAAAAATAAAGGTTCTTTCGGTGCATTATTAGAGGCTATAGATACAACGCCATTGTCGATCACTTGAAAAAAAGTATGCTCGTCAAATAAATCACTCGGAATCGGTAATTTTAAAGCAACGGCTTCGTTTTCAGTTTGAACATAACTGGCATTATGCAGAGTTTTAACCAGAGTTTCGATAACACCAAATCGTTCGGTGACTTGGCTATCCAACAAATCAGCAGCGGATTTAGCACTTTCTTTAAAGCCGTGTAACGCAGCAATAAAGTTGGTCAAACAAATTACCGAGAGCAGTACAACGGCGAGAAAGGTGCGTACAGAAGACGGAAAAATAGCGATTAACTCCCTACTTTAGGAATTAAATAACCAACACCTCGAATGGTTTTGATAAATCCTTCGGGAAGTTTTTTGCGCAGGTTACTAATGTGCACCTCTATGGCGTTACTGCCAATTTCTTCACCCCAAGAATACAAGTTACTTTCTAGAATTTGTTTGGTTTTTACCTGACCAACACCTTCCATTAATACCTTAAGCGTCATGTATTCTTTTTTGGGAAGCGAGAGTTTAACGCCGTCTACTGCGACTTCGTGTGTGGCGCTATCGAGCACTACGGTTCCAACAACAATTTCGTTACTGGTGGATACTAGGTTCACGCGTCGTGATAATGCTCGTAATCGAGCCAATAATTCGGGCATTTCAAAAGGTTTTGATAAATAGTCATCGGCGCCTAAATCCAGCGCTTTTACTTTTTCGTCTACCGCATTGCGAGCGGTAAGAATAAGCACCGGCGTGGTGTGCTTTTGATTGCGAAGATGATTTAAAACACCGAAGCCGTCGATCTCTGGCAAACCTAAATCTAAAATCACTAAATCAGGTTCAAGCGAATCAAAATAGCGGAGTGCGCTCTGGCCATCGTAGGCGCACTCCACCACAAAGTTTTCACGCACTAGCGCCTGAGACAACGCATTCGACAAATCTTTATTATCTTCTACCAAAAGCACTTTCATGCGTGATTAGTTTCCTAACGGCCTGCGCCTTCAATTTCTTTTAGCGCAAGGCGAATCTCTTCTCTTCGACCAGAATCTGCCAAGGGACGATTTGGGCGATCTTTAGCCGCTAAAGCCTTGTTAAAGTACTTACGCGCTTCATCAAACTGTTTTTCTTCAACCAAGTACTGACCGTAAAAATAGTTTGGATCAATACCGTCTGGATTTATAGCTAGGGCTTTATCCAAAAATTCTTTCGCCTTTTTGTTACTGCCAAAGGCTACCGGCCATCCGGGAACGCGTAAATGCAAAATACCTAAACTGGTGTAAGCAGAACCTTGAAGCGCAGTTGCGTCGTATTCGAGCGATTCTTCTAGGTCTTTTTTAGCCTGTTTGACTAATTTTAAAGCACCTAGACCACCTTTGGTACCGGCAGCGGTAGATTTGATGATACCACTCCAAGCATACAAGTTTGCATTTTTTGGGTATTGTTTTAGATAACTGTCAACGGTATCAAGGAGCTTATCAAAGCTCTCTTCTTGTTGATCTTCGTCGAGCTCGTAATAGATGTGTGCCCATTGATGCTGAAGATCACTTAAAGCCTCATCCGCTGAGTTAGCCGCCCAAGAAGTTGCAGAGAGCAAACTCGCAACGAACACACAAATTGCCGTTGTCATTTTGAACGGATTAAACCCCAATCGTTGGTAAACAACCGTTATAGAACTCATGATGTAACCCCTTCACGCTTGCAAAATTTAATAATGGTAGACAATTTTTTTTGAATAGATTTATCAACAACATTAGGCAGTAAAGCATTAATGCGAACAAATAAAGACTCGGGAAATCCCAAATACAGATTACTGCGCACCTTATTTTTTATGGCTTTAATTAACTGCTGGGCAACCCAGCTCGGTTCATCAACGTGATTGCCAAGCTCGGTATTTAAGTCGTCAATTTCCGCGGAATTTAATGCCGTTTTTGTGGCTCTTGGCGCAAAATATAAAACATCAATAGGAGAATTTGCCAATTCACGACGCAGGGATTCTGACAAGCCTCGCACACCAAATTTGGTAGCGCAATAAACGCTAGAACCCGGTAAACCAATGCTACCAAGAATGGAGCCAACGTTGACAATTAACGCTTTGTTGGTACGCTTTTGTTGATTGTAAGCATCAACAAAATCACGGCACAACATGGTAGGTACAGTGAGATTTGTGAACATCATGTTAGCGATATCACTATCGCTCATATCACTGAGTAGGCTTAGGTCGTTCACGCCCAAGCAATTAATAATAATATCTGCTTGATACTGTGACATAACCTGTTTGAAGTTCATGCGATCTGATTTGTTTTTAAAATCAACCACGGTGTAGCTGACATCAACTGATGCCAGCTCGTCTTGCAAAAGTTTTAGCTTTTGTTCACTGCGACCGGCCAGCAACAACTTCGCGCCAGATAGAACAAGTTCTTTCGCAATCTCTTGTCCTATTCCTCCAGAAGCCCCAACCAATAGCACTTTAGAATTTTCGATTTGCATATCAATCCCGATCAATCGAAGATTATTGTTTTAATACCTGCGCCTGAGACTCCGCTAATTCAGAAAAGACATTAGCGTATAATTTATAGAAGTTTTTAGCCGCGTGAATAATTACCGCTTGTTCTGCCGGATCGGTAATTTGATTCATAAGACCTTCGTAAAATTTTACATGCTCTAAATCAAGCTCACCGTGAGAAGTAAGGTAACTAAACGCAGAATTTGGTAAATTTAAAGATGCCTGAATAACACCCGCCGCTTTAGTGGCTAACTGTGTGCTTGTGCCTTCTAAAACCAACACCATGCCAAAAAAAGCTAAGGGTGAAACGCGATCAATGGAATCATACGCATATGAAACCATCATTTCAGTCGCAAAATTAGGAACGGATACGCGAGCTTGTTCTTTATTGTAACCACAGGCAGCGATATCGTTAAGCACCCATTCTTGATGTCCAGATTCTTCTTCAATGTATTCTGCAATTGCCACACGCAACCATTCTTGAGATTCGGTTAAACGTGAACCGCAACGCATCAATAAAGGCACTGTATGTTTCACGTGATGAAAAGCTTGCTGTAAAAAAGCCACGTACAAATCTAAAGAAATATCACCGTGCAAACTAGCTTGAATAACATCTAACGTAAAAAGATTATTTTTTTCGGCTTCGGTTGCTTTAATTAATGTTTCGTAAAAGCTCATGTTAGCTCCGTTACAGATTCGTTGTACAACGCATCAATCAATGATTCGTTGTTTTGTGTAAAAGAAATTCTATTAATGCGACCGTTATAGGTTAAATACGGCTGCCATTGTTGTTTAGATAAACAGGTAAATTGTTTTACTTGCGCGTAAATAGGCAGATGTTCATTTATAGACAGTAATTGCTGCTGCAAGTGCTCAACGGGAATACCCACATCTACAATTTCTAGCGCTGCACTTAAATAAGGTTTTGCTTCACCTAAAACCAAGGCACGCACCACAAACGGAAATTTTTCCAATTCAGATTCAACCCACTCGGGATTTACATTGCGACCGTTACTTAATACCAAGGTATTTTTCTTACGACCAGAAATGTAGAGATAACCGTCTTTTAATTCGCCAATATCACCGGTGTAAACGGGGTCTGAAAGAGCCGTCCAACTGTTTGGATCACCAACGTAACCCAAGTTTGTTGAATTTCTAACGACAATTTCACCATCCACAATACTCACTTCGCAATGCGGCAAAATTTTACCAACGGAATCGATTGGATCTTGCAAACTGGCGTTAAGGGCTACAACCGAACCGCACTCAGACAATCCATAACCTTGATAAACCGGCAAATTTAATTGCCGAGCTTGATTTAATAAATCGGCTGATACCTTGCCGCCCCCCACAGCAACAAAAGAAAAACTTGTTGGCAACGCCATACCTTGATGAACCGCTTGCAACAAGAGCTTTAATAATTGCGGTACTAAGATTGTGGTATTGGGTTGTATTTGATGCAGCTCCTGAAATAATGTCATTAGCAACGACGGTAGTTGTGTACGATCACTGCTTTTAGGCGAAAAGAGTAAATCGTTAACCGTATCGGAAAGATAAACACAACCGCCGCACATAAAACTGGCGTAAATACCGGCAATGTTTTCCAACAAGGTTGAGAATGGCATAAAACTAAAATGTACGGGACTCTCAACATTAACCGCAACCACTAAAGAACTCGCCACTTTTAACTGATGTTCAGCACTTAAACAAACACCCTTAGGGCTAGCCGTAGAACCCGAGGTGAAGGTAATTTTTTGCGTGCCTTGCGGTAAAGCATTCTGGCTTTCGGGTTTAAGCTTTAAATAATACAGGTTGGGTAAACACTTAAGCGTATGAGCACTACCAACATGAGCTATTTTTGATTGTGTTAAAAATTTATCCAAATAAGCTTCTTCAAAAATAATCAAATCGATAGAAGCCTGATTTAAGCTGTGAAAAATTTGTTCGTCGCTAAAGAACGTTGGCAATGGTAACGAGGTAATACCGTGATCGAACAACGCCAAATCTAGCGCGATCCAACCAATGCTGTTTTTCGCAATAAAAGCAACACGCTGGCATTGTAAAGCGCTTAACTCTGTACTGATTTGACGAACTTTTTGATTCAACTCTGCATAAGTTAATGAATCATCGGCGGTGCGTATCGCAACCTCGTCGTTACATTGCTGTAGAAAAATTTGAGCTAAATTACCCACCGTCTTTACCTAATTAATTTAGAAATATTATCGATGTCTAAATCTAATGATTTGGTAAACTCGCTATATTCATAGATGGACTCAAGAATACTTTTTGCGTTTTTCAAAGAAGCCACCAACACCATAGGCTTGGTGTCGTAATAAGTACCCCAAGATTTACCGCCGTCGGATAAACGACTTGGATCTGCTTCAGCTAGGGTAATTACCTCAAGTCCGGTTTTAGAAATAATGTGTTTAACCTGCGCAGTGGCGGTAAACACCATATGTTCGAAACCCGCTTGGTATAAAATTTTCGCTAGAATTAAAAAAACACTCAATGATGCGCCGGGATGCAAAGAAACCATATTGCCAATTTCCACCAACTGGCTGCGCAACACAGGCTTCATTAATTTACTCGCAACGGCCTGCTCTAAGGTTTCGCCTAAATACTGTTCGAGAAAGACCGCCTCAGCTTTTACCGGATTTACACCCACCAAACAAAGAGAGCGATCATTGCATCGAAAATCTAAAAGATGAGGTAAAAAGTGGCTAACTTGCGCACCGTAACAAGTCTCAAATTCACCTGCTATCTTCTCTTCCATCAATTTGCGAGAACTACGATCATTTGCATGAATGTCAGAATGCGTTATCTCAATCAACGAATGAATATTAGTTCTTTCGAAATAACGACGCAGAGATTTGTGTGATTGAGTTAACAAGAGCTCACCTCATAATTTAAATTCTCAGCAGGTTTTGCTGACAACACTAAAATTACGCTCTGAATCTTAGCGAAACCTTAAGGTGAGATAATTATTTGAGGGCGAGATCACAAAAATTGAAAAGAGACTTAGCAGGGAGTTTTACGTCGTTTTTCGCAATTTTTCGATCAATATGGATCGAATTCGTACCACTATAAGCTTAAATTATAGAAGATGAACCACTAACAGACGATTATTAGCGTATTGTTGATCAATGATTCACCACTTTCGAGGAATTAGCCCCTTAAGAAATCGTCGGATTCTTAAGAAACCAGCACAACCTTAAGAAATGATCTGATCCGGTAACTTGTTAACTTGAGAATCCTCAGATTAACTCATCCGAGATTTAATCCGAGGACAAAAGTTGAAAATGCGATTTCCAATTTCTTCGCAATTTCAACCACTTACAGTTCTTGAAATTGGCTACACATCCTTGTCTCACGGGAAACTCTAGGTTAATCGGAGTTCTCTTAACAAAATTAACCACAGAAGTATTATGGCAATAAGAAGCGCACCTTAAGCAATCGATTGAGTTTATTTGCGGCGTCTCAGGGCTTCTTAACAAGGTTCATTCCACTGAACAATTATCGATCAGAATCGACTTTACGTGCAACGAACTCGGTAAGATTTAACAAGGACGTTAAATTATTTTCTTTAACATCTTGTGGTGAAAAGCGAATATTAAATTCCTTTTGTACCATCATAAAAAAACGCAGCGAGTTTAGAGAATCAAGCAAACCATCTTGCTTAAAATATACATCGTCGTCACGAAAATTAAGATCGCCAAAAGATCGCAATAAATTAACCAATATTACTTTAATACGATCAAAATTAGCGTTACGCGCCACAGAGCTGGTTTCGTAAGATGTTGAAGAACTTGTCATAGAATCAACTTCCTTTCAGCCAAACTTTAACTCCAACAATTCGGGTTTTATGGGATTATTCATCGACAAGGTTTTTTTATTAAGCGCAGATTTATGTATCGCCTCCATCAGCTCTAAGCCTTCATTGGCAATGCCATAGCTGTATGCGCCACTGAATAAATCAAGGTCGTGATTTTTTGAGTCTCTGTGGTTTTTACGGTAAATAATCGCGTTGGCAAAATCGGTGTATAAATTGGCAAAGGCTTCAATAAACCCGGACGGATGCCCTGCTTTAAAACGATTATAACGAGGTGCATTGGCCGTGTAGCAGAAACTGCCCCGTTCGATAATTTCACGTCTGCCATCGGCGTAATTAATGGTTAACAGCTCTGGCGAGGTTTGCTCCCAAAATGCAGAGGCATTATCGCCGAAGATACGCAGCGACATGCCATTTTTGTAGCCCAGAGCGGATTTACTTACCCAAAGTCGTGCAAAAAAATCCTGTTCATATTCAATCAGAGCAGAGGCGTCATCAACAATATTATCAATTTTACCGTAGGTATTTTCTTGAGCACGAACGGTTACGGGGTGTAACTTGGTTAAAAAATAAATTAATTGATGCAAATGGCACGTAAGGTCTAGGTGGATTGTAGGAATGCTTCCGTCATGTGTACGCCAAGATTGTATCGGCGAAACCTTTGCATGCTTTCCACCGCGAATATAACCTTCTTGTGGCATTTCGATTTGAATTTGCATGAGCTTACCCAACTCTCCTCTTGAAATTCGAGTTCTAAGCTCGCGCACCATTGGATACGCGGAATAGTTATAGGTAACCGATAAAAATCCGTTATTCTTTTTTAATGCCGAATTAATACGTGCAGAAGACGCTAAATCATTGGTTAAAGACTTCTCACAAATCACCGGAATATCTAGACTTAACGCAGAAATAACCATCTCTTCGTGAATGGGTGTTGGTGTTAAAATCACAACAGCGTCGATCTCATTTTTCTCAGCAATTAAAAGATCCTGCCAATTATCATACAACCGATCTTGAGAAATACCGTAGGAGAACGCAGTTTCTTCGTTAACGGGATAATTTGAGCTAAAAGCGCCAGCAACAAGCTTCCATGCATCGTCTAATTGGCTTGCACAGAAATGAGTGTAGCCAACCGCCGAGTTTACACCACCGCCGATAAAAGCCAATTTAAGAGTATTTGCGCTCATAGTAGTATTCCAGAATTAGACATTTATAATAAAACTAAAAAATGGGAACCTTCGATTAACGCAACCGTAATTTAGTCAAAGGTTTCTGCTCACTAAAACAAACCTAGAGAAAACCTAGAGAAAATTACGAATGAGTTAATTAGATGCACCTAAAAAACATTATTGTTGCATGATTTTTTCTTATAATTAGTCGTCAATAATTAAAACAAAAATATCGCCCTATTTTTTCTAAATAATCACGATCATAAGTGGTCACGTATTCTGCGAGTTTTACTCGACGTATCTTACCCAACTCTGTCTTTGGCACTTCGTTTAATACAAAGAAATGTCTGGGTAATTGATAGTTCTCGCACTTATCAAGAAGAAAAAGACAAAAATCGTAAAAATTTACCGTAACTTCTACATTTAAAGATGGTGGCTCTATTACCAGAGCAACAACTTCGCCCAAACGGTCATCAGGAAATGGAATTGCGTATAAGTTATAGTTTTCATTCCAACCAATGTCCTTGTTAGCGGCCAGATATTCCTTAGCGAGATTCTCCACAAATTCTGGATAAACCTTTGTGCCACCAACATTTATACGCTCTTTTTTTCGACCAACAAAATACAAATATCCATTTTCATCACAATAACCCAGATCGCCGGTATGCACATAAGATTTTGAAATAAAATCTGTGTTGTTAAATTCAATATAGCCCATAAATGCTAAGGGTGATTTTATGCAGATCTCGCCCACTTGATTAACATCAACAGTAGTACCAGAATCATCCAGAATATGAATATCTACTTGAGAAATAGGTTTGCCAACAGAGTTAAATGAGTTATCCAATAACATATGCTCGTTAAGCTTCAAAGAGGTCGCTACCGCAACCTCGCTTGCACCATAACATTCGTAAAATTCAAAATTCTTCTTAGCAACGATGTTTACGCGCGTATCATTATCGAGTTTAGCGGACGAAGAAATAAGCTTTTTAAGTGCGCCAAGATTAAATAAACGCTCATCAGAATCGGCTAATAGATTTTTAATCTGTGTTGAAACAAGTACCGCAACAGTCACTTTATAATCTAAAGCACTTTGTAAGAACAAATAATCTGAAAATCGTTCGAGCAAAACACAGTGCTCGCCGTACAATAAACTGGTAAAAAGAATTCGTTGCGCAAGTGAGTGATAAAGAGGCGTTGCAATAATAAATCGGTCATTGGCATCAAGTTCAAAAGTCGAAAAAAATGACTCCGCACGCTTGAGCTTTGTACCCTGCCCTAAACACATCCACTTGGGTGCAGAAGTAGTGCCCGAAGTTGTCGTTAAAATATAAGGCGGCCCAGAGTTATGATTGGATTTATCTAACAAAGCTTGGATATTATCTATAGCCGTAAAAACGGGTTGCTTATCCTCTTTTTTACATAAAATAGAACTAATAAGATTACAAAAACCCTCATTTTTAGGTCTCACATAGCCTAAATTTTGTAACGTAATTTCTTTATTTCTAGCGTCAGCATTTGAATATATAACCATGTCTGGCCGATAAGAACGCAGTGTTTCGCAAAAATTCTCTTCGCTCACCTCTGGCGACAACGGCATAACAAGCCATTCTAGCTTTGCACACAACAGCAATATGAGCACAAAATCCAAATTATTCGAAAGCGCTGTTACAACCACACGCGGATGTTTTGAATCTGGCACAGCAAAATTATTCGCCAGTACATAACGTTCTAAATCGTCAACCAATTGCATCAGTTCGGTAAACGTATAACGAACACTTTGTTGGGAATTGCTTATTGTTAAAAAAAATGCATCGGTACCGTTTTTTTCTGACTCTCTTTGCGTTGGGTGTTTTGTTCTATTGTGTAAGATTTGTGTGTATAACATAGGTACAACTCAGGAGTGCTAGTGAGAAGCACTAAGCACGCATAACATTATTTCAACCATGCCAAATAAGCTTTACTGTCAAAATCGAAGGTTTCACCCGCCTGTGTAACAACAACATCACCGAGTTGAGTGTTTTTTGTCACCAAGGTATTAGCGCCAATATACGTGTACGGCGCAACAGAAACGCCATGAGCGACACAGGCATTAACGCCCATAAAACAATGCTCACCTATACTCACACCACCTGCCAAGCTAACACCAGAATTAAGCCAACTATAATCGCCTACAACACAGTCATGACCAATATTAACTCCGCTTGCGATAAAAACACTGTCGCCAATACGGGAGTTACAATGGATTGTGGTATTGTTTAAAATAAATCCAAACTCACCAACCGTTACATTTCTATGCAGTTCAAAACTCTTGTGAATGAATCGAAATAGTTTAAAACCTTGATTCTTAAGCGTATCCGTAATTCGTTTACGAATATCATTCATTTCAGAAAAACCCACCGCAATGGCGATGGTCACATCTTTGTTGGAAAATTGATGAATAAATTCGGATAACGGAATCAGAGGTAGATGGCAAATGTTGGAAGTTAGGCAATACTCATCTTCGCAAACAAATGCAATCACATTATGATCTTGGGCTATGTATGAAAACAGCGTTTCTGCCATTGCACCACTGCCATAAATAACAATGTCTTCACTCGTGGCTGGATTAAAGTGATTATTAGGATTCATGAACGACTCGATTTCCACCTGAGTAATTTAGATGGCAAAAAGTACAGACTCACAGATACCGTTTGAATAATGTCGAAAATAATACTTTCTTGAAATAGACGAGCTCTGTAGCCAGGTGAATATATCCGTCAAATCGTGAGGCAAATGATATGCGCTGATAGCAAATCCGACATTTTCATTGTCCCTTGATTGAATGGCGCCTTTTAAAGCCGACATTTCGGCACCTTCAATATCTAATTTGACTAAAACACGCGCATTTATATCGTTAGTGATCATTTCAGACACTTCCGTGTCGATGGACGTCGTTTCGATATAGCCAGAAACTTCTTCTGCGCAGTTGCCTTCGTGCCTGAGCGAACTCGGTAGCTTATCAAATATTTTGGTTATTTTGGTTTCAGTACCTTCACCTTCTAAAAAAGCATAGCCTAATTTATCGGAAAGACAGGCATTTTTTACTGTAATTTTTCCTGACGACAAGAATTCCGTCATATTTCGTTTTGCAATATTAGACTTTATGAGTTCAATATTTTTTATATTGGGTTCGAACAAATAAACCTGATGTATCGGGTCAAAGAGCTCAATAAAACGAATGCCGTCATGACCATCGTAAGCGCCGCCGTCTATTAAACAATTAAATTTTTTATTCAACACAAAGTTTTCGAAATATTGCTGATCTATTTTTACATCAAAATGCATTAAATGTTGTATGTCGAGAGTATGCCTAAACTGCACAATGGCGGTAAGCTCGTCTCTTGATCGCTGATCGGCAAAATAAGGTAAACAGCGTTCAATAATCGCAAAATCTTCGTTTATTCCCGCTTGCGCCTGTGCCAACATAGTAGCGGCAAATTCTTTGGGATGACGGTTGACAAAATCACCGATAAAAATTGGCTTAAAACCCTGTGACCGCAGCTTAAGATGTGCGTAGGCAGCTCTGGAGTTATAAACGCAGTTAATCATATTATCGGCCTGCGAAACCTCAGATAAGCTAACTATGGGACAATCGTGCGCGGATTTCTCGCTAGAAAATTCATCCACTATGAAATCAACGGGTACGAGTTTGGTTAGAATTTCTGTATATTCGTTATTTCCAAACGCAACTGTTTTAGCCATTTGTGAGTCTCTAAGATATCTGCGCCTGTTTTAGAGAGGTGCTTTGGGGTACAAAACTCTGTCTTTGTGCAACCGTCCAGAGCTTATGATTATCGTGCTTAATTGCTTCGTGATGCTGATAAATCCAGAAACATAATTGGGAAAAATCCTCGCTTACGTCCGATTCTTTATGATTAAAAAGCAACGAGTCGATATTTTTCTCTAATAAACTGTTACTAATTTCAACACGTTCTGAATTATTTCTAATAAGCCGCATAACTGCCGCGTAATAATCACTCACGCTAGTTGTTCTGCAAAATTCCGGTAAGCCTACCCTCAAGCTCAGTTCATAATCGGTATGACTGTGAGCTTCTGGACCATCCAAACAAATCACCGGAATGGCCAAGCGTATGCAGTCGATAAAACCGTTGGTATTACCGAAGGGAAATGGACTCAACGCAAGATCACAACCGGCGAGATGACGCATATAATCTTTATAGTGCATATTTTCATACACAACACACGGCATTATTTCTGATAGCCTGGTTTGAATTGCCGCAAAATTAACCCCAGACATATTGGGAAAGAAATGAAATTCAACCGGTCTTGAGCTGGTTTCTAGTATTTTTTTGCAAACATCCAATACCGAGGGATTGAGCTTGTAGGCAATGCTGGGAATGGCAATTTTTAACACATCGGGATTCACATTAACGTTGGGAAAAATTTCAAACTGTAACGCGCCCATAGACAATGCAAAGGCACCGTTTTTAACGTGCATAGCGGTTTCAAATAAACATTGTGGATCACCCATGGTGCCTTCTTCGGCAACGATATAATCCATATGTTCACAAAAACTGGTTGCTGGATGGCCCATAGTCATTAATTGAATGGGTGCCAAACGATACTGAGTACAGGCAACCACCCACGCCTCCATACCAACACTTGGATAATAAATAACATCGGGGGCTAATTTAATAATTTTGCCAATAGTCGACTTAATGTCTTTAACTGTGTGCGACTTATCAAGCGTGATGACCTCATTAAAGTTTTTTACAGAGTTGCGATCAAACCGCTTTTCTACCGAAATAAATACCGTGTAAAAATGCTTATTAAGACTGTCTACGGCGTGGCCGTAACAACGGTACATGGCATGGTCAGAGGTATATCGCTCAGCAATTACCAATAACACCGGTTTTTCTCTGGTGAGTCTGTGTTGAGCAATAAACGGTTGTTTTACACCATTTTTTTGACAATAATTTTTAACAATTTTATTAAGGTGTATTTTTATGTGATGCTTTTGCGGATTATTCATGTAACTGCAAAACATCCAAGTGTTTACCAATCGTATTACCGCAATATCAGAAGGAACGATGGTAACAAATCGAGACGCGTGTTCTAAAATAGTATTTCTGGCATTGTCAGACTTTTCGGTTAAAACCATTTCGTTATCGAGTAAACTCAACCAAAATAAGAACCCAAGATCTTTGGGTAAAGACTGCAATAAACTGCCAATAATTTCTTCGCCCGAATTTGCACTACAAGCCACAATCACCTTATAAAAATCGGAGTCATTTTTATAAACAATTGTATCAGTGCCAGACTTTTCGCCAATTAATGCGAGGATGTGCGACATATCAGAAAAGTCTGTAGCGGCAAATACAGTGTCTAGATATCGCTTAAATAGCAATAAATACTCAAAACCACTGCGACTTAGAGTAAGTTGTGGATCGGATAATAATGCGGTTACGGCTGCGCAAAAGCGTGTGAGTAATATTTTTGACGCGCTCTTGTTGCGATTTCTTACGGCTACTGACTGATTAACGGTAACCAAATCCCAGGTTTTTTGTTCAAAACCTTGCAAAGCACGTAAAAGTATTAACATCGCGTTTTCATAATCACGACGATAAACGCAACGTTCGAGATCTTCTAAATCGTATATCTTTTCTATTTCGGAAGAATTATTTGACATAGTTGCTCTCTGTTCTCTTTTGGTCAGCTGTGCGTCAATTAACTGACTTAATGCCACTTAATTTTTGAATAAAAGAAATGAGCAGTCTTTATGCCAAATAAAAGTGTCTTGCGGAATCGTCTAAAACACGAATAGGCTGATCAGTGATTCACATATAAGAAACTCTGTTCAACTTAGAAATTCGAGCAACATAGAAAATGTCGTCAATTTCAAAGACTGTAAGTAATTGAAATTGTGAAGCAACTGGAAATCGTATTGCCAATTTCTGCTCTCTGATTAAATCTGGGATACGTTAATCAGAGGTTGTTATCATTCTACGCAACCGTAGTCATTGCTCTCGAACTTTGCGAATTCTCAACTAAAGCTTTTGCTAATGAAGAGCACATATAATCTATATCGGTATTTGAGAGAAATGGATGAAATGGCAAACCCAACAGTTGCTCACTCAAGATTTGGCTATTAATAAGGCTACCGTATTTTAAGGATAGATTTTTTACGTAGGATTTAAAGGCTTGATGATTATGCAATGCCGGACAATACCATTGTCTTGTAGTAATACCATAGTCGTGCAGTTTATGCGCAAGATCTTTGGCATTTTGACCGAGTTTAATCACAAACAACGTGGGTAGCTTTGGAATATCAGCATTTTGAAATTGAAATTTATCCGATAAAAATTCTAATTTAGATCTAAACGTAGCATACAACGCTTGTCGTTTTAGCTTAATCTCATTAAATCGGGCAATTTGTGCTAATCCAATTGCTGCATGGTATTCACTCAATTTGGCATTCATACCTGCGGTATGAATAGTTCCGTTGGAAAAACCAAAATTAGTAATATCTCGACAAATATCAAGATACAAGTTATCTACCGAAACAATACCACCGCCCTCACCTATGCCGAGACTTTTTGTCGCATGAAAACTGTAACAAATATCGACTTTTTGTCGCGGTGTCTGACTTGGAAAAGCACCCGCTGCATCAATTAATACGCGGCAATTATTTTTTTCGGCAAATAATTGCCATAGTTCCTCATTAATTTTACAACCGTAAGCGGCAACGGGAATAACTACTTTTGCACCACTTTTTATAAGTGCCTGCTCGGCAATCTCGGGGGTTAGGATCCAGCTATTTGGGTCTACATCCACTAATACTGGAATAAGTCCTGAGCGAATTACTGCGGTAGCTGTGGCGGGAAAAGTCAATGAAGGCAACAACACTTTTGTGCCCGGACGAAATCTGTAAGCACTCAAAGCAACTTCTAAAGCAGTTGTACCCGAGCAGGTAGATACCATGGAAAAACTGTTGACCGAATCGGGATTTTCTCTTTTTAAGAGACCGGTTATTTCGTGTTCAAATTTTTGGCACAATGGACCGTAATTAGAATACCAGCGATTTTCATCAATTTGCTTTAACCATGGCAATATATCGTGAACTGAAGGCAGATCTGGAACAAGCAAAGGTATCATAGTTATTACCTAATTTATGATAAAAATGGCTGAACTTCGATTAACAGGCACATTGGTGTCTAAAGGGAACTCTGATTAACTTTGAGTCTCCTGCGGCACAAGGATGTGTCCCCAATTTCAAGAACGGTAAGTGATTGAAATTGTGAAGAAATTGGAAATTACATTTTCAATTTCTACTCTCTGATTAGTTCATGGGTGAATTAATCAAAGGTTTCTATAGCTTTATTTCGGCAAATAATTGAAGACCTTTAGACTCTTGGCCCTACGAGTAATGTTAATAGAACTAAGAACACGTTTTGCAATTCGTAAGCTTGTTAACCGCGATAAAAACCCAGAAATACCTAGGCCAACATAAATATAACGGTATACAAGGAAAAAATAATAAGTGCCCGGACCTAAATGCTCTAAATACTAAAGAACAGCACTTGAAAAAAGAACTTCACACCCAGTTAATACAATTTGGAACTAATGCATACCTAAACAGCAATGAAAACGCCGAACACATTAGAATTTGCTATTATTTTATTCTTATAAATAATCTCTGATTAACTCTGCCATGATTTAATCCGAAAATAGACATTGAAAATAAGATTTCCAATTTTTCACAATTTCAATTATTTACCGCTCTTAAAATTGCCATCACATGTTAGTGTCGTGGCAAACCCTAGATTAATCAGAGCGTTGTAGAGTTACTACAAACGATCAAATAAGCTCAACTGGGTAACCTGTACATAGCTCGTTTGCGCGGCTTCTAAGATAGTTTGTTGTAAACTTAACTGACTTAACGCCGCCGCGTAGTCTAAGCCTTCAATTTGCGATAAGGCATCTTCATTAAAAATTTGAGAATCTTCGTGTAAAAAATCCGTAGATTCTAATATATTAATTCGTGCACCAATACTGGCGGTCACGTTGTCGATGTTTCGGCCAGCATTATTTAAATTAGAAATAATTGCACCTAATCGATCGGATAAATATTGGTTCGCCGAAGGGCTTTCTGCGGGTTGATTTAACAATTGCGTTAATTCGAACGCGGTTGCCAGTAGTCCACGCGATTCCTGACGTTGGATAGCGAATTGCGTGGTTTCGCCGACTCCAGGCCCGGCACCGTCCGCATCACCAGCACCACGAACAAATCCATCGCTGTCGGTTGGTATGTAAATGGAAAATTTTTGCCCAAAATCAGCTGTTAAATCGACTTCTATTTCGAGAAATCCATCGGCATCAACAGTGGTTTGATTCACCAAATTAAAATTTGTCACTGCCACAGGACCGCTGCCATCGGGACGGGTGTATTGCAAGGTGTAATTTAGAGGCACATCCGGGAAATTGGGATCAGTAGCATCGCGATTATCAATTAAGCTGAGATTGGTAATTTGTGGCGCTGGCAAGCCTGCAAACGCATCGTAGTAGTTATCAAACGCGGCTTCGTCGATCAATTCACCCGCGCCAATTTGAGCAAGCGCAGCATTACTGGATGAAGTAACGACTCGACTTTCATTACGGATATTTTGAAAAACATTGTAGCCGCTATCCCGAATTGAAATAAAACTGCCACCGGCAATTTCTACGTCTCTGCCGCTTTGGTCGCCTAAATAAAGAACGCTTCCGTCTGGTTGAATACGAAAGGGTTGTTGATCTGCTTGACTACCGGCAAATAGATATTCGCCTCTGGCGTTTTGGCTATTTGCGATCGCAGTTAATTGCTCGTAGATCTCTTGCGTTTCTAGAGCGATGGCGAGTCGATCTTGATTACTTAAAATACCGTCACCCGATTGAATAGCCAGTTCTTCCAGCCGTTGCGTTGCAATGGTGACTGAATTTAATAACGCTTCTTCTTCAGATAAATTGTTAATACCCAATGTAATATTAGATCGATATCGGTCAAGTAAGGCATTATCCTGCTGAATATTTAAAATACGTGTAGCTGCCACGGGGTCATCAGCCGGTGTTAAAACTCGCTTGCCAGTACTTATTTGTTCTTGTGTACGTAATAGATCCGAATAGACATCTTGAATACTGTTGATGCCACCGCTAAATGCTAAATTTGTTGAGACACGCATCTGATGATCGCCTCAGTTATATTTGTAGAATTCGATCGAACAATTGTCGAGCGACCGAAATAACTTGTGTAGCGGCGTTATAAGCTTGTTCAAAGCGAATTAGGTTTGACGCTTCTTCGTCTAGATTAACACCGGATATTTCTTCACGATTTGTAAATGATTGATCAAAAATACTTTGGTTTGCTTCCACTTCGATGGATTTTTGCGAAGTCACAACACCAATATTTTCGACAAGCTGCCCGTAACTATCGACCAGACTTTGAGAAACGGTGGTACTCGCTGCGGTTCCTCGAATAAGATTGGATGTTTGTAACGCAACCTGCGCTAATGCATTGCGGTTATCGGCAACGCCGTTTTCATTAAAACTGATGGTAAGTGTGTCTGCGTTTTCAGGTCGTCCTGAAATATCAATTTCAAAATCAACAGAATTACCGCCTGTGTCTGTAATATTAAACGTAAGTAAATTGCCAATTCCGCTGACAAATGGTGCGGCGGCCGGTGTTACGGTAAAACCAGCAGCAACGCCGGTAACATTGAATGTATTTGCAGCTTCATCAAATACAAGAGTTAACGGGAAGGTACCCGATGCCGTAGTTAAGATACTTTGATTTGATGGATCTAAGTCACTGACAATTCTTGGATCACTAATGGTGAATTCACCGCGATTATCTTCAGAAATTGTAGATCTTAAGGGCGCTGCAAATGCCAGTTGTGAGGTTTCGTTAAGTACCCTTTGAATATCATCAGCGGCGCGTCGTGTGGGTGAAATAAAAAATATGTCGCCATCACTTACGGCACCTGAATTTAATTGTATATCAAAACCTTCTCCGGCAATGGTCAAGGTACCCGGTAGAGGAGTTGCTCCCGAAGCAACCAGGGTTTCGTCTTCAAGTCGTAATAACTCATAGGTGCCGCCAATTATGCGTAGCTCATAATCACTGGCGGTAAGCTGTCCGGTCTCGGTGATATTAACCTGCAACCGAGCGGTACCTAGATTATCGGCACTGGCAGTCACACGATTTTCTGCCGATCTTTGGGTATTAATATCGTTGAAAATATTCACACCAAAATTGCCGTCTAAATCTAAACCACGGGCCTGTTGTTGATTTAATGCGTCGGCGGTCACTAATGCAAGACGCCCTAATTCATTTAACGATGTAGTAATTAGTCCGCGTTGAAAATCCAGCAAACCACCCAACTCGCCGCCGGTAATAATGCTGGTTAGAACCGTTCCGGACGTTGGTTGTATAACATCTAATTGAAAGTTGGAATCCAATGCCGGTCTTATCGCTAACTCGGTCAC
This sequence comes from Sessilibacter sp. MAH3, assembly GCF_054658275.1. Classification (NCBI taxonomy): domain Bacteria; kingdom Pseudomonadati; phylum Pseudomonadota; class Gammaproteobacteria; order Cellvibrionales; family Cellvibrionaceae; genus Sessilibacter; species Sessilibacter sp. MAH3. The sequence continues at coordinate 111,837 of NZ_BAAGIE010000007.1, read as the reverse complement.
CTGTTCGCCAACAACCAAGGGTTGGCCGGTGCCAATAAATAAATTAACGACGCCATTACTCTGCTCTACCACACTTAAGCCAACCAAATTGCTTAAATCTCGAATAGCCTGATCGCGGCTATCTAAAAGATCATTGGGTTGTCTTCCATTGGCGAATGAAGTGGCAACCGCAGCGTTAATTCCCGATATATTATTAGCCAGCTGATTAACCTGTTCTATAATCGCCTCGGTTTGGTTATTTACAAAACTGTTCTGCTCATTGAGCTCTTGATACAAGATATTAAATCGCTCGGCCAAACCACTAGCTTCGCTCAAGACTAACTGACGAGTGGTTGTACTTTGAGGGTCTTCTGCGGCGGTAGATAAAGAACCAAAAAATCGTTCTAAGCTTGACGTTAAACTGGTATTGGAAGAAGCCAGCAACGAATCTAATTGTTGGACTTGATCTAAAAATGCTTCTGATTCTGCTAAATTCTCGCCAGCAGATCGCAATTCTTCGTTGATAAATTCATTGCTTAAGCGGTCGACCGATACTATACGTGTGCCTGTGCCCACAAAACCGCCGCCAGTAAAACGGGGTTGCTGTGTTTCTTGTTCGGTACGCTGACGGCTATAACCTTCTGTGTTGGTATTTGAGATGTTATGGCCTGTCGTTGCAAGAGATGTTTGCGACGATCGCAAGCCGGATAACGCAATGTTAATTAGCGACATAATTAACCTCTACCAATACCATTAACGTGAATTTTTTCATTTAAATTCGGGTTGATCCAACAACTGAATAATTTTTTCTGCGTAGTTAGGATCGGTTGCATAACCTGCTTTCTGTAACTCTTCTACGTATTGTTTTGGGTTTTCTGCAACTGCCAGTGCATTTTGATAACGTGGATTGCTTTGAATAAAACTTACATAGTCTTCAAAACTTTCTGAAAAACTCTGATACGATCGAAAATCTGCCTGTTCTTGATAAGCAACATTGCCGTTAAATTCTAACGTGTTAACACGAACAGCTTGTCCATTCCAGCGCGAGTCACTTTTAATATTAAAAAGGTTATAACTGTAGCCAGACTGATCTTGCGCTATGTGTTTTCCCCAACCGGTCTCTAAAGCTGCCTGCGCCAGTAAAACGTCTTCATTTATATTGAGTTGGCTTGCCGCCTTTTTCGCGTAGGGCTTTAGGGTTTCTATAAAATCGGCTTTGTTAGTAAAATCCGAAAAATCATTTTGCTTAATAGAATCCTGTGTGATTCCGTGAAAATTATTGGCCGGTATTATTTTTCGATACGCCAAAGAATCATTATTTAGCTGACGAGGTTCTAACCCAGCAGTCGTTGGTTGTTCTTTACCCCAATCCAACTGAAACTGATTGTTTAATTGCTGCTCCAGAATTTTTGCGATACCAACGCCGCCATTTTTAGAAAGCGCCAACGACAATTGTTGATCAAACATTTGTTGATGGTATTTCATCTCGTTACTGTTTAAAAAATTATCTTCACCCAAGGTGTCTGTAGTTTTTCGCATTTCTTTTAGCAGTTGGCTAATAAAAAACGATTCAAATTGTTTAGCGACCTCGGCGATTGCTTTTGGGTCTTGATCACGACCCAATGATTTTATGGAGTTTAATGAGTTCAAATCTGTATAAGCATTTGAATCTAAATTGGTTCGGCCTATTGAATATTCCATAATCAAATCACAATTAACTCGGCACGCAAGGCACCGGCTTGTTTAAGCGCTTCTAATATGGCCATTAAATCACCGGGTGCTGCGCCAACTTCATTAACGGCACGAACAATGTCATCCAATGAAGGGCCTGGTGAAAATCGAAACATTTGTCGCGGGCCGTCTTCCACAATAATCTCTGACTGTGGAATTACTACGGTTTGGCCTTGGGCTAACGGATTGGGTTGCACAGCGTCTGGAGTTTCACGCACAGTGACCGTTAAGCTGCCGTGGGTAATGGCAACAGGCTCTATACTCACGTGACTACCAACAACAATTGTACCGGTACGAGAATTAATAACGACTCGCGCGGGCGCTTCGCCGGGTTCTATTTCAAGATTTTCGATAAGTGATAAAAACTCAACTTTTTGCGCTGGATTTACCGGTGAACGCACCGATACCGATGCAGCATCCAACGGAAATGCGGTTTCTGGCCCAAGAGTAAAATTAATAATCTCGGCCATACGCTTGGCAGAGGTAAAATCTGGATGATGTAAGTTCAATACAATGGGGCCACCGTCGGTAAAACTTACCGCGACTTCGCGCTCAACCGATGCGCCATCGGGAATACGACCAACACTAGGCACGTTTACGGTTAAACGTGATCCGTCTGCACCTTCTACACCTAAACCACCCACCACTAAATTGCCTTGTGCAATGGCATATACTTGACCATCGATACCTCTTAAAGGAGTTAGCAATAAGCTTCCACCGCGTAGTGAACTCGAATTACCAATAGAAGAAACTGTTACGTCTATGGCGCTGCCGGGTTTTGCAAACGGCGGCAGTTGGGCGTGCACGGCCACAGCGGCGACATTCGCCAATTGAAATCGAGCACCTTCGGGTATGGCAATTCCGAATTGTTTTAACATTGAGCTAAAAGACTGCGCAGTAAAAGGTGTTTGGTTGGTTTGATCACCGGTGCCGTCTAGACCAACGACAAGACCGTAGCCAATTAATTGATTCGAACGAACACCCTGGATACTGGTTATGTCTTTTATGCGTTCAGCCACAGACACGTTGGATATTAAGATAAATAAACCGAAAATAATGCAACGTAAAATAATCATAATTACGCTCGCTAAAATGGCCAGAGAGGGCCGTTAAAAAATCGAGACAACCAACCTTGCCGATTAGTATTGGCAAGCTCACCTGTACCGCTGTAAGAAATTCGAGCGTTGGCGATACGCGTTGATACAACCGTATTATCGGTGGCAATATCACCCGGACGAATAATACCGCTCAAGCGAATGTATTCATCGCCACGATTAATGGTGATCCATTTTTCACCGCGAATCACAAGATTACCATTGGGCAGAATATCTGCCACAGTTACCGTGATATCACCAATTAAACTGTTACTTTGGTCTGCATCTGCTTCTCCGGTAAATTCTCTTTCTGCGACCAGATCGGTTAATAAACTCAGATTTTTTACACTTACTCCAGAACCTAATACCGTGCCCTCTTCTATATTAACGTCGTCATCTTTTACCAACGATACATTGGATGATTTACTGGAACTGGTTTCTTCCTCAAGAATAACGGTGATGATATCCCCAATGCGCATGGCTTTAGCATCGGTGTATAGAGAGATCGAATAATTTTCGCTGTACAAAGATCCATTACTCGGCGGAATTACCGGCGGCGGTGGTGCGATAACTGGCGCATAAAACGGATCAGAATCCGGTGTCGGCATTCTGGATTGACCCGCGCAGCCCGCCAGACTTATTAATGGAATTACGCAGAGAGATAAACGCTTGTAGAAATTAAATAATTGAGTCATTTTTTGTACTTCTTTGCTTTAGCATCCACAAACAGTCGCACCGTTATTCGTTATTATTTTCTGTTGTTTGCGAGAATGATGAATGCAACTATTTACTGCACGGTTATTAATGCCAAATTAAAGATTTTGACTAATAAACTGCAACATTTGATCGGCCGTAGTCACAACCTTTGAATTTAATTCGTAAACACGTTGCGTAGTAATCATATTTACCATTTCTTCGACAATATCCACGTTAGAGTTTTCGAGTGTACCTTGTAATAAATCCCCTAAACCATTTTGACCCGGCGTACCTGTTAGGGGATTACCACTTGCGGCGGTTTCATAAAATAAGTTGCCGCCAAAGGCTTCTAAACCCGATGGATTAATAAAGTCGACAATTTCAATCGTGCCAATTTGAGTTGGGTTAGTTTGCCCTCTGATATTGGCGGTCACAATTCCGTCTGTACCAATAGTTAATGTACTGGTATTTTCTGGAACGGTAATAGCAGGATCGAGTAATAAACCATTGGCATTTACCAAGTCACCATCGGAATTTAAATGAAATTGGCCGTTACGTGTGTATGCAGTTGTACCATCGGGTAACGCTATTTGAAAAAAACCGCGACCGCTAATGGCTACATCCAATGCTTGATCGGTAACTTGTAAACTGCCTTCTGTAAATTGTTTTTGCGTACTTACCACGCGCACACCAGTACCTAGCTGCAAACCCGACGGTAAGGTTGTATCTTGGGTTGATTGCGCACCGGGTTGACGAGTAATTTGATAAATTAGATCTTCAAATACTGCGGCATCACGCTTATAACCAACGGTCGATGCATTAGCCAGATTATTTGAAATGGTTGTTAGTTGGGTGTCTTGAGCACTTAAACCCGTTTTACTTACATACAGTGCTGCGTGCATAAATACCTCTGATGTTCAATATTTTTAATAAAAAATTGGGTCCGTTAAATTAGCTGGTATTTTTTGACAAAAAACTACCGAATTACTTTTTGGAACCTCTGATTAACTCATCCATGATTTAATCAGAGGACAGAAATTGAAAATGCGATTTCCAATTTCTTCACAATTTCGATCACTTATAGTTCTTGAAATTGGTGACACATCCTTGTGTCACCGGAAACTCTAGGTTAACCAGAGTTTCTTTTTATTTAAGAAAGCTGCAAAAGTTTAAGATTTGCATCGGCATTCTCTTCTACGGTTGACATTAATTTTATTTGTGTCTCGTATTGTCGAGCCAAAGCAATAACCGAGGTTAATTCACTGATGGTATTAACATTACTGGTTTCTAAAAATCCGGCAATTACCGTGACGGAAGGATCATCAACAAATTCACCACCATCTCGTAATCTAAATAAACCGTCTTCACCTTTTTCTACATTTTCAAGATCAGGATTAACCAATCGCAAACGATTAATATTGGCAAGCGCTTCTGGCCCTTGCCCCTGAATTTGCACACTGAGCGTACCATCCTTTGCAATTTGTAGTTTCTCAAGCGGTGGTAGAATAATTGGACCACCCTCGCCTAAAACCGGTAAACCATTACCGGTATGCAAAATACCTTCTGGGCTAATGACAAAATTACCGGCTCTTGTTAACGCCTCAGAACCGTCTGCCGTAGCAACCACCAAAAAACCATCACCCTCAATAGCAACGTCAAGATCGCGTCCGGTTAAATTTAAGGAGCCATGACTAAAATCGGTTGCGGGCCGCTCTGTTTGCGAATAGGCGCGAGTTGGAATGCCGTCACCGTAATAAACGCCCATGCTGCGCGCTTGCTCAAAGTCGGCTCTAAAGCCTGTTGTGTTGGCGTTCGCCAAATTATTGGCTCTGGCGGTTTGTGCTAACATATTATTTTTTGCACCCGTCATGGCGATATAAATTGCTCTATCCATATTCAAGGGCTCTCACAATACTAAAGAAAAAACATAAGCTGTCGAAAACATTAAAACCGGCTTATGACAAAAAATTACCGCTTTTTATTAAGTGAGCAAAGCCGATGCCATAGAAAAATAAAAACAAAAAAAAGGCGACTTTCGTCGCCCAAATCGCACAGTCAATTCTTTTTTAACGGATATTAATAATGGTTTGCGTGACCTGATCAGCCGTCTCAACCGTTTTAGAGTTTGCTTGATAATTACGTTGCGCAATAATCAATTGCACAAGCTGCTCGGTTAAATCGGTATTTGATTCCTCTAATACACCCGAGTTAACTAAGCCTAGCGCGGCAGAACCTGGAGCGCCAATATTTGCTTCGCCCGATTGAAAAGTTTGTGCCCAAGAATTATTGCCTACCGGTTGTAATCCTTGGTTGTTGGTGAATTCCGCGAGCGCAACTTGACCCACAACACTAGATTGTCCGTTGGTAAATCGGGCAAATATGATTCCAAACTCGTCAATTTCTAATCCCGATAATCGACCGGTGGTAAATCCGTCTTGTGAAACATCGGCAACACCAAAATTAGAGCCAAATTGAGTAGAACCGCGATAATTAATCGTCAGTGTTGCACGTGCAGGGTCCGTTGCCTGAGGGTCAGACCAATTTAGAATGTCAAATTCGGTTGCTCCGGCAACACCATCTACCGCGCTTAAATTACCGGTAGAATCAAACGTTAATAGGTTGGGAACTGGATTACCGGTGGCATCAACCGAAGCTGCGGCTCCGTCGATATAAGTGTAGGCTTGCCATTGTGAAGGGCCACCGGCTGGCGAGTTTTGTACGTAATATTGTGTCAGCGTATGCGATACGCCTAATGAATCAAATATTGTCACTGACGTAACGCTGTTATAGCTGGCCGCATCTGTTGAATCAAACGTAGTTACCAGCGGTGGTAATTCACCGGCATCGAGATTAATTCGCCAATCAACATCGACGGTTTGTTGGGGCGCAATATTATCGGTTGATAATTGAAGATCGGTTAATACACCGATGATGTTATTGTCATCGTCGGCTCCAAAACCTTGAACAATAGATCCTGAGTTATTGACCAAAAAACCACTCTCGTTAACACCGAAGGTTCCGTCGCGGGTATAATTTAATTCACCACCGGCATCAACAATAAAAAACCCTTCACCACTTATAGCAAGGTCTAATTCATTTTCGGTGTAAGCCAGATTACCTTGGTCAAATGATTGCGCCACCTCGGTGACTCGTACACCATCGCCAACTTCTAAAGAGCCTGATCCAAATAATGAGTTTGCGTAAATATCACCAAATTCGGTTCGACTTTCCTTAAACCCTATGGTTGAAGCGTTCGAAATATTATTACCCGTCACTTCAAGGTCAATATTTGCCGCACGAATTCCACTGAGACCAATATTAAATGACATAATTTACTCCATCGAACCGAATAAAACGGTGTTTTTATTGTTCATTAAACTGAATAACATCGTTAATGCTGTATGCGCCTATACCGGCAAGGTTTAGCGTGAGCTCTCCGTTTCCACCAACGGTGACACTGTTAACATTTGCGCTTAAGCCAGTATCCAATTGTGTCGTACTGCCATTAATATCTGCGGTTACCGTAATTCGGTATTCACCGCTGTCGATGTTAGATCTTGATGATTGCCAGTCGATAAGCTCGCCGTTAACTTCGGCAAAACTGCCATCCCAGCGGAAAACCAATTCCCCAGCGGCTTGAGTTCCTAATGGAATTCGATCGACAAAACTGCCTGCGCTGTCGAATATATCGATATTAACGTCGTTGCTGGAAGCAGGTAATTGCACTTGTCCAGAAACCACGCCACCGGGTGCTAATAAGGCGGTATTGGAAGGAACGGTTACCGAAGTTCCAACCAGCGACGAAGCGGCCAAAGCTTGGTTAGATAAAAATGAACTGCTAAAGTCTGTAAAATTATTGTTTAATTCACCCAGGCTTTCTAATTGTGAAAATTGCGCAAGTTGTGCGACGAATTCACTGTTTTCTTGGGGTTCTAATGGGTTTTGATTTTGCAATTGCGTTGTTAATAATTGCAAAAAAACATCTCTACCTAGATCGTCGCCGTCATCCGTTTCTTCTGTAGCGCGGTTTTCAAGTGAGAAACGACTTAGTACCGATTCAACATTGGAAATATCCATTATTTAATCTCCGCAAAAAGCCCTACTGACCAAGCGTTAATATTCTTTGCATCATTGATTTCGCTGAATTAAGCACTTCAACGTTCATTTGATAGGCCTTTGAGCTTGAGATCATGTTCGTCAATTCTTCTACGGCATTTACATTGGGGTAAAATACGTAACCGTCTTCGTTGGCGAGAGGATGGCCCGGCTCGTAACGTTGCTGCAACGGCGCATTTGATTCGACAACACCTAAAACTTGAACACCACTGGTTTCACTGGGTCCTGCATCAAGAGTATCAAAATTAATATCCAAGGCCTCCTTCGCCACCGCGGCAAAAACTGGGTGGCGAGCGCGATAGGTTTCGTCAATACTCGATGCAGCGGACTCAGCGTTAGCCAAATTACTTGCCGTGGTATTAATTCGAACCGTATTTGCGCTCAGTGCCGACGCAGATGTTCTAAAGACATCGCCTAATGACATAATTTTTTACCTCTATTATTCACCGCGTAATGCAGTTAACAGGCCGCTAAACCGACTTTTTAAGAATAAAAAACTGGATTCAAACGCTAATGAATTTTTCATAAACTCGGCATGTTCAATGTGCTCTTCTACGGTATTGCCATCAATAGAAGGCTGCAAAGGATTTCGATACAAAAGTTCGTCATCGTTTATAACTACAGCGCCGCCGGGTCTGTGACCGGATTGAGTGACGTCCATATTCAAACCTTCAGTTTGGTTTGAAAGATGCTGTTCAAAAACAGCCTGAAAATTAAGATCTCGTGCTTTGAACCCAGGTGTTTCTGCATTGGCAATATTATTTGCCAATATATTTGCACGCTCGGTACGTTTTTGTAATGCAAGTGGGTGGATACCTAATGCAGTGTCAAAATTAATAGCCACGATAATTACTCATTTCACAGATTGATTTTTTTGCAGAACAACCATCAACTCGTTAAAAATTCCAGCTTTATGGATAAACTAAAAATCTCTGCAATTTCATCCTTAGGAACCTCTGATTAAATCAGGGATAAGTTAATCGGAGGTTCCTTTGGTAAATCTATTTATTGCCGCTTTAACGGCAATGCATTCTCACAAATGGGTTAAAGCGAGAACTAGGCCAACAGCGTTATTGATTGAACATTTTGTGTTAGTCGCAGAATTTGATACAACATTCTGAAGAGTTATCAAAAACCATGGAATATGAGAATTTTTGATTCTCTCTAGAAAACTATGATCAAGTCTGAAAAAATTCCGCAAACCTAAAGCTTATTAGCGTTTACTTAATAAAACGCTGATTAACTCCGCCATATTTAAATAACGGTAAGAAATAGAAATATAATTTCTGAACTCTTCACAAACTCAAACAATTTCCGCTGATCAAGTCAGGGATGAGTTAAGCAGTGGTTCCAAAAGTCATTCGAGAGGAAATAGTTTGCCGTGTAATTTTACTTCAGCAAAAATTAGTGAAAAACACTCGTACTACAAAACGTAGAATTCAGGGGAATTTATCAATTGGAAGAGTTTATTAATTAGAAGAATCTATAGGAACCTCTGATTAACTCATCCATGATTTAATCAGAGGACAGAAATTGAAAATGCGATTTCCAATTTCTTCACAATTTCAATCACTTACCGTTCTTGAAATTGGCAACACATCCTTGTGTCGCGAGAAACTCTAGGTTAATCAGAGTTTCCTATAAATTATAAGATTTTGGAGATTAGAAGGCGTTGTAATTTAAAACAGTTTACGAATTGAAGGCATTTACTAATGAGACAGACAAACAACGAATGTTACCGCGTGGAGCGAAAGCAAATAAAAGCCTAGTAATACAGTGAGATATCAATCGAATCAATACCGAATATGCGGTATTCATAAAGATACAAGAGTAACGAAGGTTACCGTTTAAAGATCGCAATATTAAGCTAGAGCACTGATACAGGTACTCTGATTAATTCGCAAAGAGTTAACCAGAGTCCAATGCTGTTCGTGCTCTAACGAATTAGATGATGAGGATAATGTTCACCCGCGAACACCACAAATACAGCGGGCTCTATTAATCGTCTATGTCATCAAAATCAAATTCGCGCAGCTCTCGACTAAGCCTACGCTCTTCTAACGCGTCTTCTAATCTTCTACGGGCATCAATTTGCAAGTTTTTAGCGGTGAAGTTGTCCAGCTCATCACCGATGCTGTTAAGCACATCACTTGAATTGAAGTCGTCATTGGTTAGTTCGTCACGCATAAAATCATCCTCAACAATTCCAACAAAATTAATCGCTTGTAAGAATCACTGTGTTCTACCCGCAACTAGGAGGCTACAACAACCAGCCACCTTATTGGGATCGTTCCAACAGCTGACAATTGCAAAAATAACTATAGAATACCTTTTTCGTCAAGAATATTTTTTCACTAATGTGTGCTGCGCTTTTAAAGTGAGTCAAAATATACTTTACCGAAGCCGACACTTTTGCGGATTCAAACACAACCGACGCTGAACACAATTCCCACAAGGGTATAGATTGGTGTTTTTTAGTAAGCTCTTTTGCGTTTTGAATGCACCGGCATCATCGAGCTACTTGCTGCATTCAGCAAACCTCAAGCCAAAAAATGACCACGGTAGAAACTAAGGTTAACGAATAGTTGCTAATGCTACGAAAGTCTATAAAACAAGGTAAAAGCGGCCGTTATCTACTCTAATTGGATTAAAAACTCAGCGCGTTACAGGGGCTTTCAATCGCGGAACTGGTTAAAAATTGTTTGGTAATTATTAACCGTAATTTTTAATCCTGTTTGCACTAATCAGTAATGTTCGAAAACAAACAATCTTTCAAGCATTTTTTAATCAGCTGAATATCATATCGCCATGTACGAATCTCTAGGAACCCCTAAGTTAACGCATCCATGATTTAGTTAGAGGTTTCTGTAATTTAAACGGCTCGTTAAATATAGCAGGTGAACAAAATAAAGAATGGAATGGATACCTATCAGCTTAACCGAGAAACTTAAAAAATGTATCTATAAAGAACGTATCTATAAAGGCATTGTGTTTATAAAAGCACCGCGCTTTAGGGAGAAACCTCGGCAAGGCCCTATTTAATTAAACGTCAATTAACTCAAACTTCAATCAGCGTCATAAATACAATTTAATGTGTAAACTCAAAGTACGCTTTAAAGCTGTTCTTCAACAATTAATCCAACTTCACGAAATTTGGCAATTTTATACCTCAGTGTTCGCGGGCTAATTCCCAAACGCGCCGCGGCTCGCTTGCGGCTGCCACGCTCATCGCGAATGGTATCAACTATAAGCTCGAACTCGCGCTGCTTTAAATCGTTCCCCAGACTGCCTTTACCCATATCCGGTGTAGCTGGTGGTGTTTTTACGGTATCAACGGTGTCGAGATTAGCCTCACTAAACAGCTCAGAGACCGGCGAATACCGAACTGTGGGTGTACTTGGGGCAGATAGACTGGAATTCTGATCATCATGCCACAGTGAAGTTGACGACTCCGGTTGTGAGTGCGCAACAGTAGTTTCGTTTTGCATCCAACTCTCGAACACGTTTTCGTGGGAGCCGGAAACATTTGCTCGAAAACAATCTGTATTTTCATTCAAATTGGTTTTAGGGATAGTTATGGATGTAGTCATTACCTCAGGTGCTGAACTGTTTACCGTCGTGCTAGGTAACACATTATTTGAAGCTTCGTTGTAACTCAACGCCGATATCACCGGCAAGGCCATAGCTACGCCTTTTTCGTTTGGTAAGCCCAGATCACATGCATTGATGGTAAGCCCTTCCTGTAAGATCAACGCTCGTTGTATTACGTTGTCTAATTCCCGAACATTTCCCGGCCAAGAATAGTTAATTAGACCTTGCTTTGCGTCTATCGATAAACGCACGCCATTTCGATGTTGTTTTCTTGCATGTTTGCGTAAAAGCTTTTCAGCCAAAGGCACTATGTCGTCACGTCGCTCGCGTAAAGGTAACCAAGACAACGGTAAAACGCTAAGACGGTAGTAGAGATCTTCGCGAAAGCGCCCCGCCTTCACTTCATCCAGCATAGTGCGGTTAGACGTTGCAATAACGCGTACATCCAGACGGATGGTTTTACGCCCACCCAAACGCTCAACTTCGCGCTCTTGTAACACACGTAATAGCTTTGCCTGTAGCGCCATATCCATTTCAGAAATTTCATCAAGTAAAATGGTGCCGCCATTGGCCTGCTCAAATTTACCGGGCATACTGGCCGTAGCACCGGTAAATGCACCCTTCTCGTGGCCGAATAGAATAGACTCCAGCATGGTTTCAGGAATGGCGGCACAATTGATTGCCACAAAGGGCCCTTGGCTACGGTTAGAACAGTCGTGAACATAACGCGCTAAAACTTCTTTCCCGGTTCCCGATTCGCCTAAAATTAACGCCGTGGAATCCGACTTTGCAACGCGTTTTGCCAACTCCAACAATTGTAAACTGGAGCTCGCCACCGCAACCGGTGCATTTTTAAATTCTTCAGAAATACCTCCGGTATAGCGTTGTACCAGTTCTTGCAAAAGTGCCGGTTCAAAGGGTTTTACGAGGTAATCAACCGCACCTTCTTGCATCGCCTTTACCGATTGATGAATGGTACCGTAGGCGGTCATCAATACTACGGGAATGTGCGGGAAACGTTCTTTGGAAATTTTTAGCAGTTCGTAGCCATCAAGATTAGGCATGTTTACATCCGATACAACAATGCCAATATCATTACGCGATTGCAAAACTTGCAGGGCTTGATTACCGTCGGCAACCGCTTCAACCTCTAGATTGGCTATTTCTAATGTATCGACAATAGCTTCTCTTAAAGAAGGATCATCTTCTGCAACTAAGACTCGTAATTTAGATTTCATAGGACACTACTCACTGGCCAAAAATCATCAAATTGTTAACGCCACTTGAGAGATGAATAACTCAAAGACATCAATAACCAAAAGATTTTGCGTTAAATTAATTACCCGAATTTTTTGTGTATAACTTTTAGAATCCGTTGATTAGCTCATTCATGATTTAATCAGCGGTCAGAAGTTGACAATGCGATGTCCAACTTCTTCATAATTTTAATCACCTACCGTTCATGAAATTGGCAGCGTGATAACTGCCTCTACTCCCGGATTAGCGTTTTTCAAAATAAACTGCCCACCGTGAGCTTTAACCAGTGTACGTACAACGGCCAAACCCAACCCAGTGCCTTGGGGCTTGGTGGTAACAAAAGGCTCATCGATGCGAGCGAGAACTTCAGGCGTTATTCCAGGCCCAAAATCTCGAAAGACAATATTTAAAACACCTGAGTTATTTAAATGAATTAACATCTCTAAGCGAGTGCAATTTTTTGACTGTTTTTTTGAATCAAGCTCGTGTTCAATGGCTTGAATAGAATTATTAACAATATTAAGAAAAGCATTAATTAAAGCATCTTTATTGCAACGAATAAAATGAGGAGTAAATTCTTGCGCATTTGTTTTATAGACAATATCTAAGGTAAAACCACTGGCTGTAAGCGGTGCTTCAGCGGCTTCATAAAATTCGTTGATAAACTGTTGTACCGAAATACGATCCGTTAAAGGTAAATCCCCTTTAACGAACAGCAACATATCTTGAATTTGTTTTTCTAAATGGCGTAAACGCGATCTTAACTTTTCTGCAAATTTCTTCCGAACGGATAACGTTTGTTGCGTTGCGAGATCATTTTCGTCATTTGAAGAATATTTAAGATCTTCACACAAATGACCGGAATACAATAACGCGGCCGATAAAGGTGTTCGTAGTTGATGAGCTAATGCAGAAACCATTTTTCCCAGAGAAGATAAACGCTTCTGATGACTAAGCTGATCTTGCAGTTTTCGAGTTTCAGTTAAATCGGACAACAAAATAATTTGCCCTTCTTGGCCGCCACTTAAACCTTTGGTCGATACCGAAATTCGTCGTCCCTGTTTTGTTGATATTTCATGTCCGTCATCGAATCGGCGAACAAAACAATCCGTCATAACTTCACGCCAAAGTCGGTGTAACAAGGGTATACCCAATAAAAACTCTGCGGCCTCATTCGCGTAAATAATCTTGCCCTGTTCGTTCAATACCAATACCGCAGCAGGGACCTTTTCAAGAATTAAATCGAAAGGAATATGAGACCGTGTTAATGTGTTGTTAAGATCATTTTTAACGTTTACTTTTTCAAACGATTTTATAGAATCAAAGGCAACGACGCTATTTTTAGCGATTAACGCATTGAAGATTGCAGCTTTTTTATCGGATACGGCGGCATTTTTTTCTGCACCCAAGATCGCATTAAAAACCATAGCATACACCCTTTAATTTCCGTCAAAAAATCATGTAAATAAGGTTAAACGTTTTATACACATAGAATAATGCAACCTTAATACCAAAATTTTATCCATAGTTTTCAAGGTGTTACGAAAGTCTCCGTGTCAAATAATCGACCCATTTTAATGAACGTGCAGGAATATTTGTCGGTCGTACTGAAAAATCATAGCAATAAAATTCAAAAAATTTATTCATACTATTCATATAATGCACAAATTCTCGAATTTAACGTTTTTCAAAAACCGCATTTACTAGGAAACTCTGATTAACCTAATGTTGCTCGCAACACTAGGAAGTGTCACCAACGTCAAGAACGGCAAATGATTGAAGTTGTGAAAAAACTGAGAAATCGCATTATCAATGTCTGCCTTCCGATTAAATCATGAATGATTTAATCAGAGGTTCCATTAGTTAACATCAATATAAAAATGGCAAAGAGATTGTTCTAGGAATCGTTAGGTTAATGGCGGTTTGCGATGAATTATTGAGAGAGGACTCGAAGTAACAGACTTTACAGAGTACACGAATTCAGTAACACCTGATTTTGGTGCCACCCTAGATGTTTACATAAACATGAGTTTATACACGTTCACTTATATAAAAAAAGCCTTTTAAAAAGGCTAATAGAGGAAGCTTTTAGAAAATGACTCTTTAAAGGAGGAGCGACAAATAGCCGTCGAAATTTAAACTCGATGCAAACCGTACTTACGCATTTTCTCTACCAAAGTAGTTCGTCGTATTGCCAAGCGTGATGCGGCTCTAGCAACAACACCTCCGCAATCGTCTAATGCTTGTTGAATTAAATTACGCTCTAAATTGGTTAAATATTCTTTAAGGTCAATTCCATCATCGGGCAACAAGGTGGTATCACCCATTTTCACCATGGTGGTCTTAGCGTCGATGTCGTCGGTATCGGGCTCGAACTCTTCATCAATATCAACATGACGATATTTTTCAGGCAGGTCTTGAGCGCCAATAACACCGTAGGGATGCACAATTGCCATACGTTCAACTAAATTCGCCAACTCTCTTACATTACCTGGCCAAAGATGACGAGATAGCGAGAATATTGCTGCCGAATTAAATCGAATGGAACCGCGCTTTTCGCTCTCTAACCGAGCCACCAATTCATTAATCAATATTGGTATATCTTCGCAGCGTTCGCTCAAAGAAGGCATTTCAATGGGGAAAACGTTTAATCGATAAAACAAATCTTCACGAAAAGTACCGTCTTCTATCATTTGTTCAAGATTGCGATGCGTAGCCGCAATAACTCTGACATTGGTCGGTTGAGGACGGTTAGATCCTACGCGTTCGAATACTTTTTCCTGCAACACTCTGAGTAATTTAACTTGCATATTCAACGGCATATCGCCGATTTCATCTAAGAATAATGTGCCGCCCTCAGCCAACTCGAATCTTCCCGCGCGCGAATTAATGGCGCCGGTAAATGCGCCCTTCTCGTGCCCAAACAATTCACTTTCTAATAATTCCGCTGGAATAGCGCCACAATTAACTGGCACGAAAGGACCATTTCTACGTGCAGAACCGTAGTGAAGATTACGTGCTACAACTTCTTTACCCGTACCGGATTCTCCGGTTATTAACACGCTAACTTCTTTATCGGCAACCTGAGTCATGGCTTCGCGAACATGAACAATTTTACGACTGGTACCGACCAAACTTCTGAATAAATGCACAGGACGCTTTTGATTAATGCTACCGTGGGTTTTCGCTTCGCGGTATCGCTGTGCGCGGTGCAAAGTGTCCATTAAGGTGGCGTAAGACGGTGGCATTGAAAGTTGACCAATAACCGATTCACGTTGCAATAATTCAAGATCGATAGATTCATTTCTCGACATTAGGATAAACGGTAAAGATTTATCCCAATTTAGAACCTCGTCAATTAATCCATCTACAGAACAATTTACATCGCCAATAATGACGGCAACAAAATCTTGAGACTCAAATTGTGTATCGTGAATTACCTGTTTCCAGCTATCAGAGTTATAGACAACCGCAGGCTCACCCATAAAATCGAGAACAATTTTTAGATCGTGCTGCCTTTGCTGATTATCGTCTATCACTAAAACTTTTAATTCTGCCCACATATTAACAACCTAGCTATACACCTTGATATTTCAATCCGATATCAATATCAAACGATTATTGGTAAATGAGATCAATTATTACCTGCAAATTATTAATACAACTTCAGTATAATATTAGCAATTAATAATGGATTTTCGTTTTACGTTAATTGCATTCTCATCGTTGATAAAAAGATATAAACCGCGCAAATATAATAAGTCGTCAAAATCTTGGTTATTTGCCCAGCCAATACTCCGTCTATACTTAAAAAAAATTAGACTAGGTTAAAATCAAAGTCAATTTATTGTCTGGTGAAGGTGAAAGAAAACTGACAAATAAGAACGCTCTTATGCAGATCGTTAGAAAATTTCACAGTAAAAATTTAAAAAAGCTAAGTTTTATAGAACTAAAGCGCCTTTTTAAATTATGCGAATGCTTATCAAACAGATAGAAACGCCTATATTCAACAATTTTTGTAAGTTATTTTTACCTCAATACCGAAATCATCTGAAGCCATATAAGAGAATTTGAAGATGAATTTTACGGGATTTTACAATTAAGCGGATATGATTTCTCAAGACCCTACAGTGCCGTTAGTCGGTTTAAAAAACTATTGAATTCGGTAAGAAATGAATCAAATACACCCTTTCGCAATTGTTAGTAAAAAACTCACAACGTTAACGTATCTGCTAACGGCTACTTGTTTGATGGCAACTATCTCCTGTACTCATACCATGGTTTCATCCGTTGAAGTTGATCCTAGAAATTCATCAGATGATGAAATTAAGGTGATTGATAATTCAGAAATGATGCTGAAACAAGAAGATTCGGCAATGGATTCCATGAAACCTATTTCCGACGGTTCCAATGAAAAAGTTGTGGGATTATCGAATCAAGATCACTTAATGAGTGATTCACTAGAACATGAGTCCCAAATGCAGGAAAATACAAAAACCGACAATGTAATGGCTCCGCAAAATTCGTGTAAAAACGCCATTAATGAGCGTGTAAATAAGAAAGTTTCTGTTTTAGGTTTTAGTATTCAATCGCCTGCCAATGCCGTTGATTTATCGCCACTACACACATTGTTACCGAAAGAGTTAACCGGTAAATTATCCGAGTTAAATAGCTTGGTTGCTATTGATAGCACTACAACTCAACTACCCGGAAAATCTCATAGACAGGGTTTTGCAATCGCATTAAAAGATTTGCAGCTGAAAGATAACAGTCAATATTCTGTTATTGGTAATATTGTAAGTACCGCTTACAACACAGATGAGTCTATTTTCGACAAATTGAAAAACAAACAAATTCCCTGGAAACAAATTCGCGGTCAAAAACCACGAATTTTTTCCATCAGCTTAACCGTTATTGATAACTTTACCGGACTTGAAGTTGCGCACAAACAATTCTCTGGCAGTGCCTACGACAGCACTAGCCTTAAAAATAAACCTCAAGCCTTCTCAGCGGCTTTTTACGATACGGACTATGGTCAGGTTGTTTCTGAGATTGTTACACAAGCTGCGCACTGGATTAATGACTCATTGCTGTGCTTACCCACGAAAGCACGCATCACTCAAATCAGTAATAATGGGGTAACGCTCAATATTGGTCGCGATGTTAATGTTGAAACAGGTATGATTTTTAAAGTAGATAGCCGAGGAGAACAAAGCTTACCGGACTTTATACAGCAAACTGACCCACACAACGGTGCGGAGATTGTGATAACGCAAGTATATGAGAATCAGTCTTTTGCGAGATACATCGAAAACTTGGCAAACTTTCAGGTCTACATTAACGACCAAGCACAACTGATTCGTTAATTGCTTAACCCTTACTTTTCACGAAATCCTAATCAATCCGGAATTTCAAACAATACAAAAAATATTTCATCAACTTCAAGAACCATAAGTTAATGACGATAAATTAATGACAATAAAATGAAAACAGAAATTGCGCAGGCAACTTCTGCTGCGTGACTCGTTCACGAACTAACTGATCGAAGGTTCTTTTAGTTGTTTTGAGATTAATGATTTTGAAATTAATAGTTTTGAGCCAGGTAGGCTTGATGTACTTTTTTCTCTAAACCTAGAGAGTGAATTTTATCTTGAACATCAACCTTTTGTTGTTCAAGAAAATAAATAACACGTCGGTACATTCTAACAATTCTTTCAATTTTAAGCGCAACACTTTGAAATTCAATTGCTCTTAATTCAACACACACTTGAACCAATTCATTTATTTGACGATCAAGATTATCGAATGCACTACTGTCTTCTTGCTCTAAGGCCATATCCAAACCCATCGCCAATTTGGATAAGCTGTTTTCTATTTCGATCAATGTCATTGTTTTATTCATAATGATTATTTGTGCTCTTCAATTGCTTTAAGATCTAATCCATTCCAACCATCACGAATAACGCGCATTAAATCTGTGGCTTCATCGCATTTTTTTAAATCGTTATTAAGATTTGCCGAAATTAAAAGATGCGTCATGTATTCATATAAGTCATCTAAATTTGTCGCTACTTTACCGCCTTTTTCAAAATCAAGAGCCGCGCGTAAACCCGCTAATATATCAATCGCCTTAGATATTCGATTGCCCTTCATTTCTATCTTGTTGTTTAAAATTGCTACACGGGCCTGAGCTACGCGCTCTAAAAAGCCTAATAACAACAGATCAATAAGTTTATGAGGTGACGCATCAGTAACGGATGTATGCAAACTTACCTGATTGTACTGACTTAACGCATGATTTTGATTCATAATATTTCCTCGCCTGCTCCTGTTAGCTATCGACAAAAGCAAAAGGGACTTGAGCCTAATATATTTTATTCGCAATATTTTACATATTGAATCCTATGATTAACTCCGTCACGATTTAATCAAAGGGTCTGTTAGTTATCTCTGCGATTATTTATAGGAGTATTTTGTAATGAGCTGGTTAAAAAGCTTAAGGTATTATTGAGCTGGCCCACTAGGGCATCTGTCGCTCGATATTGAGCGAATAATCGCTCTTGCGTTAATTCAATTCGTCTTTCTAATGCTTCTCGCTGGTCATCAATACCGTTAAGCGTATTTTGTAAACTGTCTCTTCGTGACTGTAGTATACCGCTAGAACCTGTGTACCCATCCAAAGACTCCGATAGACGATTCGATAATCCGTTATCACCCGAAAACAAATTAGCAATCGCATCAAAATCTGTCGAAAACGCATTGTTTAAACGGGTGTTATCAATGGTTAACCGTCCTTCTTGATCGGTTGATACACCAATATTTACTAAAAACTGTAAACCTTGGGGATTGTCAGAAACACCGGTAGAAAATTGGCTTCGTATATTAGAAAGCAAACCTCTTACCGTTGAGTCGCCGGTTAAGGCTCCGGTTACGTTACCGGTATTACCATCATTTACGACAACAACGGTGAGTTGTTCTACGACGTCTAAAAAGCTGTTATAGACATTTACAAAATTTTCGATCGCACCGCGTGCACTGGCGGTGTCATTGCCAACCGTTAAATTGATCGTATCTCCGCTGGCAAAATCATCGGCATCTTGAGCGTCTAATAAATTGAAGGTCACGCCTTCAATGGCATTTTCAAAGGTATTGTTTGAACCCGTAATTCTCAGTCCATCAATGTAGGCAATAGCATTTTGTGCGGAATCTAATTCTCGGCCATCTTGCACCACTCCGCCATCACCGGTGGTTTCGATATCGGTAGGGTCATAAACAAGCTGAGACAAGCCTACAGACGCATCTCTGTTATCGCCGTCATTATCGTTTACTGTCAAAGAAATGGTGTTATCTAAACCGGTCTCATTACTGGTTAATACTAATCGCGCCCCGGTTTCGTCGTTAATAATGGAGGCTGTTACACCAAGATTATTTTCCGATTCATTAATAGCGGTACGGATTTGTTGCAGTGTGTTGTTGTTTTCATCAATGTCGATACTGAACGATTCTGAGCCCAAATAAATGTTTAAGGTACCGGTGCCAACCTCGGTACCGGCGGTTGCAACGGCTTGAGTTGCAATTTTTTGAGCCGTGGCTATTTGCTCAATTTGGATTTGATAACTTCCGGCCTGGGCACTTTCATCGGCGGTAGCACTGATTAAGCTACGATCACCAATACTCACCGATCGCCCTCGAAATAAAGACTCATCGGATAGATCATCGACAGCATCTAAGAAAGCGGTTAATGCCGAGTTTAATTGACCCACCGCCGACAATTCTTCGGTAACATTTGACTCTAGGCGATTTAATCGTCCTTCTGTTGGTGCACGCTCTGCATCGACAATCGCGCCAACAATGGCATCGATATCAAGCCCTGATCCAATACCGTTAAATGTGATGGTCATTAAAAATCCGCCGTATACACGTTAGATGAAAACTGTTTAAAAATCACAACTCTGCAAGTGTTAAAAATTCTGGATGCTTAACTACTGGAGCTATTTATCCTTCGATGATTATGCACAGTTATTGTTATTGATTAGCAAGAATATCGGCTAATTATTGCCGCACTTAAGTTTTTGGTTAGACCACTATTTTCTAGAAATCAAGACAAACGCAAATAGTAAGCCTAAGCGTTGTGAAAGTGCCAATGCGTAAAAATACTAAATAAAAAAACCGGTAAACAGAAGATGAGTTACATCGAATTTAAGTAACAAAAAAACAGGGCCATACATGCGATAGAGAAATACATCAGATAAATATAGTCTAGTAAAAACTAATATAATAAGCGCAACAACACTCTGTGAAGTTAAATCTTAAAAATTTAAACCTTCACAGAGGGAAGTAAACTTCTTGTCTCAGATATGCGTTCTGCTATTTGCAAAGCTTCATCCGAAGGAATTTTACGAATTAATTCACCAGTTTCAGAGTCGGTAACCTCTACTACAACACGGCCAGTTTCATTTTGTAAACTAAACGATAGATTTCTGCGAATCGATTGCGAGAACTCGTTTAAATTTGAAACCGCTTCGCGAATATTCTCAGAAACACTAGGCTCGGTATTTTCTTGTTCAACCCGCACAGCGCGAATCTGTTCTTGCGGAACGCGATCAGAGATTGCCACTTCTGCTCTGGTATTATTGCGTGAAGCTGAAGGGCTGGCGGCTGTGGGGCGAATATTTTGTACGCTATTAATATCCATTTTTCACCCTCTATATTATCGGCGGAGTAAACCCCGCCGATAAATCACGTTTTAACCTAGAAGACTCAATACAGCCTGTGGAAGCTGGTTAGCCTGCGCTAGCACCGAAGTACCGGCCTGTTGCAAAATTTGCTGACGTGTTAATTCAGCAGTTTCAGCCGCAAAATCGGTGTCTCTAATTCGGCTTCGTGCTGCAGAAACGTTCTCAGAAATATTTTGCAAGTTGGCAATGGTATTTTCGAATCGGTTTTGCACCGCACCTAACTGCGCTCGCTGGGAGTCAATATTGGCAATGGCACCATCGACTACAGCAATAGCATCCTGTGCACCACTGGCGCTGGTAATATCGATGCCTTCAACGCTTTGTAAAACACCAATTGACGAGCTGGTAATTTCGGCAATGTTAGTGCCCCCAACAGTAAACGGCTCACTGGAATCGAAGGTAATAGTACCTACTGCTTCGAACGCGTTTGCAGTGGCATCGACAGTTTGGTTAGCTGTGCCGATAGTACCGTCTGCGTTTACCGCGGTTAATACAATGCTCGAACTGTTGTTAGCACCGGCTCCGTTAACTTCGGTGAAGTTTTGAATTTCAATATTATCGCCATCTTGAGCCGACAAAATTAAATTCCCGTTTTCATCGAGTGCCGCAGATATACCGTTACTACCGGAGTCTGCGTTAATCGCATCACGGAGGTTTTCTAAATCTTGCGCTACATCACCGCTGGCCGTTAAGGTGACCGCAGTTGTAGTTGAACTGGTTCCGCCGTCACCATTATTAGTACCAATGGTGAATGTTACCGAGTCCGCTGTACCGTTCGCAGTATCGGTTGATAACACAAAATCACCCGCGTTAATTGCCACTTGAGTAATGGCCCGCGCAGAGACACCGGTGGTATCACCCAGTGCGTTAATAGCATCGGCAACCTCGCCTGCGGTATCTGTATTTGACGTTGTAAAACTACCGGTACCAAATGCACCTGTAATTGTAACGGTAGCGCCATCGGTAAACTGTGTACCACCCACCGAGTTAGATACGCTACCTGCGGTTGTACCCGCCGATTGCACACGGTAGTTACCTAAACGTTCGGCAGAGGCATTCGTTAAAGAAACCTCAATGGTTTGGTTTGCATTGGCACCCACTTGGAAAGAGGCTGTACCAAATGTACCATCAAGAACTGTTCGACCACCAAACGTTGTCGTATCGGCGATACGTGTTAATTCTTGTTGTAACTGATTCACTTCTTCTTGTAACGCTTGACGTTCAGACGATGAGTTACTGCCGTTAGCAGATTGCAAGGCCAAGTCACGAATACGTTGTAAAATATCCGTGGATTGTTGCAACGCACCTTCAGCAACTTGCGCCAAAGAAATACCATCGTTCGCATTTCGAGAGGCAATGTTTAGCCCATTAATTTGCGAAGTTAGTCGGTCTGAAATTTGCAAACCTGCAGCATCGTCGGCAGCACTATTAATTCTAAAGCCCGTAGAGAGGCGTTGTAGAGAGACATTAAGTGCTGACGTCGAGCTATTCAAGTTGCGTTGCGTATTTAAAGACGCAACGTTTGTATTGACTGTTAATGTCATTTGAATGACTCCTGGCCCTCTAACGGGGCTAATTGACTGTGAGATAAGATTGTGCACTAAGGCTATCGGCCGATAGCGTAAAAACTTTAAAAATGAAAATTTTTAGGGGAGGTACCGGTTTGTCTAGCGTTTAAGCAAACTCGGTGGAGTAAAAAGAAGAGAACTTAAGAACCGTTAGAGATAGATAAATTAAAAACGTAAAAATTGAGCTCTATGAGAGTATTAACAATCATAGAACGGCAAATACCTGACCTGCCGCGCATTAGCTTTTGCATATGCTTACTTTTATATTAGCGGCCAATTTGGGTTTGTAAACTAAAAAGCGGCAAAAAATCACCGACCGAGTCCACGCAAATATCATTTTCAAACTCTAGCCTCCGATTAAATCAAAGGTGAATTAACCAAAAGGTTCTAAAAGCTACTACAAGGACTTGAAAGAATTAGAAGCCACTAATAACAAGAAAAGCTTTATTAGCGCTCGTCATTTATAGTGGTTAATTAATCAGCGTGACATATTAAAAATACTCGGCATTTGGTTGCCAGAAATGCAAGTATAAGGTATACGGAAGTTCTGATTTACCTGGAATTCACTTGGACACAAGAATATATCGCTAAGATCAAGCACTGAGAATGCTTAAAATTATGAAGGAAGTAGAAATCGCATTTTCAAGATCTGCTCTCTGATTAAATCACGGATGATTTAATCAGAGAATAATATAAATGCACAGATTTAAACAAAGTCGATACTGTATTTAATCTTGATACAACCAATCTAAGTTGGCCGTTAGGCATTTCGTTACTTAGCAATCAAAAACTCAACCAATGCCTTTGTTTTGGTTTCTTGACCCAAAGAGCCTGGCTTATATACCCACTTATTTACCGCATTTAATGCAGCTTCATTAAAACCAGACTCAGGGCTTGCCTCTAAAATCTTTGAAGAAACGACTTTACCATCTCAGCGACTTCTACTTCTATTAGTACCCAACCTTCTATACCGCGATTAAGAAGGTCTTTAGGATAAAACGGAGCTACTTTAATCAACGGCTTTTGGGTAATTTGCTGGTAAGGAGCATCTACAGGAGCAGAAGTGATTGGCGTCGCGCCACAACCCATTAAAATTGAAACCAATATGCATAAAACTGCGTATCTCACAAAAACTCCTAATAATTTAACACTAAATAAACGTGTATATTATCACGGAGTTTATTGTTGACTACATGAAATTTAGAAAACATGCTCAAAATATATACATTAAAATTTTCGCGCATATTTTAAATGATACAACTTGCTGTACTTCTTAATGGTTTAAACTTCTTCAACATTTGCTATTTTCTCCAGAATGACTCTTAACAACATCGAGTCATTACCTATTTCTATAGAATCATCGCTATCAGGGTCTAATATTTTTAGCTTTTTTTCACAATCATCTAATTCTTTACTAACGGCGTGACGAATTAAACGTAATTCTTGAACATTAAACATTTGAATCTTTGACTCCGGTAAACGTATTTACATGGACAGCATGTGTTTCAGCCCATTTTCCTAATTTTTCTTTCCAAACATCTAATTCAATATCCTCTTTAGCACGAATACTGTAATGTCCATGAAATTTTCCAAATGTTAAATCTTTTGTAATCGTAAATCCAGGTGGCAATACCGTTCCTTTAGGTATTAACCACCAATCTTTGCCACTTCTAAAGTCTGGTTTATTAAACAAACTAAGACCACCACTGCGATGGTTTATTATTATCTTTCCAAACTGCTCGTCTACTTTTAGATCAAATTTTTCCGGTGTTTCTCGTGGAGGGCTAGTTCTTATGTAATCAAATCTCGGTTTTTTCGCTCCACCTCTTCGAAATAAATCCACTGGTGTTCTTAGATAAAACTCTACTGGAGTATGCATATTACTCCTTCTCCCCAAACATTATAAAGACAAAATGAATTATAAAGGTGACTCATCGAACCGTTAAGAAATTACCTTACGCATTATATAATGATAAACATTTTGATCTTTTAACGTGATACTGTAGGCATTAACGAATAACCACCCATCTTTAGCCATATGGTTTAACGCATCTATCATAGAATTAAACTGAATTATCTTTCCAAAAGAGTCTTTCATGGGATTTCCACCAGTCAATCTTTCAATCCATCCGATAGATTCACCAAAATCTACGTTTATTTCAATTTTCTTTTTAATTAAACCAACGCTTCTACCAACAACTTCACAATACACTTCTTGCATCATTTAAGCCTCTTGTTAATTTGTTTAAAACTCATCGACCATCACTATCATACACAAATAGATCTACCAACGCGTCTAGACATAGAGTCGGAATTAAATTAAAAACAAGAAATTTTTTCACTAGCGCGAAATATCGATTTAAAATAATCAACCATTAAAATTCTATTTATCTTCACTGGAATCTATTCCTTCACTTAATTGTCGACTATATTTATTTAATAGATTATTTTTTACTAAATACGCCCTCCCAGAAGGTGAAAGCATATATAAAATATCATTCTCCTCAGTATCGCCATCCATATAAATAAACCCTTTTTCTCTAAGATGCTCAAAAAAATCTCTAACAACATCGATATGCAATTCTAAACTTTGTGCAACATCCTCGGAAGTTCTACCATGCCCATCTTTTAAACCTGAAAAAGTAGCCAAGATTTTTGCAGCTTCATCAGGAACTTCATTACTTTGAGAATCCGTATAAACGTCTTTTTGATCGCCTTCAGTTAAAATATTATTCTGTGAAATTAAAGATTCTTTTTGTAACCTATTTATGTCTTCCGTTAACGTTTCGACTTGTCTTCTATAAGATAATATTTCATTATCATATTCCACCTGCAACTTAGCTAACTTCCTGTTAATTTGTCGAGATTCTTCAATGGTTAAAAGTCGCCGATCTTCAATATTAACTTTTATATCCCTTAATTTTTTTTGCCATCTCAAACTGTATCTATAAACAGGTGCAGACAAACAGGGATAAATAAAAATATAAAACAAGGAAAAAAGAAAAGGAATGAGTAAGCCATCTAGTATCGAACCAGGAATATCAATCCCTAAAAAAATCAAGTCACTCTCTTTAAAAATTTGATTAATTATTAACAGCTTTAACTGCAGCTTTTCAGCTGAAAAAATCGTAAGAACTATTTTGTAATTCCAAAATAACGACGCAATACAAATTGTCCCAAAAAGAGGGCTTACCGACCGATCATATAGAGAGGCTTTTATAGAATTTAATATATCTTCCATTTTAACATCCTGTTACCTGCGCACTAGATAATGAAATTCTGAAAACAATCAAAAAAACTTTACAAAAAACATACCGATTATTTTTTAAACAACTTATTCTCCCAAACTATCTCGAAATATTAAAACCGTCAACAAATTCTAGACTCTGGCACAAAACTCATTAAATTGCTTTTTTACGTTATTTGATACGCCGAGAAATATATACAAATTTATTTTTAAGAGGTACTTTGTAACACTTGTAAAACAAGGTTTAGACAAATCGTTAAGACCAACTTCAAAAGAGAATTAGTTGAATTAAATTTCGAGAGCACAAAAAATGATTCAACCACCGTTCGAATCATATAACAGCAGCCACTACACTAAAAATACCGAAAACCAGTCGCATATTAATAAAAAAACTAAAATTTTCTAACTCGGGTATCTAAATACTGAAAATCAAATACTTAATACTCAAACTAACGCCCCAAATTATGCATTCAGTGTGTTTTTTAATTTTCAAACACGAAAAAAAGCCGCTCAATGGCGGCCAAGATCGTGAGATTGCAGAGATTAAAGAACCTATTTTTTATTGTTATCCACCCAACAAGCTGAGGACTGCTTGGGGAATTTGGTTTGCCTGCGCAAGAATTGTGGTGCCAGCTTGTTGTAGAATTTGGCTTCTTGTTAATTGCGCGGTCTCTGCGGCAAAGTCTGTGTCGCGAATTCGGCTACGTGCAGCCGATACGTTTTCAACAATGTTATTTAAGTTGGCAATGGTGTTTTCAAACCGGTTTTGCACCGCACCTAAAATCGCCCTTTGACTATCGATGGACGATATTGCCCCATCGACAATGGCGATGGCATCTTGCGCTCCATCGGCGGTGGTAACATCAATATCTGCAACTGTTTGTAAAACCCCAATGGTCGCCGCCGTAATTTCTCCAATGTTGGTACCGCTAAGCGTGAAGGGTTCATTGGAGTCAAACGTAACTGTACCAATCGCCTCAAAGGTATTTGAAGTTGCACCAGATAAGGCGACGTTTGCGGTACTAATGGTATCATCGGGTAATACAACACTGAATGTTACCGACGAATCGTTTGCGCTATTGTTGCCGTCAATTTCGGTAAAACCCGTAATCTGAATATTGTCGCCGTCTTTTGCAGTAACAATTAAATTACCGGTTTCGTCAATTTGTGCCGACAAACCATTGGTACCCGAATCTGCGTTAATCGCATCACGAAGATTTTCTAAATCTTGCGCAGCATCGCCGGTTGCGGTTAATACAATATCGGTTGTGTTAGCAACGCCGTCACCATTATTGGTTCCAATCGAGAAACTTACCGAATCGGCAACTCCGTTGGCGCCATCAAAGGCTATAGATATGTCGCTTGCGTTAACGGCAATTCTATTAATTGCACTAGCACTAACTCCGGTTGATTGCGTAGATGCATTAATGGCATCGGCAATGTCTCCGGCGGTATCGGTTGTTTCTACTGTAAAGGTCGAAATACCAAACGGGCCAACAACACCTACTGTACCCGCGGTAAAGTTAGCACCGCCAATGGCATTACTAATACTTCCCGCTACCGTCCCTTCGCTATCAACTCGATAATTACCAAGTCTAGAAGATGACGCATTGGTTAATGTTACTTCGATGGTTTGGTTTGCTTCGGCACCCACTTGGAATGACGAGGTTCCAAAAGTGCCGTCTAGAATTCTTCGACCACCAAATGTAGTGGTGTCAGCAATTCGAGTGAGCTCTTGTTTAAGCTGATTAACTTCTTCTTGCAGCGCTTGGCGTTCACCGGCAGAGTTACTACCGTTGGCCGATTGCAACGCAAGATCACGAATACGTTGTAAAATATCTGTTGACTGTTGCAATGCGCCCTCTGCAACTTGAGATAAAGAAATACCATCACTGGCATTTCTTGCGGCAACGGTTAAACCGTTTACCTGGGATGTTAAGCGGTTTGAAATTTGTAAACCGGCTGCATCATCACGAGCGCTATTGATACGAAATCCTGTTGATAAACGTTGTAAAGCTACGTTTAGGTCACCAGAAGATTGGTTTAAATTACGCTGAGTATTCAGCGAAGCGATATTGGTATTTACAGTTAAAGTCATGGTTCTACTCCTAGCCCCCTAGGGGATTAAGATCCTCGTTACAATCATTCACAACCGGGACATCGGCTCTAAAAAATTTTACTTTAGGGAGGAATTTGTAGAAAAAGATTATTTTTTGCTCACCGACCGAAATTAATTTTCATTAATAGAATTTAATTATGATCAAATTGGTTTCTATCGAAAATTAATTGCTCAAGTTTTTAAATTTACGTCGAGCGATTTAAGAAACCATTTGTGTGCTTTTACATGTATTTTAGAAAAGCTGGAGAAAAATTACCGTCGAAGCTAGGTTTCTACACCTAAATTTAGACTGGCTAAATAATTGCTCTGTTGCCTTTATTAATAATTTATCAATAAATCAAGGCTAAAGATGATTGAGCAACTGCAAAAAGCGGTAGAAAGCGGCAACACAGCGGAAATGCGGCAAATTATTGCCGCTTTGAGTGAAAAAAATCACTCCGTTGTAGTATTAATCCCGCTTATTAATATCTGTATGAAAGAGCAGCAATTTGATTTGGCTCTTAAAATTTTTAAGCAGGCTATTCAGCAAAATCTACATCCGAAGCAAATCGTACGACTTTTAAATGAAGAATTTTTCAAAGGGCATTCCCGTTTAGCCATCGATTTTTTAACCATCGCCTACAATGAACTTCCAAATAATAACGTTATTTGTGAATATTATGTAGACCGCCTGATGTCGCTTGAGCATTACACTCAAGCAGAAGATGTATTAAGTCAGATTATACAACAACGTCCTGAGCCTATTTATCTGGCTAAGCTGAGCGAATGTTATTACCGTCAAGCAAAATTGCATGAGGCAAAAGCAACCGCTGTAATCGTGCAACAAATGTGTCCACAATTGGCAAAAAGTTATATCAATTTAGCAGTAGTTGAAAAAGCGCTTGGTAACTTGAGTACCACGGCGCAACTGCTGCAAAAAGCCATTGAAATTGAGCCGAATAATTTTTACGCGCACATAAATTTTGCGCATTTAGCACTCTTGTCTCATGAATTTGAGCTTGGTTGGCAAGAATACGAGTATCGCTGGCAGGATAGTCATTGTATTCAATTGGATTTACCACTACCCAGCTGGAACGGTGAGCAAGAGGGACATTTGTTATTGTGGGCCGATCAAGGGTTGGGTGATCAAATCATGTTTCTGAATTTAATGGCTAAATTGCAGACCGAAATCACGCTAAAAATAGATCCTAGATTAAGAACATTAATTGAACCACTATTGCACGAACGGGTTCACTTTATAACTGATGAATACCAAGGTGATTACAGTGAATTTGATTTCTGCATATCGCTTGGATCACTCGGTCGATACCTTGTACATAGCATTGACGATATACAACCACAAACGATCTTAGCCAAAGTACCTCATAGCATAAATTCGAAAGCTCAATTAGAAAGCGAACTTAAAGCAAAAATTTACCACTTCTTTGATATAAATGATGACGCCGAGCAGCCTCTTTTTATTGGCATCAGTTGGCGTGGCGGAAACTACCGGACAAATGCATTAGGAAGAAATATACCGCTAGAAATACTCTCGGATTTACTGGAAGCATTTGTTGGAGATCAATCTATAAAGTTCATTAATCTTCAATACGATGCAACAAGTGACGAAATAGAATTGCTTGCAAAGAAAGGTGTCTATACACCCGATTTTGATTTAAAAAATGACTTGGTTCATCTATCCATACTAATGACTTCATTTTTAACCAAGTTTATCAGCGTAGATAATTCAACCGTGCATTTAGCTGGCGCTCTGGGTGTTAACACCGATTTATTACTGTCATCTTTAGCCGATTGGCGCTGGTTTTACGAGTCCGACTGTTGTCGATGGTATGAGTCAGTGAAAATCTGTAGAAACCTGCCACTTATCGGTTGTAACTCTTTTGACTGCTTAAATTCAGAAAATCAAACATTATCGAATCAACAAAAAATAGCATTAACACAATTAAAACATGACTTTTATGCGTTAATATTGGATGTAAAAAATATCCATCAATAACTGTTGAAAATCCAATGTTACTTCATAGTTTCCTAACTCTTCTAAAAATACGCAGTTAATGATTATCTCTTTGTACAGACATAACGGATTAAATCAAAGTTAATTAGATCACGGACGCTTATATTATAAACATTTTTAATAACAGCAGTTTTGTTAAAGTGCGTAAATCGTAGATCGCTAACTATACCGCATGTGATACAGACAAACTTGAGATTAACAATGTCTATTCAAAAAAAGTTTATAACGGCGCTGACTATTGCTACCTTAATTATAGGTTTGTTATTGATAGTGTTTTCTTGGGAGAACGAGGTTTCTAAAACAGAGAAATTCGTTGCGGATCTTGAGCAAGACATTATACACGATATTCGCACCGTATTAGATATAACCAACTCAATTATGTCTGAACGTGTCGCTAGCAGTATGAAACTGCTAAAAGAACGCGGCGCTGAACTTGGCGCTGCTAGATCTGGTGAAGAGGTAAATGTTTCAGGAACTCCGTCTACCAACTTGTACCTTGGTAATAGACCCATCGCCAATAATTACGATCTCGTGGATGGATTGACAGACATAATGGGAGGCACTGCGACCATCTTCAGCAAACGTGGTGAAGATTTTATTCGTATTTCAACCAACGTCATGAAAGATAACGCTCGTGCTACGGGCACAAAATTAGCCGAAAATAGTAAAGCAATGACGGCTATTAAAGCAGGTCAGACCTATTACGGTGAAGTCGATATTTTGGGTAAACCTTATTTGACGGCATACGAACCCTTAAAAAATATATTTAACGAAACTATTGGTATATGGTATGTCGGTTATTCGGCGAATCTTGGCGCTATGAATAACGCCATAGAAAGCACACGCATATTGGAAAATGGCTTTGCCGCGTTAAGAGACGCTAAAGATACAGTCACTATCTCTTCGTCAAACGTCACAAATGATCAGGTACAACAAATTATATCAAACCAGTCCACTGAATATAACCTCAAAATAATACCGTATGAACCCTGGGGCTACGACATTATTGTTGCAACAAAAAAATCCGATATCCGTTCAAGAGCATTTGATGCCGCCATCGTAACGATTATAGAAATCATTGGTGTGCTTGCCGTTATTATTACCGTTGTGATGTTTTTAACGTCGAATTTGGTCAGTAAACCCTTGAGATCACAAATTAAAGCCATCAAAAATCTTGCCGATGGCGGTGGTGATTTAACCGTACGATTTGCGTCAACACGCCAAGACGAAATTGGTGTTATGGCGAAAGAGTTTGATCGACTTCTGGCCAGCTTACAGTCAACCATGAAAGAAGTAAGTGATCAAACCCGTGCGGTATCGGCAACATCTGAGAGCCTCACTGAATATTCCAGTAATATGTCAGCTGTTCAAGATGAACAAAATGAGAAGACCAAATTACTGGCTTCAGCGGTGCATCAGCTTTCGATATCAGCAAATCAGGTTGCGGAGAATACCGAGGGCGCTAAGAAAATTACTGAAGGAGCCTACGGCAACGTTAAAGTGGGTTCTGATTCATTACGTCAAACTTCTCAAAAAATTAGGCAACAGGCTCGTAACATTGAAGAATCCGAAGCTGTAGTATCAAAATTAGCGGAACAAAGTACGAATATTTCAACGGTATTGGATGTTATTCGAAACATTGCCGAGCAGACCAATCTTCTTGCTTTAAATGCTGCCATTGAAGCTGCACGAGCTGGCGAACAAGGACGCGGCTTCGCCGTAGTTGCCGACGAGGTGCGTTCGTTGGCGAGTAGAACGCAGGCTTCTACTCAAGAAATTAACGACATGATTGAGAAACTACAACAACAAGGGAAACACGCTACCGATTTAATGCAGGAAAATCGTCAACAGGCAACTCAAAATGCAGAATTAACCGAAGAAGTTAGTAAGAATTTTATAAATGTACTGAGCTCAATGGAACAAATAAATCAATTAAATTCCGAAATTGCCCTGGCAGCCGACGAACAAAAAACTGTGTCCCACCATATATCTCACAATGTTGAAATCATACACTCTTCAACCGCCCGAAATAATGAAATTGCGCAATCAACACAGTATGCCTGCAATGATTTATTTGGCGCTATTTCTCAATTGAAAAATCTGATAGAACGATACAAACTGTAAAATAACTATTAGATGCCGAACGCTAGCATTAACCCCTAGTTGCTGTAGGTTTAATTTGTATCTGATATAACGCGCGTTTAGAACACTATTTTTTACAAAGTTCATAAATAATCTATTTAAAATTTTTCGATATTGGAAACTATAGGAAGCTCTGATTAACTCATCCATGATTTAATCAGAGCACAGAAATTGAAAATGCGATTTCCAATTTCTTCACAATTTCAATCACTTACGGTTCTTGAAATTGGCGACACATCCTTGTGTCGCTGGAAACTCTAGGTTAATCAGAGTTTCCAATAAATTCTTTAGAACATAACTAATGTCGAAAAATGGGTACCGCACTTAACGGTCTATTATAGATTCAATTAGAGTCACCTAAAGAACAACAGTTATTTCATTATCTGTTAACGAAAGCATTTTTTTAAAACCTTGCCTAATTATTTATTCTTTTAGAGAAAGAACCCCATCAAAAACCCTTCTAAACAATAATTTATCATTATTAAAAGATCGTATATTGTCGATAAAATCACAGTACTGACGATCAATAGATGACAAGAAAAGCGCGCAAACAAATAAAATCTTGTCGCATTTTTTGATAGTGTATTTGATGTAAACCTCTTTCAAAAATATACCTTTATCACTAATATACCGTTCATTAATGATTATCAGTCAGCGATACTCATTCTATCGGTAATCAAAAGGAAATATAGATTGAACACTAGAGAAGTCATCACTACCCTACCCGAAAAAAGGTTAGTCGATTTAAATACCTATAAGCGTAGAGAATTGCTTGAAGTATTTTTGCAATACGATGTCCCTTTTCTGAGTGCAACCGTAGAAGTTGATATTACAACAGTAAGGGAATGCGCCAAAAATAACGATCTTAATTTGTTTACCTGCCTACTTTATTGCCTGACAAAAACGGTGAATAGCATACCCGAATTAAAGCATCGCTATATAAATAATCACCTTTACGAATTTGACTACATAGAACCAGGGTATACAGTATCGCAAGCTGATGGAACTTTTAGCTTTTGCGATTCTAAATATGTTTCACGCTTCGAACGTTTTCATCAAACTATTTTAAACGATATAGCTCAAGCCAAAGAAAGTCCCGATACCGGCGTTAAAGACAAATCTCATATGTTTTTTGTTTCTAACATTCCTTGGATTTCATTTACACATTTTCAGCAACCGTTTTTTCGCCCCTATGGGTTCAATCCGGTGGTTACTATTGGTAAACATATTGATCGTGATGGCAGACGTTATGCCCCCGTTGCTTTGCAATGCCATCACGGCACCGTCGACGGATTGCATATTGGTTTGTTTTTTAACCGTTTAGAAGCCTGTATTTCTCAATTTGAACAGCTTATAGACAATGTTGAGCCAGTATTCGACTGAAAAACACCAACTGCGTGCATTTAGTTGTAACTCGTTAACGATTTGGCTCTTACATCTTTTTAATCCCAGCTAAGAAGTTGAAGCCAACTTCTTAGACGTTTACACTGCTGCGAACTATTTTTGTGAACATAATTCGGAGTATTTTGTGAACCCAGCTAATAACAGCAAACTCGTCGTAATCAGTGGTGGTTCTAAAGGTATAGGTCGTGCCTTAGTGGATAAATTCTACAATGCAGGCTTTACCATCGCGACCTGCTCTAGAAACATCAACGAACTAGAATCGTTGAAATCTGAATTAGATTTAGAAAAACGTTTGCATATATTTCAGGCTGATCTCGCCAATAAAAGCGATGTTTGCGCTTTTGCAGATTATGTTTTGAGCTTAAACCTGCCAATTCAGGTATTAATCAACAACGCGGGTAAATTTTTACCCGGCGAAGTTCATTCAGAAGAAGAAGGCGTGTTGGAATCGCAAATAGAAACTAACTTATATTCCGCCTATTATTTAACACGTCATTTAATCGAAAATATCAAATCTCAAAAAGGTAGCCATATTTTCAATGTATGCTCTATTGCCTCATTAATAGCCTATGCAAATGGCGGCTCGTATACCATCAGTAAATTCGCACTGTATGGTTTTTCAAAAGCTTTAAGAGAAGAGATGAAAAACCATCATGTAAAAGTAACATCTGTCTTACCGGGAGCAACCCTAACCAGCAGCTGGGACGGTGTTGATATTCCAGAAGAAAGATTTATACCCGCAGAAGACGTGGCCGCATTAATGTTTAATTGCTTTGAAGTCAGTGACAGAACCGTTGTTGAAGATTTACTTATTAGGCCACAACTGGGCGACATCTAGCATTTATACATTTTGCTAAAATCTGCCTAATTGCTTAGAAAATTGAATCAAGTAAAAGAGTAATCACTAAATACAAATTATATTAGCGATTACTCTTTCATCGTTTTTTGTAAATCCAAGATATTTAGCCTCTCGTTAGTGATCATTTTTATAACTTTAAAAAGATAGTATTTTTCTACTCACAATTTTTATCAATAGACTTTTTATAATCCCACCACAATAAAAACCGTGTAAATTTTTAATTTAGTCAAATATTGACAGATCTCCTCATTGCTTCGCTCCTATTAATCCGGAATACAATTTTTGATTGACATAATTACTACATTTAAAAAATTAAACTTAATAACGAGCTTGAACATCCGAAATTCATTCAATTAAAAAGTCAATACAAGTACTAACACTTTGGTGTTAAATTCTTTAGAAAAAATATGTAAAGTTAGAACAGCAAAGGAAAACAGCTATTTATTTTTCTTTAAATAAAAATTATTTACTTTTTATAAAAATAATACACTTAAATAAGTTACTTATTTGGCGCGAAAATCATCCTATACAAATAATTTTTAGAGCGACTTTTATAATTTTGAGATAGAATTCACACCTCCTTATTTTTACCAATCCATTTGCAGACAATAAAGGAATACCTGCATGAAATTTACTTCATACTCTTTAATTTTGTCATTTTTTGTTGCACTTTCAGGCTGCGCCACTATTGTTGGTGAATCGACTCAAACACTACCAATTATGAGTTCACCAGATGGTGCATCTATTGTTATTACCGACGAGAAAGGCGCTGAAATTTTTAAAGGCACTACTCCTACTACAGTAACACTAGAGAAAAGTGATGGTTCATACTGGGGTGGAAAATCATTCAACTTAGTATTATCAAAAGACGGCTATGACACCGTTGAGATTCCAGTAAAAACTTCTGCTAACGGTTGGTACATTGGCGGTAATATTTTATTCGGCGGTTTAATTGGATGGTTTATTGTTGATCCACTAAATGGCAACATGTACACATTGTCTGCGAAAGAAATTAACACTACTTTATCTAAAAGCGCTTCAGCCAACGCTACTAAATTTAACGAAAACATTTCTATTGTTATGTTAGACGAAGTACCTGAAGAATTACGCTCTAAACTGGTAAAAGTATCTAAATAAGTTTACTTAGTTAGTTCAGGTGGCGGAAATTTCTGCCACCGAATTCTAGTATGTTATCTGTATATCTTCTCATAAAACCCATCTAGATTTTCCCATCCTAACGTTTAGCCACTCCAATAGTCTTTTTAAAGGTTTCATCAAAATAAAACTGTAATAGCATCCTATCAAGTACTATAAAAGTTGAAATTCAGGCATAAAAAAGGCCTCTATAAAAGAGGCCTTTTTAAAATAATACTCGATTATTTTTTGAAGCTACTTAAGTCCAACGCATTCCAGTGTGGGAAATGTTTGCGAACCAGAGCATTTAACTCAAGTTCAAATTCAGAGAATTGACTGTTACTTAAAGAAGATTCATCTTCGCTTAACGCTTCGGTTACCATACCGGCGCCAACGGTGATATTGGTCAGGCGATCAATAATAATAAAAGCACCAGTTGCACGATTAATATTGTATGGATCGATAGCCACATCGGAGTTTAGCGAAACCTCTGCCAAGGCAATATCGTTTAACTCTAATTGTTGTGCTTCACGAGTTTCTTGTGTGTTCACGTCAATCAAATGAGCGATGGAATTAACTTGGCCGATGACTGCCTTACTAGCGAACTTAAATTCGTATTGTTTTTTGGGTGTAAGATTTTGCTCAGACATCCATACAATGTGTGCATTTAAGTGATTTGTTTTTGAGACTTTATTATCGTCCGCATTAACAATCATATCGCCGCGACTAATATCAATTTCATCGGCTAATGTAAGGGTAACAGCTTGATCAACGAAAGCTAAATCCAGATTACCGTCAAAGGTAACAATGCTTTTAACAGTGCTGGTTTTGCCGGAAGGTAAGGTTTTAATCTTATCGCCAACACGAACGACACCGGATGCAACTGTGCCACAAAAACCGCGAAAATCTAAATTCGGACGATTAACGTATTGCACCGGAAAACGGAAATCTTCGGTGTTTTTATCTTCTGCAATTTCTACAGTTTCGAGAATTTGCATCAACGTTTGGCCTTTATACCAAGGCGTGTGTTCGCTGACGTTTACAACATTGTCGCCATCTAGCGCCGAAATAGGAACGCAGCGAATATCTTGTAAACCTAGGTCTTCGGCAAAAGGTACGTAGGCTTTTTGAATTTCGTTGAAACGCTCTTCGCTGAATTCAACTAAATCCATTTTATTAATAGCAACAACAATGTGTTTAATGCCTAACAAAGATGCAATATAACTGTGGCGACGAGTTTGCGTCATCACGCCATGACGGGCATCAATTAAAATAATGGCAAGGTCACAGGTAGAAGCACCGGTTGCCATGTTGCGGGTATATTGCTCATGCCCCGGAGTATCGGCAATGATGAATTTACGTTTTTCGGTTGAGAAATAACGATAAGCAACATCAATCGTAATACCCTGCTCGCGTTCAGCGGCCAAACCATCAACCAGTAACGCAAGGTCAATTTTGCCGCCTGTGGTACCGTGTTTTTGGGTATCGGACTGAATAGCCGCTAGCTGATCTTCATAGATCATCTTTGAGTCGTGAAGAAGTCGGCCAATTAAGGTGCTTTTGCCGTCATCAACACTGCCGCAGGTTAAAAAGCGTAATAGCTCTTTATGTTCATGCTGCTCTAAATAAGCATTGATATCGGTAGCGATTAAATCTGACTGGTGTGACATTAGAAATACCCCTCTTGCTTTTTCTTCTCCATGGAACCTGAACTGTCGTGATCAATAACTCGACCTTGACGTTCCGAGGTAGTGGTAAGTAGCATTTCTTGGATAATTTCAGGTAATGTTGTTGCTTCTGATTCGACAGCACCGGTTAATGGATAGCAACCTAGGGTACGGAATCGAACCATTTTTTCTTGGATTTCTTCGCCATCTTCGATTGGCATACGATCATCATCAACCATGATCAATGTGCCATCGCGCTCGACAACTGGACGCTTCGCGGCAAAATAAAGCGGTACAAGCGGAATACTTTCTAAGTGAATGTATTGCCAGATATCAAGTTCGGTCCAGTTTGACAGCGGGAAAACTCGAATGCTTTCGCCCTTGTTAACTCGACCATTATAGATATTCCACAATTCAGGACGCTGATTTTTCGGGTCCCAACGGTGGTTTTTATCGCGGAAAGAATAAACGCGCTCTTTAGCACGGGATTTTTCTTCATCTCGGCGAGCGCCCCCAAAGGCGGCATCAAAACCGTATTTATCAAGCGCTTGTTTTAACGCTGCGGTCTTCATGATGTCGGTGTGTTTGGCACTGCCGTGAGTAAATGGACCAACACCCATATCCACACCTTCTTGGTTGGTGTGAACAATTAAGTCCCAACCCAATTTTTCCGCCATTTCGTCGCGGAAGGTAATCATTTCTTTAAACTTCCACGTGGTATCGACGTGCATTAAAGGAAATGGTGGCTTACCTGGGTAGAATGCTTTTTGAGCAAGATGCAACATTACGGCAGAATCTTTACCGATGGAGTAAAGCATTACTGGATTGTCGAACTCTGCAGCAACTTCACGAATGATGTGAATACTCTCAGCTTCCAACTGCTTTAGGTGGGTGAGATTGAAATCTATGGTCATGGGTAGGTTTATCCCGGTTTATCTCTCTATTGCGGTATGGATTAACTTTTACGATAAAAACGGGCGGCATTATAATCATTTACCGCCCTACTTTGCCTAACTTTGTACTTCTATCGATATACCCACTTGTTTGGCAAGCTCTGCAAACCCTGGGAACGAAGTTGCAACGGTCGCACAGTCATGGATACGAA
Source organism: Sessilibacter sp. MAH3 (assembly GCF_054658275.1). NCBI lineage: Bacteria > Pseudomonadati > Pseudomonadota > Gammaproteobacteria > Cellvibrionales > Cellvibrionaceae > Sessilibacter > Sessilibacter sp. MAH3. Next base: position 73,376 of record NZ_BAAGIE010000007.1, on the reverse strand, counting down.
TTTCTTCGGTAGCGATCAAAGACGCTACTGCAAATGACATAGCAATTCGATGGTCGTGGTGGGTTTGAATATCGCCGCCAAGCAGTGGCTTGCCGCCATTGATCACCATACCATCAGGCGTTGGTGTTGCGTCAGCGCCAATGGCGTTTAAGCCATCGGCCATAACCTGAATGCGATCGCTTTCTTTCACACGAAGCTCTTCAGCACCGCTCAAAATCGTAGTGCCGTCAGCACTTGCGGCAGCAATAAATAACACCGGAAACTCATCGATCGCTAAAGGTACTTGGTCTTCTGGAATATGAATTCCTTTAAGTGGGGCGTACTGAACTTGAATGTCGGCAACTGGTTCGCCACCCACTTCTCGCTCGTTGAGCAAGGTAATGTTAGCGCCCATTTCTCGCAAAATATTGATAACTCCAACCCGAGTTGGATTAATGCCAACGTGCTGTAATGTTAGGTTCGAACCCGGAGTGATTGCAGCGGCAACCATAAAGAATGCCGACGAAGAGATGTCTGCGGGAACTTCGATATTCGCAGCCGTAAGTTTACCACCACCGGTCAAAGTCACTTTATTGCCTTCGGTTTTTACATCGTAACCGAAACCGCGCAGCATACGTTCGGTATGATCGCGAGTCGGAGCAGGCTCGGTGACACTGGTTGTGCCATCGGCGTATAAACCAGCTAACAACACACAGGATTTCACCTGTGCACTCGCCATCGGCATATCGTAATGAATGGCTTGTGGCTTAGTTGAACCGGAAATTCTCAATGGCGGGCAACCACCCTCTTCTGTTCCTACCTTTACGCCCATTTCTGCCAAGGGTTTAGCCACGCGCCCCATGGGTCGTTTTGAAAGAGACACATCGCCAATTAAGGTTGAATCGAACTCTTGTCCTGCCAATAAACCGGCCATTAAGCGCATGGCAGTGCCTGAATTTCCCATATCAAGCGCATTTTTGGGTGCTTTTAGTCCGTGCAGACCAACGCCGTGAATAGTTACCTCACCGTTGGTCGGCCCTTCAATATTGACACCCATGTCTTTAAAAGCCTGTAATGTGGCCAATGCATCTTCGCCTTCGAGAAATCCGGTAACGTGCGTCACGCCTTCGGCTAAAGAGCCCAACATAATCGATCGATGAGAAATCGATTTATCACCGGGAACTCGGATACTACCGGAGACAAAACCACCGGGCTTTAATACATAATTGATTTTGTTAGACATGGATGACTCTTGTTCTTGGGTAGTCGTTGACGACTGACTGCTGTTACTCGAATGCGAGCGTAAAAATGCTTCGCGAGACTCTTTAGCTCGACAAAACAAACTCATAATTGTATCACTGTCGCGCCGCTCTACGGCATCCCTCAGTAGGTGCAAATTTTTGGTGAACAGATCAAGAGAACGCACGACCGCTTCGCTGTTCGCGCACATAATATCGTGCCACATTTTTGGGCTACTTGACGCTATGCGAGTGAAATCCCGAAAACCACCGGCGGCATAATTGAATATATCATCGTGATCAGGATCGTTCGCGAGAGTATCTACTAAGGAATAAGCAAGCGCATGAGGAAGATGACTGGTGGACGCCAGAACTTGATCGTGTGCTTCTACCGACATGGTTAATACTTGGGCACCAACGGCTTCCCATAGCGCTTTTACTCTGACAAAGCTCGGAGATTGCTCAGATTGACTTGCTAATTCCGGAGTTAATATGACTTTGTGATGGGCAAATAAAGTGTCTAAACCAGCACCAACTCCGCTTTTTTCAGATCCCGCGATTGGGTGGCCTAAAATTAGCTGCTCGGGAAAGTTGCCATAAATTTCCACCGCGGCTTCGCGTACCGATCCTTTCACGCTGGCCGCATCAGTAATTGTCACACTGGGACTCAAATAACGGTGACAGTCTTTTAGTACAGTGTTTACTGACAAAGTAGGAACAGCGATAAAGACTAGATCCCTCTCATCCAGTTCGGGCGCGAGGATCTCAAGGGATACTGCGAACCGATCTACCGCGCCGGTTTTAAGCGCTTTTTGCGCAAGATTTGTATTCGCCTCAACACCAATAATTTCTTCACAGACACCCACACGCTTTACACTTTTTGCAAAGCTACCACCGATAAGACCAACGCCAACAACCACTATTTTTCGAACTAATTTTGGTGACACGGCGCTCTGAATCCTCTCAATCGGGCAACTAAACAAGACGAATGTGAAAAATTGTTATAGGAAACTCTGATTAAATCATGGATGAGTTAATCAAAGATTCTTATAACGGGTTTTTAGGGATATAGCCCTGCATCTCCAAATATGATATGACTTGATTTTTAGCGTCTTCAAGGCTGTATTTGGATGTATCTATTTTAATTTCTGGTGATTCAGGAGCTTCATAGGGAGAATCAATACCCGTAAAATGCTTAATTTCACCGTTACGAGCACGCTTGTACAAGCCTTTAGGATCTCGATCCTCACAGACCTCAATAGGTGTAGCGACGTAAACTTCAACAAATTGTCTTTTTTCAACCAAATGACGAACCATGTCTCGATCTTGGCGAAACGGTGAAATAAAAGCACTCAATACGATTAATCCGGCATCAACAAACAGTTTTGAGGCTTCGCCAATGCGCCGGATATTTTCAACGCGGTCTTCGTCGCTAAAACTGAGGTCTTTATTTAGACCATGGCGAATATTATCGCCATCGAGTACATAAGTGTGATGACTTCTTGTATACAGCTCGAAATCTACAGCATTTGCAAGCGTTGACTTACCCGCACCGCTCAAGCCTGTAAACCAAATAATACAAGGTCTTTGATTTTTTTGGGCCACTCGCTGTGCATGGGATACTTGGGTATCATGCCACTTAATATTCAAACTCATCAGAGTCTTAACCTTACGCTCGGCAAAAATCACAAGCGATAAAAAAGGACTTAATGATGACTAAGTCCTTTTTACCGTTTACTAAATTTTAAGCGCGGTATAGTAGCGCTTTCAGTTAAACATTCAAAATAGTGATTTATAAAACCGCTTTAGGATATGAACCTAAGACTTTGATATCGGCAGCATGTTCATCGACAACTTTTAAAGCTTCCTGCACGGAATAATCGGAAATATGCCCAGAGAAATCGATAAAAAATACGTAGTTCCAAGCACCCATCTTTGAAGGCCTTGTCTCAATACGTGTTAGGTCGATATGGAATTGATGGAAAGGTTGCAACAGACTGTGTAAGGCACCAGGCTGGTTTTTCATCGCCACCATAATTGAGGTTTTATCAATCCCAGAAACAGGTACTGATTCGGTACCGATAATCAAAAACCGAGTTGAATTATCGGGCTGATCTTCGATTTTTTCGTTGAGGATATTTAAACCGTATTTACGTGCAGCCAATTCACCCGCAATCGCTGCCGAATTCCATTCACTTTTTACACGTTTTGCAGCCTCAGAATTACTGTTAACCGCAATACGTTCAACGCCCGGATAATGAGTATCAAGCCATTTACGACACTGTGCTAGGGATTGCGAATGCGAATAAACCCGTGTAATTGAATCGATTTTAGTGACATCAGAAACCATTAGGTTTTGGTGGATGCGCAATTCAACTTCACCGCAAATTTTTAAACCCGATGTCATAAAGTTGTCTAGCGTGTGATTGATAACGCCTTCTGTTGAGTTCTCAACAGGTACGACACCATAATTGACACTGCCGGATTCCACTTCACGGAACACATCATCAATAGCAGGAAGACTTTTAGTAACCGCAGAATGACCAAAATGCTTTAATGCGGCTTGTTGAGTAAATGTGCCTTCAGGGCCTAAATAGGCAACAGAGATTGGTCTCTCTAAAGCCAAACACGCCGACATGATCTCGCGAAACAATCGAGCCATCTCTTCATCGCCCAATGGTCCCTGATTTTTTTCCATTACGCGAGAGAGAACTTGGGCTTCTCGTTCAGGGCGATAAAACACAACCGGTTCATTACCTTCACGAAATTGGTGCTTGATTGCAGCAACTTCTTGAGCAAGTGTAGCGCGCTCATTAATTAACTGCGCTAACCGAGAATCGACTCCGTCAATTTTTTCCCGAAGCTCACCGAGCTTAAGTTCTTCTTGAGAAGTTCGAGTATCAGAATTGGTATTGTTGGTAGTCATTCCAATATATCTCTCTCTACAACCACCACTTCCCGTGTGATGGCCATTTAAATGTATGAAATTTTGCGCCTGTACGCGAGTTACCAAACTCGTTCAGGCGCTAATTGATTTATTCTTCGCCGGAAGAAGAGTCTTCTTCAACGTTAGATTCTGCATCATTTTCTGATTCAGACTCCTCAATACGTTGCAAGCCAACCAAACTTTCGCCTTCTTTCAATTTAATAACGCGTACACCTTGTGTGTTGCGTCCAGAAAGGGAAATTTCATCTGCGCGTGTACGTACTAAAGTACCTTGATCTGAGATCAACATCAGCTCATCACCCTGGAACAATTGCACTGCGCCGACCACCGAGCCGTTGCGTTCAGATACCGCCATGGCAATGACACCTTGGCCACCCCGACCTTTGGTTGGATACTCGCTGGTTAAGGTACGTTTTCCATAACCATTTTCACTAACGGTTAAAACCATGCCATCTTCTTTAGGGATCACCATAGAGATCACTTTATGGCCTTCGGGCATTCTGATACCACGTACACCTCGAGAACTGCGGCCCATGGGGCGAACATCAGACTCTTTAAAGCGGGCAGCTTTACCGGCAGAGCTCAATAATAAGACGTCACATTCGCCATTGGTAATGGCGGTTTCAACCAAACGGTCGCCTTCATCCAAAACTAGCGCAATTAGGCCAGAATTTCTTGGTCTGGAAAATTGCGACAAAGGAGTCTTCTTAACGGTACCGTTCGCCGTTGCCATAAAGATGAAGTGATCTTCATCAAACTCTTTAACCGGCAAGATGGAGGTAATACGTTCGTCTTCATCAAGAGACAGCAGGTTCACCATTGGACGGCCACGCGATTGACGACCGGCCACTGGAATTTGATAGACCTTCAACCAATACACTTTGCCAGCGCTGGTAAAGCACAACAGCGTATCGTGAGTGTTAGCAACCAATAAATGTTCTACAAAGTCTTCATCTTTAACCGATGTTGCTGCCTTACCCATGCCGCCTCGGCGCTGGGCTTGGTAGGCATCGAGAGGTTGACTCTTGGCATAGCCGCCATGGGAAATCGTAACAACACGATCTTCCTCATTAATCAAATCTTCGATGTTTAAATCGGTTTGAGAATGTTGGATTTCGGTGCGACGCTCGTCACCGAAGTTTTCCAAAATTTCGGTCAGTTCTTCACGAATAACCTCCATCAAACGCATAGGATCGTTAAGAATGTGAAGGTACTCGGTAATTTGTTTGAGTTTTTCTTCGTATTCCGCAAGCAGCTTTTCGTGCTCCATGCCGGTTAAACGATGCAATCGCAACTCTAGAATGGCCGTTGCCTGCTCAGGAGACAGATAGTAGGCGTTATCAACAACACCGTATTGGCTACCAAGACCTTCTGGTCGACAGGCATCATCACCGGCACGCTCTAAAAACTGCGCAACGTTACCAATTTCCCAACCTCGGGCCATCAAGGCAACCTTGGCTTCCGCCGGCGTAGCCGAGCTTTTGATCAGCTCGATCAGCGGGTCAATGTTGGCAATGGCAACCGCTTGCCCTTCTAGGATGTGGCCACGCTCGCGCGCTTTGCGCAACAAATAGACGGTTCTTCGAGTGACAACAGATCTACGATGCAACAAGAAGTAATCAAGAAGTTGACGAAGGTTCAGCACTTTGGGCTGACCGTCAACCAATGCGACAATATTAATGCCGAACACCGTTTGCATTTGCGTTTGAGCAAACAAGTTGTTCAAAACTATGTCGCCAGATTCGCCACGCTTGAGTTCAATAACCACACGCAGACCATCCTTATCGGATTCATCGCGCAGTTCAGAAATTCCTTCAAGCTTTTTATCCTTAACCAACTCGGCAATTTTTTCAATTAAACGTGCTTTGTTAAGTTGATAAGGAATTTCGGTAACAATGATGGTTTCGCGATTGGTTTTTTCATCTTTTTCAACATGAGCGCGAGCACGTACATAAATTCGACCACGCCCCGTTCGGTAGGCTTGCAGAATGCCACCACGACCGTTGATGATTGCTCCGGTGGGGAAATCGGGGCCAGGAATGATCTCCATTAACTGATCGATGGTTAACGTAGAATCATCGATTAATGCTAAACACGCCTTAATAACTTCGCGTAAATTGTGTGGAGGTATGTTAGTTGCCATACCCACCGCAATACCAGACGAGCCATTAACCAGCAAATTGGGTACGCGAGTTGGCAAGACTTCTGGAATTAATTCGTTGCCGTCGTAGTTTTCAACAAAATTAACAGTCTCTTTATCGAGATCCGACAGCAATTCATGGGAGATTTTAGCCATGCGAATTTCGGTATAACGCATGGCAGCGGCGCTATCGCCGTCAATGGAACCGAAGTTACCTTGACCATCAACCAGCATATAACGCATGGAGAACGGCTGAGCTAAACGCACAATGGTGTCATATACAGCCGAATCACCGTGAGGATGGTATTTACCGATAACATCACCCACGACACGAGCAGACTTTTTGTAGGGTTTATTCCAGTCATTTTTAAGTTCGCTCATGGCGTAAAGAACACGCCTATGAACGGGTTTGAGACCATCGCGAACATCAGGAAGTGCACGACCTACGATGACGCTCATTGCGTAATCAAGGTAGGACTGCTTGAGTTCGTCTTCAATATTTACGGGTTGAATTTCTTTTGCGATTTCGGCCATATATGTGTGCTTGCCTAACGTGCAGTACGATCAATGTGGATTAGTCCAGCGCGGGAAATATTGGAAGAAAATGGTCATGTCTTTAAACTTTAAAAAGCAATTTGATGACTAGATAAAAGAGTTACCCGTTCACAATTCGCACAACCAGCCTCAATCCAAATGACATTGATTGAACACACCGGCAAAGTCTATTTTTAGCAGACCTGTTGAATACCATTTTCAGCCGCGTACAGCTTATTCTCAATGCGCTGATAAGCCGGTTATTCTATCATAGAAATCAGTAAGATACGTATTTTTGTTGATGCGCTTGTATATGCCTTGGGGCTATACTGGAATCAGGGTTTTAATAAATTTTTAAACAAGTGGCTTTCCATCAATGAACCAACAAATCGCCAGCAGCAGTAATGCCGATTTATTAATCTACTCGCGATGGATTGCGACTGTTGATGACAATAACACTCTGCTCGAAAATTCCGCCGTCGCTATCAAAAATGGCAAAATCATCGCGGTAATGAACGCCGTAGAAGCAAAAGCATTATTTCCAGATAGCCAAGCCATTCATTTGAATGATCACCTGTTGATACCGGGGCTCATCAATGCGCATGGCCACACGGGTATGACGTTGTTACGCGGTTACGCTGACGACTTGCCTTTGCAAACCTGGTTAGGTGAACATATTTGGCCGGCGGAACACGCTTTTGTGAGCCCAGATTTCGTCAAAACCAGCAGCCAATTAGCTTTCGCCGAAATGTTAAAATCGGGCACTACCTGTTTTGCGGACATGTATTTTTTCCCGGAAGCGACCCTTCAGGCTGTGGAAGAAACCGGAATTCGCGCACACCTTGTACCCCCAGTATTCGATTTTCCGAGCAATTGGCAGCAGAAACCCGGTGATTACCTATCAGCAATTGTAGAATTAATCACCAACCATAAACCAAACACTCTGGTCTCGTTCGGCTTTGGTCCTCACGCGCCCTACACGGTCTCTGACGACACTTTTCTAGCCGTACTAGACGCCAACAAAGCACTGAATCTCGGCCTGCACATTCACCTTCATGAGACTGCTCAAGAAATTACCGACAGCCTCGCTCAGTTTGGCAAACGACCGGTAAAACGTCTTTATGATCTTGGCGTACTTACCGACAAGACCCAATGCGTGCACATGACGCAAATCGATGACGAAGACATTTCATTGCTCCAAGAAACCGGAGCTTCGGTCATACATTGCCCACGCTCTAACATGAAGCTCGCCAGCGGCGGTTGTCCGGTTGATCGACTCCTAGAGGCCGGTATTAACGTAGGCCTAGGCACCGATAGTGCTGCCAGTAACAACGCTCTCAATATGATTTCTGAAATGACACAAGCGGCGATGCTTGCCAAAATTGTAAGTGCAAAAGCAGATGCGGTAAGTGCAGTACAAGCATTGCGTATGGCAACCATAAACTCAGCAAAAGCCCTAGGGCTGGCAAGCAATATCGGTAGTATCGAAATAGGTAAAGATGCAGATTTATGCGCTGTTGATTTGAGTGACCTACATCATCAGCCTGTTTATTCGCCACTCAGCGCTTTGATTTACGGAGAAACTCAACACAAAGTCAGCGATGTTTGGGTTGCCGGCCAGCAATTGTTAGAATCGGGCAAACTCACGCAAATAAATGAACAGAGCTTGCGAACAGACGTGAACCAATGGCGAGATAAAATTTCGAAATCGTCTCGCTAATCTATAAACCGATAAGAGCACTTGATGTTAATCGTTCATCTTATTGAATAACTGCTCTTATAAAAACGCTTGGCATAATCCACCGTTTAGACAGAAGTGAAAATTGATATGACAAACGCCGATTTATCTGAAATCGCCAAATTTGACGCCAGTGCTTCTCGTTGGTGGGACCGAAACAGTGAATTCAAGCCACTGCACGATATCAACCCATTACGCTGCAACTATATAGAAGAAACACAACCTGTAGCGGGTAAAAAAGTCTTAGATGTCGGCTGTGGCGGTGGAATTTTAAGTGAAGCTCTCGCTTTTCGAGGTGCTGAAGTTACAGCCATAGACCTGAGCCCAGCAGCCCTTGAAGTCGCTCGATTACACGCCTTAGAAAGTGGTGTGACCATAGATTATCGAAAAATTACTGCTGAAGAATTGGTAGAAACTCACAAAGAAACTTTCGACGTGGTTACCTGCATGGAAATGCTGGAGCATGTTCCAAACCCTGCGTCGGTAGTTCAAGCCTGTGCCGATTTGGTTAAACCGGGTGGATTTTTATTTTTATCAACCATTAACCGCAACCCGAAAAGTTACGGTGCCATGGTTGTTGCTGCCGAGTACTTGCTAAAAATGGTCCCCAAAGGCACTCATGATTACGGCAAGTTTATTAAGCCTTCAGAGCTTGGCACCATGGTTCGCAAAGCAGACTTAACCATCCAAGACATTACCGGTTTGGTGTATAACCCTTTGACGCAGTCTTACAAATTGTCTGATCGCGATGTGGACGTAAATTATTTTATGACTGCGGTAAAAGGCTGAACACCTTCTCGATCATGACCGACTCTAATCGCATCAGCTGTGTATTATTTGATCTAGACGGTACTCTACTCGACACCGCTCCAGATTTTATACGCGTGCTCCATACCATGAGAGCGGTAAAACAGCTGCCACCTCTTAACGAACAAGATATTCGCAACACGGTTTCTGGGGGCGCTCGCCAAATGGTTAAACTCGCCTTTGGCGGTCAACCGGGTGAGACCGAATTCGATAGAAATTTGGTTGATTTTCTCGCCAACTACAACGACCTACTCGAATCGAACAAAAGCCAATCCTGTTTATTTGAGGGTATTCAAACCGTCATAGAACAACTGGAAAGCAACCAGCGTAAATGGGGAATCGTTACCAACAAGCCTGAAAAATATTCCCTCCCCTTAATGGAACAACTTTCACTCAATCCTCCGGTACTTGTGTGTCCTGAGCACGTGAAAGAGGCAAAACCAAGTCCAGAGGCGCTATTTTTAGCGTGTTCAAAACTTAACGCGAATCCTGAAAACAGTATTTATATTGGCGATCACGAGCGAGATATTATTGCCGGTCGTGCCGCCAGTATGAAAACCGTTGTGGCTGGATGGGGATATTTTTCAGAAACAAACCCCACACAAGCTTGGCAAGCAGACTTCTACGCCGAAAACCCTTTAGACTTACTTGAATATTGCTAAGCAAATTTCTTCTCTCTGATTAAATCATGGATGAGTTGATCAAAGGTTCCTAAAACATAAACCAACATAATTTAAGCAGTACTTTTACTATGCAACTACCAGAAAACTTCAATATCACTCCAAACCTTCTCGAAAATAAAATCATCGTGGTAACTGGTGCGGGCGATGGTATCGGTAAAGTTGCTGCAAAATATTTTGCACAACACGGCGCCACAGTCGTTTTAATGGGTAGAACAATTGCAAAATTAGAAATGGTTTATGATGAAATAGAAGCATTGGGCAATCACAAAACAGCCATTTACCCAATGAATTTTGAAGGCGCTATCGAGAAAGACTACGAAGACCTAGCCATTAAATTAAATGAAGAATATGGCCGCCTCGACGGATTACTAATTAACGCAGCGGAGCTAGGTACAAAAACACCCATTTCAAATTATGATACCGAAATCTGGTTTAAGCTCTTTCAGGTAAATTTGCATTCACCATTTATGATGATAAAAGCACTAACACCGTTATTAGAAAATAGCGAGAATGCAAGCGTGATTACCACCAGTTCAAGTGTGGCAAACCAAGGACGAGCATTTTGGGGAGCTTATGCGGCATCAAAAGCTGCGTTAAAAAATCTAACTGAAATTCTTGCCAACGAGTGGGATGGCGTAAATAACATTCGCATTAACTCGGTTAATCCCGGAGCCACTCGCACCAATATGCGAGCACGTGCCTACCCGGCCGAAAATCCAGAAACCGTTACCGCACCACAAGACCATATGCCAACTTATCTGTATTTAATGAGTGACGCGAGCGTGGCTGTAAGCGGTGAAAACTTAAATCTGTCAGCGTCTAAATAACTTGTAGACGCCTACAGCAACGCCTGAAAAAGGAACCTCTGATAATGCCATCGTAATTTTATCAGAAGTTCTTTTATCACAGATTCTTCTAACCTCTAGTCCCAATACCCACAAATCTTGCCTTCCGTTGGCGTTCCCTTTTTTAGCCCATAGGTTATTAATTTCAAGAATGGTTAGTGATTAAAATTGAAAAGAAATTGGAAAGAAATTGGAAATCACATTTTCAATTTCTGTCATCTGATTAAACTAGGAATGACTTAATTAGATGTTCCTATAGTCTTTGACCTTTGGCTTAAATATTTCACTGCCGCCTCACCCGCAACAACGCCACTGGCAAAACAAGCTGTAAGAAGGTAACCACCTGTTGGTGCATCCCAATCCAACATTTCACCCACACAAAAAATACCTGGCGCGGATTTAAGCATCAAACCTTCGGTGAGTTGCTCAAAATCGACACCGCCTGCCGTACTAATGGCTTCACTAATAGGACGGCAACTGGGCAAAATTTGAGGCAGATTTTTTATAAGTTCCGCAAGTGCATCTATGTTTTGCATTTGCTCTTTAGACGTCAGCTCTTTTAACAACGCTAATTTACTTCCAGAAATACCCAATTGTTTTCTTAACATATTACTGAGCGAATCTTTAGAGCGACGATTTTGTAATTTACCGCGAATATCAGTAACAGAACGATCGGGTAATAAATCCCAATAAACAATCGCCTGACCTTTATTGCTTATTTGATCTTGAATTGATGCCGATAGCCCGTAAATTAAACTGCCCTCAAGGCCATAGGCAGAAATTGTCGCATCACCCTTTTTAGAAGAGATTTGGCTGGTGAGGCAAACATTTTTTAATGGCTGCCCTTGTTGTTCTCTCTGAAAGTTATCACTCCAAGAATAATTAAAGCCACAATTACTCGAACGAAACGGCTGGCAATTAATACCCCGCTGCCGAAAAATCTCCATCCAACGACCATCTGAGCCCAAACGCGGCCAACTTCCACCACCCAGCGCAAAAATAACAACTTCAGACCTAACCGTTAGCTCACCTTCTGAGTTTTGAAATCTTAAATTGCCATGCTCATCCCACCCTAACCAACGATGTCGAGTTTCAATATTAACGCCGGAGTCTTTCAAGCGCTTCAACCACGCCCTGAGCAATGGCGCCGCTTTTTTTTGCATAGGAAAAATACGCCCAGAACTACCAACAAAGGTATCAATACCAAGCTCTTTCGCCCAGCTGATTAAAGCGTCGGCATCAAAACGTTTTAGCCAAGGCTCAATTTGGTGTACAGGAGTATAACGTTTCAAAAAATCAGACTTATTCTCCGAGTGTGTTAGATTAAGACCACCTATGCCTGCTCGCAGAAATTTTCTTCCAACAGATGGCATAGCGTCAAAAATTGTCACGAGAATGTTGTGCCTAGCTAACTGCTCCGCCGCCATCAAACCTGCAGGACCGGCGCCGATAATCACGGCATTTAAAGAAATATTTGCAGACATAAAAGACAATAATCAAAACCTAAATAACGCCAATCTAACGGGTTAAAGAGAAAGGAATAGAGTAATGTTCTGTCAATAACATACCAACCGACAGCACATCGATCAAACAATGCCCAACAACTGCATCTACTGCCTCAAACCTTTAGATTGGCAACATCAATTTACTGTATCTATTATTGTAGCGTCTTCAAGAGTAAAGATTAAACACCTCAGTGGTATCTATACGCACCAGTCCATGTTAGATAGAAGTGCACTCGCATGAATGGTTTGTAGATGATTTTGATTGGCCCCATCAAAGTCAAGCGTGAGATTTCCTTCAAGGGTTTTCTCAATCCCAACCTTCTTAACAAACAGTATTTCAATTATTTCTACAGACTATCCTTTTTGAAACCTAACGCTTCAATCACGTATATGTTGCGTGCATGGGTTTGTTATCTTCTAGTAACTTCTCAATTTGAGGTTGATTTAACCGAAATACTGAGATTACATCCAATTCTTGAGCTCCTACATTCAAATAAAACTGAATTGCAGAGTCATTTGTTTTAAGTGCCCACCACTCAAACCGGGCACAATCATTTTCTCTAGCTATTTGAGCCAGATACACAAGGGCCTTCTTGCCAACTCCCCTTCCCTGACATTCCGGTTCTACATACAAATCATCCAGATGCAGACCTCGCTTTCCTGTTGTAGTTGAAAATGTAAAGTAATAAACAGCAAATCCGCATGGTTTCTCATCTAGATAAAAAATAATGGCTTTTGCTATAGCATCGTTACCTAGTAGGTTCGTCTCTATATCCGATAGAGTAACAGAAATAGGAAAAGGAAATTTTTCGCAAATAGCCAAATCATTAATGTATTTCAAGATCAGTTTCGAATCACTATCTTGAGCCGGTACAAATTTCAACATTCAATTTTCGCTCAGAAAGATAACTCTGCAAAATAGCCTGCCATTTTTTTCATAACTTTCATTTACGCAGTCACATTGTTTTTCTACTTCACTTGCCAATTTTGATACAGCTACGCATACGGTCATTTTCGATTTCGCGATCCGCATTTAACGCCGCCAGCAAAGGCAGAAAAAACACGCTAAGATTTGGCTATCCCGATGACAGATCTTGTTAATTTTACAGTGCATCGACTGTGTAAAAATATTCATCGTTAATTAATTTACCCTCGTCATCGAAGTAATAATGCGCCGAGAACCATGTTTCGAAGAAGAAAGCACTCATCGGATGGCATTGCTTCAATATGACATTCAATCTTGATTTTACACCCGATAAACGACCTTTACGGTTATTTAAAGCTAAGGGAATTTCATATGTATGTTGTGCAATTTGGGCGGGCTCAATTCCGTAACTATCTATAAGCACCTCCCTAACCTCTTCATTCGATAGACCGGTATCTATTTGTTCGTCAATTTCGGCACTGAATTTTTTCAGAGAGCATGGGATTTTCCCAGCACTTGCTAGCTCTGAAGAAATCCACATAAAAATAAAAACAGCTATTCTGAGGTTCATAACTTATCGAAAGTTAGCGGTCCATAAATAGCGAGCCACTGAAAGTCCTTATGATCTAATCCAAACGCTAGATTGTGAGCATTTAGCGCATTAATAATGCCACCAAGATCTTTCGCTGTAAGCATATTTGGCGAAACCTCTTGGGCGATTGCATGAAGCCTATCCGCCACTTCGTTCTCAATAGGATTAACCACAACAATTAATAAGTGAATACGCAAGAAAATGCAGGCCGCTGTACCAAATGGAGTAATTTGTTAAAGTTTTTCCACATTTTTCACGCTTAATACAACTCCAGTAAAATGATGACCCGTATGCCAATGAAAAACTGTACCACGAACTGTATATTTCTTACCAATCTCTATTTTCAGTTCTTCCGGAATAATAAGTTGAACTTGAGATAAAGAAACTTCGCTGTCTGAAAACTCTCCATCCGGGGAAAAGCATTCCGCTTTATCAAACTTCAACGCTCTATAGTGCGCCAATGAATCTTCTGTTTTATACAAAGCAGGAACAATTTCTCCAGAAATTTCGAATTCTTTCCCGTTGGCAGGAAAACACGCTAAACAATTACTAGAAAGCTGAAAAAACAGTGTTGAAAGTAGGATATTCTTCATTGGAGCTCTAACACTTTGCTTTGTGGCGCGCTAGCGTGTCCGGTGAAGCCAGAGCTTTTTAGTGACCAGAACGAATAGGTATTTCTCGGTGCTATAAGCGTACTACCAAACATTTAAGCTACCTTATTTTCTGCCACCAAGTTTGCCAATTTGAGCTACAAAGAACGAAACTACTCAATCTTACGCAACTATATTATTAATTAAAGCTACGAAGAGCAAAACTGGTCAACATAAACCTACTTTTTACTAAAAATTAATTACCACAATTTTGTAGCTGATAACATTTTGCACTCTACATAAGCACCCCAAGAAAGAGAACTTACAGCATAAGTAACGCCTAACATTTAACACTAATAAAACGCTAGAATAATTCTAACACCACAATAACCAGCAACTGTTATCGTATCCAGCACCAAGGGACGCGCAGTAAATTGTTATCAATCTGCACGTACCTGATTAAAGAAATAACTCCACTTCGGGTCCTGTTCGGTCTCTATTTCTATTGGGTATGGGTCAGCTTCTTGAGGCATATTCTGCAGTCTTTCCACGAATACTTCAGTCGATAGACAATACCAGACCCATTCGCGATAACCATCAGTTGTAATTACTGCAGACAATACACCTGATAAATCAGCTTCTAGTGCATCCACTAGACGATTTTCGAAAACCTCCATACTTTGACTTTCATCAGTGGAAGGCATACCTGATTCATGCTGTGTGTAATCCCAATAAATACGAATAAGCTGAGAGTGATTAAAAATACCCGAATCTGGGGTTAACTCATTTCGGAAACGAATTATTAGAAGAAGATCATTATGCATTTCCTCTGCAACTGACCATTGATCGTTTTTTATAATGTCTCTCAATGCTTCCATATTTCCCTCAAAGTATGTCGGTGCAGCTATTAATGAATGTTAATCAAAAAAAGTACTCTGATTACTACGTAAAGCTAACGCAGCCACGAGCTGTAGCTTTGTTAGGAATATGATTGGCGAATTTTTGCCGATTGCACCAAATTCTATTCGTTTAAATGATTACTCTCTTTGTCTATTTCTGTAATGACTTTTAGTAACGAAAGTTTTGAGTTTGTTAACTCATAAAGAAGCTACGACGACTTACGTTGCTCCTTGCACTCTGCTTCAAAAGCATCTATTACTTCACAATTGCTATTTTTATTTTACTTCAAATTTTATTTCTTAAAACTTCACTTTCTTGAGCGAGTGAAACTTGCTCATCAAAGTTTTTCATTCCCAAAAAATCGTCACTATCCATTTTCTCTGCCTTTAATGGATAACACCCTGCGCAGTGGAAAAACAGAACAGAGCTAATTTACGGTAAAGTGTGCGCAACGAACCCAAATTAGTGTCGCGTAGTTTTTCCGTTACTGTTGATTATTAAATAATTACAGCTCACATTTATTGATGGAATCATTAAAACGGCCTCCGGCATCAATACAACGATCTATTTCGATCTGCCCAAGGACGTATTGATAAACAATATATCCCGTGAACAATAAGATAATCCAGGCGACAAAACCAACCAGAACAACCACAATTCCATCTGGATCGATTGATTTTAAGAAAGGCCGACAAATGAGATAGCCAAGCCCTTTAACTAATATCTCGAAGATCACATCAACAATAAAGCTTCCTATTAGCCGAAAGACCCCTACAACCATATCTCCTGCAATTTCACCGATTGGCATGGAATTATCCTAACACTTAACACCTTTATTACAGGTGAATTGTAGTTGATTATTTTTTGTTCCAATCAGTACAAAAAACAAGTGACGAAAATGGAGTCCAGTAGATAAACTTGTTAGAACGTTTCTGCCTCAAGAATAGATATAAATTCTTCACATTATTCTCTGTACAGATTAATTCCAAAACATCCACCAAAAATAGTCGTTCACTTGTTAATGATAATTGAAACAAGAGAGTTTGCGTTATCCCTCTCTATACTTAAGTACTCTCTATAGATGCCCTTGGATTTATCAGCCTTAGTCTTCCTAATAAGTCTATCTTTAATTAATTTCTTCAGTTCGCTGATATCACTTTTTACACAGTGACATTCCCATTTCTTCAAATATCATTTTCGACAACTCTGTAGTGGTCACTGAAAAGTTGGGAGCGAACGAGCAATTTTTCTGTGTGCAGCAATTTGCTATGCTGCGGCACGACAATTTCACCCTTTTACACCCTTAGAACAGAAACGCATTCCGCTAACGAATACAGATGTCGGCTGCCTCTCAATTTCAATTTGTGCTATCAGCTCATCAATTTCAAAAGCGGCGGCAACATTCGATGACTCCATTCTTGGTTTAAGCAACTCCAAAAGCTCTCCAAGCGTATATTGGTCGCCTTGACCATCAATAACCGCCTCAGCCCAGATTGCCTCAAACTTTAGTCCAGCTTTAGAAAAAGTTACGGGTAAATGGAATCCCATAGATTGATCAACACCCTCTTCGGCAAGCATTTTCTCGAGCAAAGAAACGCCTCTTTCGTGTGCCGGCATTGCATCGACAAACCCAGGACAAATAGTAGAGTCATGTTCTTCAAATACGACCAGACCACCCTTTCGTAGCCAGGGTAGCAGACTGGATAGAACTCTATCAGGGCTAGGTAAATACATTAAAACCCGACGACCAACCACTGCATCGAAAGACAAAAGTTCAATGCCTTCCAGATACTTCGGAGCTTCATTCAAATCAACTTGTAAAAAACGTACATTACTCTTTCCTGATTTGTCGAGTCTATCTGAGGCAGAAGATAACATCTCTTTACTGCGATCGATGGCTAACACACTGCCAGTAGAACCGACAATGTCACTCAAAACTTCAGAGACCTCTCCGGAGCCACATCCTAACTCAAGAACTGCCATGCCCTCAGAAATCCCTGCAGACTTAAAAAGTCTTTCTGTTGTTGAATTACTTCGTTTCACATATCGCTCCTTTGAGCACTAAATGCATAACATTTTGCTAGCGCGTCCGCTGTAGGCCACACTTTGTGACCGGAATGAATAAGAGCAACTTGTTAAGTCGCGCTCCCCAAATATTGCAAGACACTATGCTAACTTGGATATTCAGTGCTATCAAAATGGATTAATTTACCTTCGAAACTTTCTTGCCCGGTGCGCGCATTTTGCGCACGTAGTTGACTTGTTTGTTAGCTTTTTACTTACCATTTATTTTCCTGAAATTACATTGCTTCAATTAGAGGTGCGGCGTGAATATTAAGAGGAATGAAATTGTCATATATTTTATTTGCACCACTATAATATACGGTTTGTATATTCTTAAAATCCAGCTTGCAATTTTTAACGCCGATATCTGACAACCCTATACAAATCGCATTTTTCGCATGCATTTTGCTGTTGGCTGTAAAATAACAAGGGTTATTGCCGTCCGACATATCATCAATAGACGTGACATTGGGAATAGCTCCTTGTTCATTGAAGAGTTTTATAATTTCATTAGTGTCGCCATAATTGACTCGCAAGTGGGAACTACTTCCTTGGTACGTGGAGTCATTGATATTTACATGAACTTCGCCAGTAGACCCAAGTGATCCATGAGGGTGTAATACCATATAAAGGTGTGCTTCAAACACCTCTTGGTGGTATTTCTTATAGTTTCGGCCATGCCCTTCTAGTCCTGCTCTGAACTTTTCAACGACAGTTAATCCAAATCGTCGATTGAAGCTACGATCATAGTTAAGAGTTATTGCAGTAAAATTTGTAACCGCCTGATTGATCTTGTCTCTGTCTCGTATGCGGAGGAGCATTTCTGCAAATTTGGTTGCGAAACTTTCTACCCAGCCAGTGTTGTTATCTAAAGACTCATAACGAGCAACAATAAGTGCAAGGGCTAAACGGAAGCGATCGAAGTATTCATCGGGAGCGTCCGGCGCCAGTGTATCGACGGTCTGCGTTTCGTCCATGTTATTTAGTTTGTCAATCCACCAATTCGCGGATCCATCAGCGCTGACTTCGGGTACACTGGGACTTCTAAAAATATCTAGTAACTCCTCTTTGAGCTTAGCCCAAAGAGGAAATCCATAATCTTTTGATGCCCCGGCCCCTAAAATCAGGACTGTTTTATTTTCGAATAATTCTTCTAGTTTTGGGATATTGAGCGTCATTAATAAATCTCATTTTTACTCTGAATGGGCCGGCTTGTGAAAGCTAACGCCGCCAGCAGAGGCGCAGCTGTGCTTCTGACTGGCCTTGTTAGCATTTATTTTTGATTTAGTTTTCTTGCTCTTTTTGCAAATTTAGAATTGATTATAGGGGCATCGGGGTCTTTTTTTGCTCTTTCCTCAGTTTCCTGGTCTTTGCGGGGTTTTTGTCGGTGTGCTTTGTGTTTTTGCACGGCCTCGGAGTTTTTAAACAGCGGGTCACGTTGACGAAATTGTGTATCAGGAATCACGGTGTTAATTTTTTCTTGATAGAGGTATTCCATATTGATTTCGCTGGAATATCCAGTGTCAGCTATCAGTAAGGCTCCGTGATTTAATGCATCTTAACCGAGGTTTTCTTCGATTTTTTTAATCATCGGTTTTAATAGTGTTTGATCGGGCCCTACCCCAAAACACTCTGTGGCGATGATAATTTGGCGCTTTTCATCACTCACGGTTTGGCAGTTATAACCTTGCAGCGTGCCTTTTGAAGTATTCATTTTCGCACTGTCGTTATCGGTAATATTACTTTGTATTTCTCGGTTACTTTTGCCAGTACTTTTTCGCGGTGTGGATTTCTGCAAGAACGCATCAATTTTATCAGCATTTTTTAGCAGTGTTTCCACGGTTTGTCGTCGCCGGTCTGGATCGCCGTTGTTACTATTTTTTGTATTATCGTTTCTTAAATGGTTCTCGATAATTTTTCGTGCGGATTGACGTAATTTCTTGGATTTCTTTGAATTGATTATTGAATTGATTTTTGATGTGCTTGTTAGAAGTTTTACTTGCCAGGAACATCGAAAGCTTTGTATTTGACTGGGACAACTTCTACACCCTCCTTGTTTATATACCCCCACAAGCCACCTTCTAAGGCTTTGTGACCATCCTCAGCTGGAGTTAAAACACAGCCCTTGCAGACAAGTGCCTTGCCCTCGTGAAAGGGCCACGCCCAATCGTAACCCGGCGAAAGCACAAGCTCAAAATCGGAATTGTAATATTCGATTTTGCCGCTGTTTAATGAACGGATCAGCCCCTCTTGAAAGTAATCTGCGCCGCTATCATAAAATATTACCGGAAGAAACCTACCATCCGGTTTTACGTAGAAGTATTGACCTGAAGTAAAAAAGCTAGTCATGCCAGTTTTACCAAAATTCAGATTACCCATATGGTCTTTGGATATTTGCAACACATCATCTTTGTAAGAAGCGCACTTTTCGAATACCTCCCACTCAGGATATTGGTAATGTTCGGTCCTCTTCGGAATGTACCCGCACGGACCAAAGTCCTGTGCCACCACAAAGCCAGAAGAAAGCATAACGAGTATCGCGATGTATCGATTCATAGTACTTCTAATAACGTCCGCATAACGGGCAAAAATACGCAGGCTATAATAACGAGCGAAGCGAGGGAGCCTACGTTTTTCCCCAGCTAGCGCAGCGAGTGGTTAATGCGTTTGTTAGAGCAAATCGCCTGAAACAACCATAGAGCCAATAAACCATGCCCACATAATGGCGGGTACTAACAAAAGATATAACCAAAATAACAGTTTAGTGCCGGAGTGGCGAAACAGGCTATAGATAATTGAAAGCATTGGCAAAAGGCAACTAACTTGGAAAGCATTAGTAAATGCAGAAATGCTCCAACCTGACGCAAAGAATAATAATGGAATACCGATTACAAGTAGGGTTAGAAAACCATGGCAACTGATAAATAATCGCTGACCTATATTTAAACTACTATTCGCTACCCAAAAGCTTACTGAACTACCAATACAAATTAATATGTAACTGGTAGCAAAGGCAATCTCGGCCAAGTTATTTAGGTGCTCTGAAATTGTAATCAGCATTCCTTGGCTCTAACGCTTTGCTTTGCGGCGCGCGTTAGCGCGTCCAGCCAAAGGCCACATTGATTGACTTGTTAACATTAGATATGTAGTACAATGTCATTTCCTTTAATTTTGAATTTCACTTTTTTCATATCGTCGGTTAAAGTTCCGAGGTTAGTACCATCAAGACTCCATACATTTTCGGTCGCAAGCCACTCATTCAATTCTGGATCGTGGCACTTAAAATGACTATTTGGAACAACCTTACCATTAAATATAGTGGGGCCAAAATTTTTGCACTTAGGACCCCTGCGCCACCACCTTAAATCGGGCATATCTACAAGCCCCTCTCTCAACGGAACAACAAAAACAGATATTTCTGAATTATAGTTTTTAAATATTATATATCTGACGTTCCACCAACCTTCGTAACCAGCATCTTGCGTGATTATACCTCCTGGCTCTAGCGCACTAATATTAATTCGAGGAAGATTCTCTCCCGCATTCGCTGGCGGATTTAATGCGCCGCCAAAAAGACTAAGCAGAAACCCGATTCCTACGAATGAAATTATTAAAACCGCTGACCAAAGTAATTTTTTACGCATGACTTAATGATGTTAACGCCTTGCTCACTTGCACATACTGCGGAGAGCGTTTTTGTGTAAAATTGGAGTACAGCGACAAACACAAAAACGAGCGTAGTAGTATGTGTCAACGTGAAGCAACTTGTTATGACTTTTTGCTGATATAAATAATTGAAACGTCATCTTGGAGACTACCAATATCTTGCTTTGCAAGTTTAGCTATTTCTTTAGCTGTAGTTTTTGTCGAAAGTAACAATTTCATTTCTTCTAGTTTTATATACTTAAAAAGACCATCTGAGCCAAGTAGGATCGATTTGTCTACATCCATTGGGCCAAAACCAATAGGTGTCGTGCTAGCACTTCCCAATAGGGGCTTCATGCTTTGCATAGATGATAGTTCGTAATCATATTCTCTATTAAATAACCAAGCTTCTGAGTCGCTAACACTTGCGCCTAAAACGGTTGTATCATTAAGCTTTCCGACGATTGCAGTAGCTTCGCCGCAACCAGATTCGTTCGCTAGCTCTAAATCTACTTTTCGAAGAAATGACTCAAAGTCATCTGAAGAATCAAAACTGTCGATATTTGTTAGATCCTTAAAAGCTTCAACAACATAATTGCTTGCTTGTGCTGCCCCAGCCATTCCTCCCGCTCTATCGCATATACAAAACCATATAGAGTCGCCAATTTTCGTGACATATAAGGCATCATCACCTTTTAAATTTTGTTGTTCTAAATAACTACTGAATTCGAACATGGTTTAGTTATAACAGCTTAACAGATGTATTAACGACGCTTCTTGTCGAGTTTACCACCATTGTAACATCTATCTCGGGTGAGTTTTTCTGAACGCTATCTCGAAAGTTTTGTTACGTCAATATTTCAGTCAATTTGGCACAACAATCATCACTGAGAGTCACATTGTTGTGGTGCGCACTCTTGTAAATATGGAGTGGTGCAGCTGTGCTCGCTCTATAAAAATCAACCATAAAATCGGAATTATTTAATAGAGGTATTTTTAAATGATTAAAATTTAATCGCAGGATATTCTTTACTAAGATATTTATTTTTTACGATTTATTTTAATTTTTTTTGCCAAAGCAATTTTAAAAGATAATTTCTCTATTAAAATATCAGCGATAATATTCCACAGAGATTTAGCTTCTTAATTTTATCAAAATTATTTTCTATAAGTGCTCCTTGATTACACTCCCTTTTAGCACTGAAGAAATGTTCACTACCAGCACTAACACAAACTATCGCACCGATTAGTTTTGTTCGAATGTACGGTGAGATATTGCTGGTTTTGACCTTTCCATTTATGATATGTTGTAACATATCATTCAAAACGATCATTAATCAAACAGATCTATTGTTTAAGCAACTTCTATTTGCGGTAATCTTAGTAATGCAAATGGATAATTCCAACAAGGGATGCATTCATGACAAATACCATTCGAAAACTACCAGTTACAGTACTTTCTGGCTTTCTTGGCGCTGGCAAAACTACTGTGTTAAGCCATGTTCTCAATAATCGAGACGGCTGTCGCGTTGCGGTGATTGTTAACGATATGAGCGAAATAAACATCGATGCTGCTACTGTACAAAATGAGGTAACGCTCAACCGCAGTGAAGAAAAACTAGTCGAGATGAGTAATGGTT
Organism: Sessilibacter sp. MAH3; assembly: GCF_054658275.1. Lineage (NCBI taxonomy): Bacteria > Pseudomonadati > Pseudomonadota > Gammaproteobacteria > Cellvibrionales > Cellvibrionaceae > Sessilibacter > Sessilibacter sp. MAH3. Next base: position 50,604 of record NZ_BAAGIE010000007.1, on the reverse strand, counting down.
GCATTTGTTGTACGTTACGAGAAGATCTGTTGCTAGAGGTTCGAAAACTTGCAAATGAAGGTCGATTTGATTACCTATTAATTGAATCTACCGGTATTTCTGAACCGTTACCGGTGGCAGAAACGTTTACATTTGCGGATGAAGACGGTATTAGCTTGTCTGATGTAGCCACATTAGACACCATGGTTACCGTCGTAGACGCGGTCAATTTTTTAGTGGATTACGATGAAGCTAAATATTTGCAAGAAACTGATGAGCACTTGGGTGAAGATGATGAACGCAGTGTTGCAGATTTATTGGTTGATCAAGTGGAATTCGCCGATATTATTTTAGTTAGCAAAACCGATTTAGTAGACAAAAATACGTTAGATCATTTAATTGCCGTTTTAAAAACATTAAATACTGAAGCCGAAATCATTCCAATCAGGCATGGTCAGATATCAATTACCAGTATTTTGGGTACGGGTAAATTCAGTTTTGAACGTGCCCAACAAGCGCCCGGTTGGCTTAAAGAAATGCGAGGCGAACACGTGCCGGAAACCGAAGAATACGGTATTAGTAGTTTTACTTACACAGCTCGACGCCCATTTCACCCAGAGAAATTTTTTAATTTTATTCATCAAAAAGACCTACAAGGAAAGCTAATTCGCTCGAAAGGTTATTTTTGGTTGGCGACTCGTCCCGAATTTGCATGCCAATGGAGTCAAGCTGGCGGTATTGCACGCTATGGTTTTGCAGGAATGTTTTGGAAAGCAGTGCCAGAAGATCATTGGCCAGATGATGAAGAATATCGACAATCTATTAAATCTAAATGGCAAGAACCTTTTGGCGATATGCGTCAGGAGTTGGTTTTTATTGGCCAAGGTCTTAGTAAGCATCAATTTATTGAAGCTCTTGATAGCTGCTTATTAAATAACGATGAACTATTAGCCGGGCAAGAAGTGTGGCAATCACTGCCCGATCCCTTCCCTGCTTGGGGCGAAGAAGCATGATCGAATCGCACCTTCACAACCAAGTACTATCTCGTCGAGTGGTAATTAGCGATGATTTATAGGCGCTTACCGAAATATATAGAAGCGATGTTAATTTATCGGTTTGGCAACGAATACTTTGCCCAGATGCAATATCACAAAGTCAAATATTATTGACATCTGATAATGTTAAAAGCTATTCCGGTAAGCTCGCTATAAGTCAATTAGAACATTTGCAAAAAATCATACCATCACTCATGCAATCACCAAATTTGTGTTCTGATGTTCAACTACTGGCAAATATATTCTGCTGTCTTTTTGAGTTGAAAAATGTTGGCTTGCGTTTGGGAATACTATCGAAAATAATGTGCCCGAGATTGCATGTTGCTTGAGTACTCTTTCGGTTAATTCACAGTTATTTTGGCAATGGTACCCAATGGCCTCACCATCATAACGTTCGCGTCAATATATCAATGAAAAATATCAATGAAAAACATTGAATATTCAGAGCAAGCCGTTCATACATTAAGCACGGGTGACGTTGCTCTGTTGAAGGGTGAGTGTTGGGAAGGAAATAAAAGTGCAGATTTTGTGCAGCGCTCATCTGCTGTAAACGCACGCCAAAAACGACTTTTATTAACGTTGGATTTTGTTTGTGTTGATTGTGTTAAAACCAGCGCGCACCAATATTAAATACTATTAAAACTTTGAGTAACTAATCTGCAATTAGCTTAAAGCTTATCATTCACTGCTTGCCACACAAGAGTTGTAATTTATAGAATCTACAGTACACATCGAAAATTATCTTGGCGCAGTTAACTTTCTGAGCAATTTTTATAAATTTGAACGATAAAAATTTCTTTAGAATTTACTCAATAATTTTGCAATAATGTTATAAAATAACATTTTAAAACCCAATGAAGGCAATACCTGAGTAACATAATCATGGCTTCTATCACGCAGATTATCGACCATGCTGAAAACACCTGCCGTAAAAATGGTGCCAAGTTAACCGAAAAGCGCAAGCGAGTTTTAACAGGTTTGCTTATATCTAAAAAAGCATTATCAGCTTATGAATTGATTGATTTTATGCAAAAGGAGTTCAATGAATCTCCGCCTGCAATGTCGGTTTATCGTATTCTCGATTTCCTTGAGAGTGAAAACTTGGTGCATAAACTTCATTTAGCCAACAAGTACATTGCCTGTTCACACATTAACTGCGCACATGAACACGAAGTACCACAATTTTTAATCTGTGATAAATGCGGTAACGTTAAAGAAATAGGCATCAAAAAATCATTAATCAACACGCTAAAACAGAATGTCGAGAAATCGGGTTATGTACTAAAAAGTCCTCAGTTGGAATTGCACTGCCTATGTCATGAGTGTGCGTAAATATAAATTAATTTACAAATAGAATAAGAAACTCTGATTAACTGAGAGTTTCTAGCGACACAAGGACTTCTTTCATGACAGAGTTTAAAGCGATTCCCACAAACGTTATCACCGGATTTTTGGGTGTTGGTAAAACCACAGCTATTTTAAATTTACTGAAACAAAAACCAAGCAATGAGCGTTGGGCGGTATTGGTTAATGAGTTTGGTGAAGTAGGAATTGACGGCAGTCTATTTACCGGTAATGAATCTGATAGTGAAGATATATTTATCCGCGAGGTTCCCGGTGGATGTATGTGTTGCGCAGCGGGTTTGCCCATGCAAATAGCGCTTAACAGACTGCTTATTAAAGCGAAACCTCATCGGTTGTTGATAGAACCCACGGGTCTTGGCCATCCTGAAGAGGTTCTGGCGACATTACGTTCTGAACATTACGCCGATGTTTTAGATTTACGGTCTACTATTACACTCGTTGATGCACGTAAAATAAAAGATGAGCGCTACATCAACCACCCTATTTTTAATCAGCAGTTATCCGTTGCCGATATTATTGTGGCTAATAAATCCGATTTATATCGGTCCGATGATATTTCAGCACTGCAACATTTTCTAAAAAATAAAGATGAACTCAATAAAATACCTTTACAGGTTGTGAGTCAGGGAAATCTACAATTGTCTTGGCTTGAGCAGCCATCAAGCTATACCAATAATGCTCACAAGCATCATCACCTACACGACGATAAAAATTTTTCAGCTCAATCCTTCGAAATACCCAGTTCGGGTTATTTAACAATTAATAACGAAGGCGAAGGCTTTTACAGCCAAGGATGGATATTTACACCACAGTGGATATTTGATTCACAAAAACTTTGGGTATTTTTACTGGGCGTAAATACAGAAAGAATTAAAGGTGTATTCATAACCAATGAAGGCATTGTCGCTTTCAATAAAGCCGACGGTGTTCTAACTTCTACCACTCTCGACGAATGTGAAGACAGTCGTATTGAGTTTATTAGTAGTGATAAGGAATTATTAACAACCCTTGAGGAAAAAATTATGGAATGCGTAATAAATAATTTAGATGCAAACTGAAGATTTGATGGGCATGTATTATTTATCGAAATCTCGGATGAAATTACCAAAGAGTTGATCTGAGACCCAAAATAAAAAATACGATATTCGGTTTTTTCAGAATTTTATTCATTTACGGTTCTTGATATTGGCTACGTTTTCTTATACTGCTAAAAGCACGACGTCAGTTTGAGTTTCATTTGTGTAAGTGAGGTCTTAATTGATACCTGCTGCTGAGTTATACTCAAAACAAGCATAAAATAGAAAGCTCACGAGAAGTATTCAATGAAATGAAGCACAAGCCAACGACGCACCCAAACCACTCAAATGTTGACCAATATTTGAGTGCTGCCAACCGAGTTAACACCACCAAAAGTTATCTCAGTGCCGTGGAACACTTTGAGGTTCACTGGGGCGGTATGTTGCCTTCTACTTCTGACCAAATTGCTCAATATCTCGCCGATTTTGCGCCAACACTTTCGGTTAATACGCTAAAACAGAGACTGTCTGCCCTAGCTGTTTGGCATAAAGAACATGGCTTTCCCGACCCAACCAAAGCTCCTCACGTTAAAAAAGTGCTTAAAGGCATCAATCGAATACACGCAAAACCAGCAAAACAAGCTCGCCCACTACTGCTGGAAGAACTGCAAGCGGTTATCGAATATTTGGATGATGTTATCCAAGCCGAACGTGCCTCAAGCAATACACAACAGAGTGCTGTCTTGTTACAGGCGATGCGTAACAAAGCGCTGTTGTTGCTTGGTTTTTGGCGCGCTTTCCGCAGTGACGAGCTGGTAAATTCATTCGTTGAGCATATTAATGCGCGTGCCGGTGAAGGGATGGAAATCTATCTGCCTCATTCAAAAACGGATCATAAAAATGAGGGTAAAACCTTTAAGGTGCCAGCGTTGAAAATACTCTGCCCGGTTGATGCGTATTTAGATTGGATTTATACCGCACAACTAAAAAGTGGCCCGGTATTTAGGTCAATTGATCGCTGGGGCAAAGTCTCTGAACAAAGTCTGCATTCCGCTAGCGTCATTAATATTATTAAAAACTGTTGTGCCAATGCCAATATTGAAAATGCACATTTTTTTACCAGCCATTCATTGAGACGAGGTTTTGCAACCTGGGCTAACGAGCAAAACTGGGAAATGAAAGCGTTAATGGAATACGTAGGTTGGCGTGATATTAAATCGGCATTACGATATATTGAATTGAAAGATCCATTTGGTAATTTGTCGATCAGTAATCAGCATTTGCTAGATAATTAATTCGAAATACAACCTTATATGAAATTACCCGATCCAATACCTCTGTTCCCAACTTACGCCGAACTGAAAGAGTTTGATGCTCGGCAGTACCCAGAATTAAGGAGTTTTTTAGACTCGGGCGAACAATGGTGGCTGAAGCTTTGGCACTGGGGCGAAGAGTTTTTATTGTATATTGGCCGCAATAAATCTGAGCATACGTTCACGCGTTTTCGTAACGAGGTAGAACGTTTTTTGCTGTGGAGTTTTTTAGTAAAAAAAGCACCTGTTGATCAATTAAGAAAAGCCGACATTTTAGAATATATAGATTTTGGCTGGCAGCCACCCACGCACTGGATTTGCTTTGCCAACTACGAAAAATTTTATTTTCATAACGGTGTGTTTAAAGTAAATGTCGAATGGGCGCCGTATAAATTAAAACTTCCTAAAAACTCTTCTGAGCAGCCGACAGAAAAACAAAAAGCCAAATATAAGCCATCACAACAAACTCTTTCGGCAACTTTTACCGCTTTAATTGCGTTTTATAAATATTTAATGAACGAAGAATACGCGTTTGGAAATCCCGCGCAAATTGCTAAAACGGACTGCCGATATTTTATCAAAGATGCCCAAGTTAAAGAAATTCGTCGCTTAACGCAGGAACAGTGGCAATACGTATTTGACGTTTCGTTAAAATTGGCCAATCAAAATCCAATTTACGAGCGCAGTTTATTTGTCATTTGTGCGTTAAAAACGCTGTTTTTGAGAATTTCAGAATTATCAGAACGAACTCACTGGGTTCCTATGATGAGTCATTTTTGGCAAGATGCCGATAACAATTGGTGGTTAAAGATTTTCGGTAAAGGTCGAAAACTACGTGATGTTACCGTGCCCGAGGATTTTATTGAATATTTAAAACGCTATCGAAAATATCGTGGTCTGCCGTCGCTACCCACTCACAACGAGCAAGAACCCATTGTGGAGAAAATACGCGGCCAAGGTGGCATGACGTCCCGCCAATTAATCCGAATTGTGCAGCAAATTTTTGATCAGGCTTATGATCTTATGCTTGCAGAAAAAGGCGCCGACGAAGCAAGAAAGCTTAAAGAAGCCTCAACCCATTGGTTGCGTCACACCGGCGCGAGTATGGAAGTGGAACGAGGACGGTCACTCAAAGATTTATCGGAAGACTTAGGCCACGCCAGCATGGCAACCACCGATACTATTTATATTCAAACGGAAAATCGAATTCGTGCTAAAAGTGGTAAAAATCGGAGTGTTCATTAATTGCATTAACACAACCCACCCCACTCTATTTATTTCACTCGCTTAATTCTCTCTTTTATTTTACTTTTGAATGTCGAAAACCCATTAGTAAATCGATAACTATAAGTACATCTGATTAACTCATTCCTGATTTAATCAGAGGCTCCTATCGGTATTAATGGGTTTTAACCAGCCAATGGTCTAGGCATTTTTTTAATTCTTCTTTTCGTACCGGTTTTGCAACGGTGTCGTCCATACCAGACGTTAAACATAAACGATCTTGATGATCATTTTTTAAGGTAGTTAAACCAATAATAGGTGTTCGCTTTTGATCTTCCGGCGTTTCAGCATGAGCTTTGGCAACAAACTCTAAGCTGTCGGCGGCGTCATCTCGACCATTCAGATGGCAGGTAATAAACACCATATCGTAATCGCGCTGGGCCATTTTTTTCAAACCAGCCTCAGCGGTGCTGGTTAAATCGACTGAAATACCCAGCTTTTCAAATATATTGGAAATCACCAACTGGTCGACATTACTGTCTTCAATCAATAAAACTTTAATATTGATATTATCGGTAGGATCGGGTTGATTTAATAAAATTTGGGATAATGCTAAATACAACTTATCTTGCGTAAGTGGCTTTTGCAAAATACGAATAGAATCTTTTTCGTTGCTGTGTTTTAACAGTAATTTTGATTCTGCTTGTAAATGACTCACCACAATCAACTGTGGAATTAACTTTAGGCTGTTTGATGTTAAAAACTTTTGTGAAATAGGAATTGCCGTAAGACTTTCTTTTTTCGAGAAAATAATGATGGCACTGACCATGGGATCGTTGATTTCTTGAAAGAAATCACTTTGGTCTAGATCTGATATGGCATCAAACCGATCATCAACTGCTTTAAAAATGGGAACTAAGCCCCACGAGATAAGAATATCTTTAATTTCTTCTTGAACTTTACTTGGCGTATCAACCAACAGAATTCGCTCGGTATCAAATTTACTTTCAAACTGTTTAAAGAACGACTGGGAATTAACCGGGGTTAAGGGTAAATCCAACAAGAACATCAGTTTAAAGTCGTCATTAATACCGATATTCCCGCCCATTGCTAAGGCCAAATGCTCGCTCATATTTAAGCTAAAACTTCCCGCTTTGGCTCCTAATACCTTACTCTGTCCAGCTCTTGCGCTCGATGATTCATCGACAATGCATATTTGAACAATTAATTCACTGCCGCCACTGTCTTCACAGTTGATGTTAACTTTTAAATCTGGGCCGGTACTGAGAGAAATCGATTGGTCGATAAGGCAATTAATCAGCTGCGCCGTACGCACCGAGTCGCCACGTACACGTGATGGTACATTATCACCGTAATTGATTGAAAATTCTTTACCGTTAATTTCTGCTTCAATTTCTTTTTCGTTAAAGCATTCTTCGACCAATTTTGGGAAATTAAATACGGTGTTTTCTAAAACCAATTTTTGCGACTTAATTTTCGAGTAATCAATAACGCTGTTGACTACCTGCAACTGGCGTTCACTGGATTTTTCAGCAATCGATAACAAGTAACGTTGCTTCTCGTTGATGCCGCTTTCGTGAGCAAGAACAGAAAGAGCGCCGACAGTATCGTTAAGTGCAGATCGCAATTCATCACTAAGAGAAACCAGAAATTCGTGATTAACCTGCGCCGCGGCTTGTGAATCGCGTTTTTCTATTTCTAAAGAATCGGCTCGCTGGCGTAACACATAGTTTGCTTCTAGGCGCTCCCAATAAGAGTCGCACATCATCAAACCTTGATTGCGCAGCATCCAGAATAAAAAGATAACAATAGAGCTGTGTAAAACGCCTTCAATGGTGTTGGTCGATAAACTCGCCAAAATAATCGGAACTAAACCAGAGAGAAGATAAACCGTTAGGAAACGACGATACGGTGATAAGACTCCTGTCATGCCGGAGTAAAAAACGATGGTGTACAACCACAAGAAATTGGTTTCGGTATGAAATCCGCTGGTGTAGGTGATTACAGATATGATGATTCCCCACCAAAAGGAACCTAGAATTGAGCCAAAGAAAAAAAGATTACGCCAACGTCCTGGCGCTCTGGGATAAAAAGACTCAAAGCCAAAAACCAAGTAACCCCGAAATATGGTGGTTACCAATAAGCCCGATGCTAAAAAAAATGCGATGCTTGAATTTTCTTTAAAAAAACCACCCAACCACATTGTAAAAGAAAATACCGCCAAAGTGAGCAAAAGACCACGGCGACTGTATTTTGAAATACGAGAGTCGGTCTCGTAAATAAGCTTTCGATCTTTTTGGACTTTTGATTTTGGGGTATAAAATTCGAACATGTTTTTAGTTTACATTACCGAATGGGTATTTGCTTACAGGTTAAGATACTCGACGAGCACAGTTTTAATAACAAAACCCAATAATCCAAGGCCTAGAGCCCCAAACAGAACAAACGTACCAAATTTACCCGCTTTAGATTCTTTGGCTAAATCCCACATGATGAAACCCATGAATAAAATTAACCCACCGATTCCCACATAAAGAGAAATAGTTTCGAACAGCTCTATATCCATGGATACCTCTTACATCTGTGACTTAAACGTATTCATTTTTTGATTTGATGATTATATGTGAAAACCTTTCGTGTTTCTCACATCTTTCTAACCAGAATGTTTATTACAGACCTATTAATTAGGTGTGATTTAGATTAATTCACCACAAAAACTATCAAAAAAAGCGCTTATATAAGAATGATGTATAGAAGTTTTCTCATTGAGATCAACAGCAATTATGAAGAAATTGTTTAACCTAGGCCGCCTGCACGATGGACAACTCACCAATATGGTTAATACTTAAAAAGCAGCTGGCTACATGCCCCAAAACTGTAGTCAGTCGGGTCTTGTGCCCGGTGTTAAGGATTGTTCCTTAATGTTTCACTCCTAATGGTCTTGGCCCGACGCTCTCCCCCCAGGTCGTCGGGCTTTTTTATGCGCGTAATTCTCTGAGCTTTGAATTATCACCGGTGTTCACGAACCGATTGATACCATGTCGATGCATTAATAATTTCTCCATCTTCTGAAGATACTGGAGGATAAGGTATACGGTTGTTGTCGCAAAACTCGGCCACTTTGGGATGTGCCCATTGGAAAAATCGTCTTACGCGGTGTTCTTCTGGTAAACGACGGGTGCCAATGATTCCGGCTTTATTGCGTTGAAGTAATGCTTCTTGAAGAATAATCGCGGTGGCGACAGAGACATTCAGTGACTCGACCATACCAATCATTGGGATTTGAATGAGTTGATCACAGAAGCCCTTAGCCTCGGCACTTAAGCCATTTTTTTCAGCACCTAATACCAATGCTGTGGGTTTGGTGTAATCAACATCACGATAATTGACCGAATTTGCACCAAGTCCTGCTGCAACAACTTGATAACCCAATTGCTTAAGTGTTGCTAATGGTTGACAGATGTCTGCGTGAGTTTCTACCTCAACCCATTTATTGCTGCCAGATGCGGTTCCGCGATAATCGCGATAGCCCATTTTGGGTGTCACCATGTGTATTTTATCAATACCCACGGAATCGCAGGTGCGAATGATAGCGGAGAGATTACGACCTTTATGGACTTCATCGGCAACAACGGTTAAATCCGGTTGCCGATTATTCAGAACGGTCAGCAGGGTGTGATAACGCTGTGGCGTCATAGAAACTGCTACTTTACCAACGAATTAAGCTTTTGGATGAGATTGAAAAAGTCGGCTGATCCACTTAACGGCGAGCTGATCGACACCAACGGAAACCGAGGAGCCAAAGCGCTCCATCATGTTTTTCTTGATAACGTAATCAACGGCAATGACATCACAACTATCAAGATGATCAGTAATGTAAGCATCGCTGGTGCTAAGCTCATCAATTAAACCAATTTCTTTTGCTTGCGAACCGTACCAAACTTCACCAGTAGCAACTTCTGAAATATTCACGCTAGCCCGGTGGCTAGAGACAAAGTCTTTGAATAAAACATGGGTTTTATCTAAATCTTCGAGAAACTTCTCGCGACCTTTATCGGTATTTTCACCAAACATTGTCAAAGTACGTTTGTATTCACCGGCAGTGTACATTTCAAAGTCAACATCGTGTTTTTTCAAAAGTTTATGGAAGTTAGGAAGTTGAGCAACTACACCAATAGAACCAATAATCGAAAAAGGCGCAGCGATAATTTTGTCGGCAACGCACGCCATCATGTAACCGCCACTGGCTGCTACCTTATCAACGGATACGGTCAGTGGAATACCTTTTGAGCGAATTCTGTCGAGCTGACTGGACGCCAAACCATAGGAGTGCACCATGCCGCCACCGCTTTCGAGCTTTAACAAAATCTCGTCCTGAGCAGTAGCTACGTGTAATACCGCGGAAACACAATGTTTAAGTTTTTCAACATCGGATGCTTTGATATCACCGTCGAAATCGAGAACAAAAAGGCGTTTTTTAGTGGGTAATTTATCGCCGGCTTTTAGGGCTTTTTTGTTGGATTTTGACTCTGCCTTAAGACGCTTTTGCTCTTCTTTAAATTCGTTTTTTACTTCTTCAGGCGACAATACGGTTGCTCGAATGGTTTCGAACATATCTTTGTATTGATCGTTAAGATTAGTGGTTTCAATTCTGCCTTTTGTGTGCGATTTATTTTTGCCGGTGAGCGATGCAACAATGGCAACAACTACGATAACAACAATAGCGACTGTCACAATTTTCGCTATAAATAATCCATAATAAAAAAGAAATTCCAAAATAGTCTTCTCCGACCTAATTCCAAGAGTTTATTGCATTTTCTGCGGCATTATTAAACGGTCGCGCTACTAATCCGGTATGACTTAAAGAGACTTCGTACAATGCTCCATCAGCCATAGGCAAATAAGTTGCGCTTCCGTAGGTGGCATCAACACCGATGGCGTTCAAACTCAGACGCTTACACCACTGCCAAACATCAATGGTGTAATTACTTTCATATATAGGATACACGGATCGAGGTTCGGTTTGTTCTTGTTCCCAAGAGTAGTAGCGGCCACTTATGCGCTCTAGTTTAAAGGCAGGCTTAACACCAAGTGCGGCCAAAAACCCTGGCCACTTTATGATTTTTGCGTCTAATTGCCATTGATCGCCGTTAATATCAAAGTTCATTTCTTGACCTTCGGTGGTCAGTAGACGAGCTTGAAACTTCTGACTTTCGAGCTGACGAAACTCCAGGGTACCAACCGACTTTTCTGCAATAACCTGTTTGTAACTGAAAAAATCTAAGCCAACTAATGCGATAACTATGGCCAAGCCCAAAGCAGTTAATCCGATGGTGCCTTTTATCCAGCCCATAAGCCAACTGGTTTTAAACAAATAACGTAACGATAAAAACGCTACGAACAGTGCCAGACCAACTAGGATTATGGTTAATAATGTATAGAACATAGTAAGTCCATCAACGTTGTCTTTGAACAAGAAATTCGATCATTTGCCCAGCAATAGAAGTCTTAGGTGGTGTAACCGGCAATTGTTTTAACGAAAACCATTTAGCATCAATGATTTCGTCGCCATCAATGATAATTTCACCACCATTGTAGCGAGCAAAAAAACCAATCATTAATTGATTAGGAAATGGCCACGGTTGACTGCTGAAGTATTGTAACTCATCAACATCAACGCCAACCTCTTCTTTAATTTCACGCCGTGCAGCTTGCTCTAAGGTTTCACCGGACTCCACAAAACCAGCAATACAGCTATACATGTCTGATATGTATTTACCGTGTTTCGCGAGAAGAACTTCGTCATTATTTTTATGTATAAGTACAATAACGCAAGGCTGAATACGCGGGTACCAAAATCGTTTACAGCGGGAACACATTAGGGCGGGCTCTGTGGTGTGTGAGCGAGTTTTACCTGCACAAACTCCACAATATCGATGATCTTCTAGCCAATGGTACAGCTGTATTGCGCGTGACAATAAATAAAACTGTTCGCTGAATTCTTCGACAATTAGCGAACGAAGTGTTAGCCAATTGAGAGCATTCTCAGAAGTGTTGTAATGATCAAGCAGCGATTTAGCAACCTTCTTGGAAAAGGCAACTAAACGAACTTCAAAATCGTCGTTACGGTTGACCAGCACGGATTGATCGATAGCTACCGTTAGAGATTGTGTAGTCACAATACCCTGCCCAACCGCAGTGTTTAGAGCATCTTCAATTTCTAATCGGCCAAACAACACATCGCCAGGAGACTTTGCTAAAACTTGCGCGTCACAAACCAGCAAATAATGAACGCTGTTGATTTGTGTTTTTTCTAACGGGCTCAAACTCACCAATCCTTTTTAACTGGCTAAGCCCAAAGAGGCCAAGCTTTCTTCAGCAATTTGCAAAATGCTGTCGTCGGTATTTTTATCAGACTGCAAAGCAGAAACATAGTATTCGAGACTGATGACACAATCGGCAAATGGCTCCAACAATTGCTGCAACACAGCAGGATGCTCGCCAGACATTAATTCAACTTCAACAAATCGATCACACAACTCAAGTACTTTTGCACAGCGAGTACGATGCATTAATGTCATACCGCCACGAATACTTTGAAGCGTTTTGCTGACATTGCGAATGTGGCCTTGATCGAATCCGGATTCGGCGAATGAGCTCAGCGCTCGTTTAATAAGCACTAAACCGTTTTCAGCCTCTTGGAGGACGATTTTTTCGGCTTCGGCATATTGATTATCGGCGATGGTTAATTCGGAATCGACGGATTGATAACCCGCTTGCATTTTGTACTGCGAAACGAAATTCTCTACGCCCAATAAGGCATGAGCAACTTCTGAAAGCGCATGAATATCAAGACCTGTGGAGTCGTCTTTTAAAGTCTCGATAATTTTTGCCTGTTGCTTTAAGACAATACTCGGTTGCCCCAAGCCTACCACAGAAAGAATTTCTGCAAGCTTGGCGAGTTGCTCCACTAGCTGGTCAAATTCGTCGGTTGAATGAGAGCTGGCGCTGTTTTCTAAAATGTTTTTGGCAATGGCGATTTCTTCTTCAAATACAGCAATGACCGACTGAATGGTTTTTGCACTCGGCCCTCTGAGTAATTCTGCTTCGCGGGCCAATTGTTCGTCGTCGTAACCTAATCGAGTACAACCAAACTGTTCTAAAAATAGATCAACATTTTTGGTTTGATCGCCATGCTTGCCAATCGCAGCCCAATATACAAGCTCTTTAGTCAAGGCAATTGGCACATTGGTCTTAACACCTTGAATATCAAATTTAACGAGTTGTTTGATCTGTTTTTCTACTTCCATTAATAGACGCTTGCGGTACTTAGATAAAGGCAAGGAACTATTAATGGCGGCATCGACGGCAAACTGTATGGAAAGCCAAAATGCAGCTATAGGTTTATGGGCATATATGCTCGATAAACGCTCTGCGGCGTTGTACATAATTTTCAGTGGTGCTTTTTGCGGTTTACCTTGCAAGATCGCCAATAATCCGACTTGGAACATGTGTCGAATACGTCCTACCAACGATGGATAATCTTGTTTTTCAACTGTGCTTGATCGTAACCAACTAAAACTGCTCACATCTTTAGTAAAACGTTTAATGGAGAAAAAAAAGCTATCTGGAAGTGCTGCTTGATTGGAGATTTTTCTCAAATCATTAATAAACGGCAGCAATATTTCTGGGTGATATAACTTGGTATTTTCTAAAAACTCTAAGTAACGAGGAAGTGTGAAAAATGCCGTTGTGATTGCTTGCAAATCATCGTCATCTAAGCTGTGCTCACCGGGAGTAATTTCTTGGGCCACAGAGAGCAAAGATTGAGCGAGAAGCTGTGGACCTTTTAGCTGTAATAGGTCTAAGGTGCCCGATATTTGATGTAAACCTTCGACACAGGCTTGTAAACTCTCAGCATCGGCCGTATTTTCGAAAAAATCTTCAAGTTTTTTGGCAGATTGCTCGATAGTAGAGACAAGCTCCTCTCTAACTACCTTTAAAGAGCTGATTGAATTTGCCGGTAATTGATTTTCCACGAAACGATACCTTAACTATTTGTAGGGCTTTAATCTTGAGCCACGTAGGGATCAAACCTAACGTTGTTTGAGTTAAATCTTTGTTATCTCAATAACTTTAAGCAAAGTCTGACATAAATTTTCGAAAATATGTGTGGCATAAACGACGAATAGACGAAAACCTATCGACAATGTCACTTAAAATAATCAATTGCGATCGTAATTTGCTCGCAGGTATCAAGATTGCTTTCAAGATTGCATTAGTGACTTGTCGTAACGACTATAATAAATACACCTGTATAATAATTTTATTAGCATCTATAGCCATTAAGCCAATGATTTTGGTTATAATTCATCGAAGGATCAAGATAAGATCCATACAAGTGGCATTGCCTTAATCGCCTAAGCATATACTTAAGCCATTGAAGTTGTCACTTTAAGATTAGTCGAAATGTAATTGAATTAGCTCTATTTTTTATAACTACAATAACGTGAATTGCACACGTAAAGGCTCAACTATCGAGATTTGTTTCCGGTTAGTTGGTTTTCATCATTTCACGGTTACAACTCCTGCAACTCGTACCGATGATTTTTTAAATTTAATAACTTTTTTTAAGTAAGGAAGCAGGCATGGAATTAACGCTATCCCAGGCATTTGGGAAAAACTTTCTTGGCTCGTCACCGATCTGGTACAAGCAGGCAATCATTGCTTTTTTGATTCTTAATCCATTAGTTTATTTTTTCGGCGGAGAATCCAGTGCGTTTATATGCGGCTGGTTATTGATCGCCGAGTTCATTTTCACTCTTGCAATGGCACTCAAGTGCTATCCCCTGCAACCGGGCGGCTTGCTCGCTCTCGAAGCTGTTGCGCTCGGACTAACCGACGCTCATTCCGTCTATCATGAAGTTTCTGCGAACTTACAAGTGATCTTGCTCTTGGTCTTTATGGTCGCGGGCATTTACTTCATGAAAAACCTACTGCTGTTTTTGTTCACAAAAATTCTGATTACCGTACGCTCAAAACTGGGCCTATCGCTGCTCTTTTTGTTGTCGTCAGCGTTTCTTTCAGCCTTTTTGGATGCGTTAACCGTAACCGCGGTACTTATCAGCGTTGTGGTTGGGTTTTACTCGGTCTACCACAAAGTGGCCTCTGGTAAACAAATTACACACACAGACGATCACGACCACGGCGATGACGCCACCATTGTGGATATTCACAGAGAAGATTTAGAGAGCTTCCGGTCTTTTTTACGCAGTTTAATTATGCACGGTGCCATTGGTACGGCATTAGGCGGCGTATGTACCTTGGTGGGAGAGCCACAAAACCTGTTAATTGCTGATGTAGCTGGTTGGGATTTTGCTACCTTCGCTCTTAAAATGGCGCCGGTAACTGCACCGTGTTTTGTTTTAGGTGTGTTAACTTGCGTGTTTTTAGAGAAGACCTCTATTTTGGGTTATGGCGGGAAACTTCCTGATCCAGTGCGAACAATTCTGGAAGATTTCGAGTTAAACGAAAGTAAAAAACGCAAGACCAAAGAAATTGCCGCATTAATTATTCAAGGTATTACCGCGATCTTTTTGATTGTTGCTTTGGCGATGCATTTAGCAGAAGTGGGGATTATCGGTTTAACTGTAATTGTACTGATTACCGCCTTCACAGGTATTACCGATGAACACCAAATTGGTCACGCCTTTGAAGAAGCCCTGCCATTTACAGCTTTATTGGTAGTTTTCTTTTCAGTGGTTGCCGTTATTCATGATCAACATCTGTTTTCACCCATCACTCACGCAGTCTTAAAGTTAGATGCCGATGTACAGGGACCCATGTTCTTTGTTGCCAACGGTATTCTGTCGATGATCAGTGATAATGTGTTTGTAGCGACTGTTTATATTAATGAAGTAAAAGCCGCATTGGATAACACAGATCCGAGCCAAATCACGATCACACGGGAACAATTTGATAAGCTTGCCGTGGCAATTAATACAGGTACAAACCTACCCAGTGTTGCCACACCCAATGGACAAGCAGCGTTCCTATTTTTATTGACCTCGGCGCTTGCTCCGCTGATTCGATTATCTTACGGGCGCATGGTAGTCATGGCGTTGCCCTACACCATTGTACTGTCGATTGCTGGTGTACTTTGTGTTGCTTATCTTTTGTAGCAAACTTTTGCAGAAGATTCTTGTAGGAGACTCTTGTAGGAGACTCTAACTAGCTCCCGCAAAATTTAATTGGAAGACAGAAATAAAAAAGCCCAACCAATGTTGGGCTTTTTTTGAGCTGAAAACTTGTATATTAGGTTCTCATGCGCTTAACACGGTTAATTCCGTTAAGAGCCGCCTGACGATAGGCCTCAGCCATGGTTGGGTAGTTAAACGTCG
Organism: Sessilibacter sp. MAH3; assembly: GCF_054658275.1. Lineage (NCBI taxonomy): Bacteria > Pseudomonadati > Pseudomonadota > Gammaproteobacteria > Cellvibrionales > Cellvibrionaceae > Sessilibacter > Sessilibacter sp. MAH3. The sequence goes on along the minus strand of NZ_BAAGIE010000007.1, from coordinate 34,231 downwards.
TTGAAACAAAGTAGTGAATGTTATTAGCATCACCTTTTTGTTTCATAATAGCTTGGCCAATGTGAATAATCTCGGAAGCTTCCGCTCCAAAGCAGTGGATACCAAGAATTTCGTAGGTATCTATGTGGAAGAGTATTTTCAACATACCCACATCTTCACCGGAAATTTGGCCCCGCGCGACGTGTTTAAAAAACGCTCGACCTACTTCGTAAGGGATTCGCTGCGCGGTTAATTCACGCTCGGTTTTACCTAATGAGCTGATTTCAGGTAAGGTGTAAATACCGGTTGGAACCTCAGTTGCGTAATCGGCACTTTCGCCCAACATAATTTTCGCAACCGCTCGACCTTGATCGAAAGACGCACTGGCGAGGCTTGGCCAACCGATAACGTCACCGACCGCGTAAATATTGTCGGCTTCGGTTCTGTAATCTTCATCTACGGTAAGTTGACCACGGTGATCCGCACTTAGCTCTACAGACTCAAGATTCAATAGATCGGTGTTACCAGTACGACCGTTACACCACAACAGCGCATCAGCACGTAATCGCTTGCCTGATTTCAGCGTAAGCGTTACACCGTCATCATCAGCTTTCACGCCCGCGTATTCTTCGTTATGACGTACCATAACCCCACCATCACGCAGATGATAACTAAGGGCATCGGATATTTCGTCATCCAAAAATGAGAGCAGTCTGTCACGGCTGTTGATTAGATCTACTTTTATACCCATACCCACAAAGATAGAGGCGTATTCACAACCAATCACACCCGCACCGTAAATAATTAAACTGATCGGCGAGTGTTTCATCTCAAGAACAGTGTCACTGTCGTAGATGCGTGGATGATCAAAATCAACGTCGGCTGGACGGTAAGGACGCGAGCCAGTACCGATAATAAATTTCTCAGCGGTGAATGTTTCTGTGACACCGTCTTGCAGCTTAACTTGAATGGTATGTTTGTCTATAAAATGGGCGATACCGGTAAACAGTTGAATTCGATTACGTGCATAGTGTGATGCATGCATTTCAACTTGCTTTGGGATTACGCGGTTCGCGGCTTGTAGCACTTGTGGATAGGTTAATGTCTTGTGCTCACCGATTGTTCTAAACAACGGATCGTGGTTAAAACGAATCAATTGCTTAACAACATGTCGCAACGATTTTGAAGGAATGGTGCCTTTATGAGCACAGTTACCACCAACCATAGAACGCGCTTCAATCATCGCCACGCGTTTGCCGTTTTTGGCCAAAGAAATAGCCGCGGACTCTCCTCCTGGTCCGGAGCCTATTACAATTACATCAAAGTTATAGTCACTCATAGTGATACAAAACTGCCCCTGTATTGAGTCTAACTAGGTTTATCGTTGGAGTACGGCAGTTTTTTGAGTCGATAGTAATCGAAAACCGAGTGGTCGAGTTAACAGCACACCTTGATTAGTCTCCAATACGGCTACTGATCCCTCAACTGCCTTTTAACTCGAGTTTAGAGTCGATAACACTGTTCACGGTTTTGAAAGGACAAAACCTGTTGTATTAAGCTCTCAAATTTTTATAGTTTTGTCGGATTATTTTTTTACTTCGTAGGCAAGATCTGTTTTAGCGACAGTGCCATTTTTACGCTCTTCACACTTACTTTCGTCGCCGCCACAAAAATCACAAACGTAATCTTTTTCGCCCAAAGCAGCGCCAATACCGCCACAAGAGCCAGTAATGGGTTTTCTACCCATAATTACACCAACTGACATTGCTGCAACTACAGTTAGTAGAACGAGTAACGTTACAAGAAAAGTCATGGTATTACCTTTCAGTTCATATATTGTTCAAATGTTTCGGAAGGATATTCCGCAAACTTGTCGTGTTCACGCACAATAAAAAAACAAGGAATCTGATTGTCATTACACACTTTAATAGACTTCTCATAACCCAAAACATTCAAACCAGTTGCCAGAGCATCTGCCATTGCACTGGATTTATGTAACACGGTTATAGATGCCAGATTGTGAGTAATGGGCTTACCTGTACGTGGATCTATTGTGTGAGAATAACGAACTCCGTCATCGTCGAAGTAGTTTCTATAATCTCCAGAAGTAGCCATGGCAAGATCTTCTACCTCGATGGCTTGTGCTGGATCGTTTCTGCCGAGAGTAGGAGCTTCAATACCAATACGCCAGCGAGAGCCGCGATTATTGTGGCCCTTGACACGGATCTCACCACCAATTTCTACGAGATAATTTTCAACTCCGAGCATTTCCAGATAATTCGCTACCTTGTCGACAGCGTAACCTTTCGCCACAGATGACAAATCAACGCTTACATCAGAATTGCGAGTTGCGGTGGAGTTTGTGGCGTCCAAAAGTATTTTTTCGAAACCGACCTTAGCCAGTGCATCACTAATTTCTAGATCACTGGGCACTTCTCTGCGGTTATCAGGGCCAAAGCCCCAAATATTTACTAACGGTGCAACTGTGACATCGAATGCGCCGTGTGTTAACTGATAGACATCAGAGCTTACCTGCAAGATCTCTGTTAATTCTGAAGAGAGAACCACCGGTTCGCCAATGGGCGAGCGGTTAAAACGCATAAGTTCAGAGTCTTTAATATAGGTAGATGCGGCTTGATTGATGTCGCCAAGCAAGTTCATGATTTTCATTGCCACTGTATTAGGGTCAGTCGACAACTCATCATCAATAATGGTGATGTTGTATGTCGTACCCATGGTAGGGCCAGACAAATACAGCGGAACATTCGAATCCGAACACGCAGAAATAAAACTAACTAATACGAAACAAAGTAGGGCCCGATAAACGAGCCCCACTCCATGATTCGAACTTGTCTGCTTAACCACCGAAGTCGTCAAGAAGAATGTTCTCATCCTCTACTCCAAGATTTTTCAGCATGGAGATCACAGCAGCGTTCATCACTGGAGGTCCACACATGTAGTACTCACAGTCTTCTGGTGCTGGGTGATCTTTCAAATAGTTTTCATACAACACATTATGGATGAAGCCTGTAAGACCAGTCCAATTATCTTCTGGTTGAGGATCTGAAAGAGCGATGTGCCAATCAAAATTCTCGTTCTCAGAAGCTAAAGTGTTGTAATCATCTTCATAGAAAAGTTCTCGAAGTGATCGAGCACCGTACCAGAAAGAAATCTTACGTTTAGAGTTCAATCGGCGTAGCTGATCGAAGATATGGGAGCGCATAGGCGCCATACCTGCACCACCACCGATAAATACCATTTCGTTATCGGTATCTTTCGCGAAGAATTCACCGAATGGTCCGAATACAGTAATTTTGTCGCCTGGCTTCAAACTAAATACGTATGAAGACATTTGACCCGGTGGAATACCTTGAGAGCCAGGAGGTGGAGTTGCAATACGGATATTGAACTTCACTACGCCTTTTTCTTCAGGATAGTTGGCCATCGAGTAAGCACGAATGATCGGCTCATTAACTTTCGATTCGATGTTAAAGAAGCCAAAGCGCTCCCAGTCACCACGATATTGCTCTTCGATGTCGAAGTCAGAGTATTTAACGTGATGTGGTGGCGCTTCTAACTGCACATAACCACCAGCACGGAAATCTACGTTTTCACCCTCAGGAAGACGAAGAGTCAATTCTTTAATGAAGGTAGCAACGTTCGGGTTAGATTCAACGGTACATTCCCATTGCTTAACGCCGAATACGTCTTCTTCAACGTGAATTTCCATGTCTTGCTTAACAGGAACCTGACAAGACAAACGCCAACCTTCACGAGCTTGACGCTTATTAAAATGCGCAGCTTCCGTTGGCAGCATTGAGCCGCCACCGCTGTTAACCACACATTTACACTGTGCGCAGCTACCACCGCCACCACAAGCAGAAGGCAAGAACATTCCGCTTTCGGCTAGAGTTTGTAGCAATTTACCGCCCGCTGGAACAGTAAGAGTTTTCTCACCGTTCACAACAATGTTCACATCTCCAGTACTTACAAGCTTGGAGCGTGCGCTAAGAATGACTACCACCAACACCAATACGATGGCGGTAAACATTCCTACACCAATTACGATTTCCATGCTCTACCTCACTTATAGATCGATGCCGCCGAAGGACATGAAGCCTAAAGACATCAAACCTACAGTAATGAAGGTGATGCCAAGACCTTGCAGTCCTGCTGGCACGTCGCTGTATTTAAGTTTCTCGCGAATAGCAGCAAGTACGGCAATAGCTAGAGCCCAGCCAATACCAGCGCCAATTCCGAAAACGGTACTTTCTGCAAAGTTATAATCGCGCTCAACCATGAACAATGAAGCACCCATGATGGCGCAGTTCACAGTGATCAAAGGAAGGAAAACACCAAGGGCGTTGTAAAGTGCAGGAACATACTTATCCAACACCATTTCCAAGATCTGCACAAGCGCTGCAATTACACCAATGTAAGAAATTAAGCCTAAGAAGCTTAAATCTACATTAGGTAAGCCAGCCCATGCCAAAGCACCGTCAGCAAGAAGGTAGGTATAAAGTAAGTTATTGATTGGCACAGTTAAGCCCAACACCACAACCACCGCAACACCAAGACCGATGGCAGCATCAACCTTTTTGGATACGGCCATGAAAGTACACATACCCAAGAAAAAGGTTAACGCCATATTGTCGATAAAGATCGAACGAACAAATAAGCTTAAGTAATATTCCATGACTACACCTCTTTAGGCTTAGTATTCGCTGCGATCTTGAATTCCGCTTCTTCGGCTTGTTTAGGTTTCCACGAACGTAGACCCCAAATAATTAAGCCGATTAGGAAGAATGCACTTGGCGGAAGCAACATCAAACCGTTAGAAACATACCAACCACCATCGGTAGTTAATGACAATATTTCTACACCGAATAATTTACCTGAGCCTAGCAGTTCACGAATGAATGCCAAGGTTAAAAGCAATACGCTATAGCCTAAACCGTTACCAATACCGTCTAAGAAACTTGGAATTGGTGGGTTTTTCATCGCGTAAGCTTCGGCACGACCCATTACGATACAGTTGGTGATAATCAAGCCCACGAATACCGATAACTGCTTACTGATATCGTAAGCAACAGCTTTTAGGATTTGGTCTACTACGATTACCAGAGACGCAATGATGGTCATTTGCGCGATGATGCGAATACTGCCTGGAATGAAGTTACGCACCGCAGCAACGAAGAAGTTTGAGAAAGCGGTTACCAAAGTCAGTGCAATACACATAACAATGGTTACTTTCAAACTACTGGTTACCGCCAAAGCAGAACAAATACCCAAAATTTGTAACGCAATGGGGTTGTTCTCAAAGACGGGTTTAAAGAGTAACTCTTTTACCTTCATGATTAGGCCTCCCCTTCTTTAAGGTTGGTTAAAAACTTACCAAAACCTTCATCACTCAACCAAAAACGAACTAGGTTGCTGACGCCTCGGCTGGTCAAAGTAGCACCAGACAAGCCATCAATCTGATGAGCAGCAGAATCAGCAGCTTTACCCTTGATTACGCGAACAGCAACGTCACCACTGTTGTCGAACATTTCTTTGCCAATCCAACCGGCTTTCCAAGCTGGATTATCAACTTCACCACCGAGTCCTGGAGTTTCACCATGCTCGTAGAAGCCGATACCGGCAACCGTGTTCATATCAGATTCCAAAGCAAGGAAGCCGTATAACGTTGACCAAAGACCGTAACCTCGGATTGGAAGAATCACCTTATCAACATTGCCGTCTTTCTCAACAATGTAAACTTCAGAGCGATTTTCAAGACGCGAAATTTTCGCCAGGTCTTCTTCGGTACTTAACTCACGAGATTGAGATGGATCTTTTGCGGCTGCCACAGGATCGTATGAGTCTGGATCGCCATCGGTGAACTTGCCAGTTTCTAATTGAACAATACGTGTATTGATCTGAGAAAACTGCTCTTCAACAGATTTAGAAGTATCAAGTAAACCTGCTGCCGCAAGAATATTGCGTTTAAAGTCTAATTCTTTGTTAGCAACCTGAGCCGGTTTCAGCATAACTGCTGCCGCAGAAACAATAACGGAGCAAACAATACAAAGAACCAAGGCGACTGTAATAGTGCCAGCTGTAGAGTCTTTATTAGCCACGAGCTAATCTCCTCTTAACATTGCTCTGAACAACGAAATGGTCGATCAATGGAGCAAATAGGTTCGCAAAGAGAATTGCCAACATCATACCTTCAGGGAATGCAGGGTTCACAACACGAATCACTACCACCATGAAACCAATCAACGCGCCGAAATACCATTTGCCTGTACTGGTCATAGAAGCAGAAACCGGATCGGTAGCCATGAAGACCATACCAAACGCGAAACCACCAAGAACCAAGTGCCAGTACCAAGGTACAGAGAACATTGGGTTAGTATCAGAACCGATGAAGTTAAATAAGGTAGAGGTCGCAACCATACCCAACATAACGCCGGCCATGATTCTCCAAGAAGCAATTTTGGTTAGCAGCAATACTGCACCGCCAATAAAAATTGCCAAGGTAGAAACTTCACCCATCGAACCTTGCATATGACCAATGAAAGCGTCATTCCAAGTTAGAGATAGAGAAGTTTGCATAGCCTCTAAACCATCAACAGCCGCTACCGAAAGCGCAGTAGCACCTGTAAAGCCATCTACCGCAGTCCAAACTGAATCACCCGACATAAACGCAGGGTAAGCGAAGAATAGAAATGCACGGCCAGACAATGCAGGGTTGAGGAAGTTTTTGCCGGTACCACCAAATACTTCTTTACCGATAACCACACCGAAGGAAATACCCAGCGCAGCCAACCAAAGAGGTAGAGTTGGAGGACAAACCAACGCAAAAAGAATGGAAGTTACAAAGAAACCTTCATTAACTTCGTGGCCACGTTTCATGGCGAAAAGTACTTCCCAAAAACCACCAACAACGAACGTTACTGCGTAAATGGGTAAAAAGTACAAAGCGCCGTGCCAAATACAATTAAGCACATTGCTGGCGTCAAACGTTCCAATAAAAGCATCGCGCCAGTTACCAATTTCGGTAAGGCCCATAGTTGCCATAGTGGTGTTTGCTTGCCAACCGATGTTGTACATTCCGTAAAAAACTGCTGGGAAGGTACACATCCACACAGTAATCATGATGCGCTTAAGGTCAACGCCATCACGAACGTGTGAAGTTGTCTTAGTTACTGAACCTGGACGATAGAAGATGGTATCAACTGCTTCGAACAGTGCATACCAGCCTGCCCATTTTCCACCTTTGTGGAAATTAGGCTCTATGCCATCTAAAAATTTGCGTAATGACATCAGATTAACCCTCCATCTCAATACGAGTTAAGTTGTCGCGAAGAATCGGGCCATACTCGTATTTGCCAGGGCAAACAAAGGTACAAAGAGCTAAGTCTTCTTCATCCAACTCTAAACAACCGAGTTTTTGAGCGGTATCTGTGTCACCTACGATCAAAGAACGTAATAAATGAGTCGGAAGCACATCAAGTGGCATGACTCTTTCATAGTTACCCACAGGAACCATTGCCCTTTCACTACCAGCGGTCGTGGTATCGAAGTCGAACTTTTTGCCCGAGAACAACTTCGAAATATAAATTCCCATTACCGAGAAGTAATCAAACCCAGGACGCAAGTAATGAACGGGTGGACGATCATCCCCTTCTGCCAACAGAGAAACCTGCAAATGGTAACGCCCAAGGTACGCCAATGGGCCGATCGCTGTACGTCCGCCAAAAACAGAGCCGCTGATAATACGAACTTTGGCTTTGCTGTATTCGCCAGCACACAACTCTTGCAAGTTGGCGCCAAGACGAGTTTTGATCAAACGAGGCTTTTCAACAACTGGACCACCAAGAGCAATCACGCGATCGGTAAAAACTTTACCAGTGGTAAAGAGCTTGCCAATTGCAACAACGTCTTGGTAATTAACCGTCCAAACGGTCTTCTTAACTGATACAGGATCAAGGAAGTGAATGTGTGTTCCCGCATTACCCGCTGGGTGAATGCCAGAAAACTCTTCAACTTTAACTTGGCTATTGGTACCAGTAAAAACATCGGCGCCAGCTGCTTTACAAACAAACAAAGTACCTTCAGTCAGTTTGGACAAAACGCTCAAACCGTCGGCAAAGTCTTGTTTGTACTCTTGCAAAACTACTGCTGGATCTGCTGCCAATGGATTGGTGTCCATGACATTAATGAAAATAGAATTCGGTTTCGAATCTACGGAAGGAACTTTGCTATAAGGACGTGTACGAAGAACAGTCCAGACGCCAGATTCAATGAGCGTAGAACGAACTTGTTCTTCGGTCAAAGACGCCAACTGGTCACTGGAAAATGACTCGAACGACTCACTGTCGTCACCATCTATATCAATTACGACGGATTGGAATACTCGCTTAGCACCGCGGTTAATAGCCGCTACAGTGCCCGAGGCAGGAGAGGTGTAACGAACACCTTCAGATTTCTTATCGGTGAATAATAATTGACCGACTTTAACCTTGTCACCCACTTGGACCGCCATGGTAGGCTTCATACCATGATAATCCGATCCGATTACAGCTACGGAAGTTACTCGCGATGAGCTGTCAACGATCTGCTGGGGTGCCCCTGTAATGGGTAATTCCAATCCCTTACGGATCTTTATCATACACCTTGCCTAATCACTAGTTGAACAGTGGACAGCTACCAATGTGTGCCTTTAGCAAACTAAAGACTTGGTTTGCTGCATGCTTCTTTGTTGAGGTTGCCATTTATAAAATCTATTAAAGACATTCAAGTTAAAGCTTTTCAGCTACCAGATGTCAATAAGTAAAAAGATCAATAGCAATGTTTATCGAGAAATGCTCAAAGGCAAATCTGCTTTTACCAGCACCCAGCAAAACTTATGCAATAAAAGAGCACCTGTAACGCCAATGTGGCTGGTTAGGTTAAATTGAGAACCCAACGGACACGATAAACCCGTACCGTCACCAAAAAATCCGCGCAATTATAGGATCGTATGGTTTTTCTTTCCAGCGTGGCGCGTAGTTTTTTATGAGAGATTTGAAGAAAACTATTGTAAAGTCAAAAACTTAGCTCGATATTTCGACAACTAATAAAAACTTACAGGTGAGGTATTAGGCGTTATATGAACAAGAAAGGTATATGACATCCAGCATTATCAGTGGTTTGCCCTAATAATGCTGAAGAATAAGGACTGGAATAATCAAGCTCGGCTAATTAGTTAGCGGGATAACTCAAGTACTCAGCACCTGCAACTTTTTCTAGGCAGCGAACAACTTGGCAGCTATAACCAAACTCGTTGTCATACCACAAGTAAAGTACTGCACTTTTGCCATCAACGATCGTTGCTTTAGCATCGAACACACATGCATGGCGAGAACCCACGAAATCACTCGATACTACCTCTGGAGAGTTGGTGTAATCGATTTGCTGAGCCATCGGGGAATGCAATGCGATATTGCGCATGTATTCGTTGATTTCTTCAACTGTGGTTTCTTGTCCCAACTGTAGATTCAATATAGCCATAGAAACGTTAGGCGTAGGAACTCGAATCGCATTACCGGTTAACTTACCTTTCAACTCCGGCAAAGCCTTAGCAACTGCTTTAGCTGCGCCGGTCTCAGTGATAACCATGTTCAAAGACGCTGCTCGACCGCGACGCTCACCCTTGTGATAGTTGTCGATCAAGTTTTGGTCATTCGTGTAAGAATGAACTGTTTCAACGTGACCATGAATAATGCCGTATTTCTCGTTAAGAGCTTTAAGCACAGGAACAATTGCGTTGGTAGTACAAGACGCGGCAGAAATAATCTTATCGTCTGGAGTGATATCGTTATGATTAATGCCGTAAACGATATTTTTTAGATCGCCCTTACCAGGTGCGGTTAACAACACTTTTGCAACGCCGTTGCTCTTAAGATGTTGGCTAAGACCATCTTCATCACGCCAAACACCTGTGTTATCAACGATTAGCGCATTGTTGATACCATAATCGGTGTAATCAATCGTAGCAGGGTTGTCGGCATAGATAACGCGAACTTCGTTACCATTAACAACGAGGGTATTGGTATCTTCATCGATGCGAATGGTACCTTTGAAAGAACCATGCACGGAATCACGACGCAGCAAGCTAGCACGCTTCACTAGATCGTTTTCAGCCTTACCTTTACGAACAACGATTGCGCGCAAACGCAAAGATTCGCCACTACCCGCTTTCTCAACCAATAGACGAGCAACCAAACGGCCAATTCGACCAAAACCGTATAAAACGACATCTTGCGGCTCACTCAGAGGCGCATCACCACCAACAAAGTCAGCTAACTCTTCGGCAACAAACTTATCTGCATCAATTGGCTCACCGCTCGCCATTGCTTTTACGGTTAATTTACCCAGATCAATGCGCGACGCGCTTAGATTAAGTTTTGCAAGAGCTTCAAGAATTGGGAAAGACTCAAACTCTGATAATTCGTTGTCTTCAACCTGGCGAACGAAACGGTGCGCCTTCATAATATCGATAACAGATCGGTTGATCAGCGGTTTTCCGTACATGCTGATGACGACGTTTTTCTCTCTGTACAAGGTCCCAATCGTTGGGATCATAGATTCGGCTAGAGCTTCTCGTTGTTTCCAGTCCTTGAAATAGTCATCCGGCTTTGGTCGATTCACGTGAGTACACCTTCCTGAAATTAGCTTGATGTGGCACAGGCGAGCCTGTGTTGCCCATTTGGGCGGCGATATTATCCAGACATATCTACTGGTTCGCAACAATGTGACTTTTTAAAGCGTGTAAATTTATGCAGCATTGACGTCGTCAACTGGAAACTTTGCGAACAAAAAACACGGTAATTCCAAATATTACGTCTTAAGGTGTACGCATTTACGAAACCAAACGCTACAATTGCGCGCATTTTGTCAAATGCCCGAATTTATTTATGTTTTCTGTTCTGAATCCGCCTAAATACGAAAAAAACCAGTCACTATGGAGCAACCTGACTCCATCGGCCTTCGCACTCAGTTTAGTGGCTTATGCCAGTCGTGAACCGGGCAAGTACATCGTCCTAACACCCGACACCACCTCCGCCGCCCTGCTAGAGCAAGACATTAAAAGCTTCGGCACGTCAAATCCAGACTGCCCGGCGATAATCCATTTTCCGGATTGGGAAACACTGCCCTACGATCACTTCTCTCCAAACGCCGATATTATTTCTGAACGTTTGGAAGCTTTGTACACCATAGGAACCTCAAAAGCCGTTATCGTCATTTTGCCTATTACTTCGCTAATGACGAAACTAAGCCCCAAAGGATTTCTCGAAGGCCGCAGCCTCATCATCGAACCAGGTATGGATTTGGATGTAGACGCTTGTCGCTTGCGATTGGATAGCGCCGGATACAGGCGAGTCGATACCGTACTAGAACACGGTGAATACGCTATTCGCGGCTCCATCGTTGATATTTTTGCGATGGGTGAAGACGAACCCTTTCGAATCGACCTCTTCGACTCCGAAATCGACAGCATCCGCACCTTCGATCCCGCAACGCAAATCACCGTAGAAAACGTAAATCACCTTAAGCTGCTACCTGCGCACGAATTTCCTCTCGACGCAGATGGCATTAAACTGTTTCGCGATCACTGGCACACTCGCTTTGATGTCGATCACAAGAAATGCCCAATTTACCAAGATGTTTGCGATGGCATATCGCCACCGGGCATTGAATATTACATCTCGTTATTTTTTGAGGAAATGGGCAGCTTTTTAGATTATTTCGACGAAAATAGCCACATATTCACTTTGGGAGATATTGCCAAATCGGCTCAAGCGTTTTGGCAAGAGATCAGCAGTCGTTACGAAAACTTAAACGTCGACCCTACCCGACCTCTACTAAAACCAACGTCCATATACAGCACCGTTGAAGAAGTTTTTGCCACACTCAAGCGCTTCCCAACCATCGGCGTTAATCAGAGTGCTAAATCTTTAGAAGCCAACACCAAACCAGTGTTAAACATTGCCATCAATCATCAGCTTGAAGATCCGTATGGCAATCTAAAAATTGCGATAAAAAACTCGCCTGGACGATTTATATTTTGCGCAGACACCTCAGGACGACGAGAAATTCTGAGTGAACAGCTGCAAAAAGCAGGTATAAAGCCCAAATTGGTTACGTCGTTTTGGGAGTTTTTGCACGCCAAAGCAGACGTCGCAATTGCGCTTTGCCCAATACTTTCTGGATTCGAACTGACCGATGACTCGGGAACGATAATCACACTTATCGGTGAGTCCGATCTCTACGGCTCAAGAGTTGCCGCCACGCGCCGCCGTAAAAAATCCGTCGACGCCACCGAACAAGTCATCAAGCACTTAACCGAACTAGCCATTGATGCCCCTGTGGTTCACATTGATCACGGCGTTGGTCGATACCGCGGCTTACAACTGATTGAGACGGATGGTCAGGCCAACGAGTTTTTAACGCTGGAATACGCCGATGAGGCAAAACTCTATGTTCCCGTTGCCAACCTGCATCTCATCAGCCGCTATAGCGGCGCCGATCCAGATTTAGCGCCCTTACATCGACTAGGTACCGATACCTGGAGCAAAGCCAAACATAAGGCCGCTGAAAAAGTACGCGACGCGGCAGCTGAGTTACTGGCTATCTACGCACAAAGAGCTGCCAGAAGAGGTTCCGCATTCCCAGACCCGGCAGAGCTATATCAACAGTTCGCCGCAAGCTTTCCCTACGATGAAACCGAAGACCAGCAAGCCGCCATTGATGCCGTTGTTGCCGACATGCTTACACCCAAACCCATGGATCGCTTGGTTTGTGGCGATGTTGGATTTGGTAAAACCGAAGTTGCCATGCGCGCCGCTTTTATCGCGGCAATTGCCGGTAAACAAGTCGCCGTGATGGTGCCCACCACCCTACTGGCTCAGCAACACTTTGATAACTTTAATGATCGCTTTGCCCAATGGCCCATTCAGGTTGGCCTGCTATCGCGTTTTCAAACGACCGCTCAAACCAATAAAACGCTCAAGTCTGTTGAAGCAGGTACTATCGACATCATCATCGGAACGCACAAACTGATTCAGTCCGATGTGAAATACAAAGATCTGGGATTGGTGATTATCGACGAAGAACACCGCTTTGGTGTGCGTCAAAAAGAACGTTTCAAGTCACTGCGGGCCGAAATTGATGTGCTTACATTAACGGCAACACCAATTCCAAGAACCCTGAACATGTCAATGCAAGGTGTTCGCGACCTATCCATCATCGCGACGCCTCCGGCAAAACGCTTAGCGGTAAAAACCTTTGTTCAAGAAAATCAGCCAAGTTTGGTAAAAGAAGCGGTCTTGCGGGAAATCCTTCGTGGTGGTCAGGTGTACTATCTGCATAACGAAGTGAAAACCATTGAAAAAATTGCTCAAGAACTTGAAGAGCTGGTGCCTGAAGCCCGGGTTACCTTTGGTCATGGACAAATGCGCGAGCGCGAACTCGAAGTGGTTATGAACGACTTCTACCACAAACGCTACAACGTGTTGGTCGCGACGACGATCATTGAAACAGGCTTAGACATCCCTAACGCCAACACCATTATCATTGATCGCGCCGATAAATTCGGTCTCGCACAGCTCCACCAGTTACGTGGTCGCGTGGGTCGATCACATCACCAAGCCTATGCTTATTTGCTAACACCGGGACAAAAGAAGCTCACGCAAGACGCGGTAAAGCGCCTGGAAGCCATCAGTCAGGCCACAGAGCTTGGTGCAGGCTTTACCCTCGCCACACACGATTTAGAGATTCGCGGCGCCGGAGAGTTGTTGGGCGAAGAACAAAGCGGACAGATCCAGCACGTGGGTTTCTCGCTGTACATGGACATGCTTGATCGCGCCGTAAAATCCATCAAAGCCGGAAAGCTAGAAGTTAACGCCATTGAAAATCGCGAAGAAACCGAAATTAACCTGCGCATTCCGGCACTCATTCCCGAAGATTATCTGCCAGATGTTCACCTCAGATTAATGCTGTATAAACGACTGGCGAGCACATCCAATGAGCAAGAACTTAACGACCTACAGATTGAGATTATTGATCGATTTGGTTTATTACAGGAACCGACCAAAAATCTAATACGAGTGAATCGGCTTCGCTTTAAAGCCGACCAACTTGGCATCAAAAAAATGGAAGCCAACAATCAGCAAGTTAAGGTCGAATTCAAATCCGATACCCAAGTTGATCCGTTAAAAATTGTTACGTTGGTTCAAAAATTCCCATCCAAATATCAAATGGAAGGCGCTAATAAACTCAAGTTCATTGACACAATAGAAACCTCAGAAGCAAAACTGCGAGCCGCAGAGCAGGTATTACAGATGCTTAGCCCTTAATTTTTGACGATCAAAACACAAGGGCAAGCCAACTAAAGCGTCAAAAAAATTAAACAGTGCGCTACCAATGGAATTAGTGAAAGCTCAACATAAGTAAAAATTATTTATAGAAAACTCTGATTAACCTAGAGATTCTCGCGACACACGGATGTGTCATTAATACCAAGAACGGTAAGTGATTGAAATTGTGAAGAAATTGAAAATCGCATTGTCAATTTCTGCTCTCCGATTAAATCATGGATGAGTTAATCGAAGATTCCTATTGGATAAATACACGTTAAAATATTTAGTGTTTAATGGAACACTTTTTAATTTTAATACCCTAAACCCCTGCCAATTTACTTGAAATACCGGTGAGTTGAGTACAATCGACCCATTGAAAGAATTGCTTCTACGAAAGCGTGTACAAAGTTGGCAAATAGTATCGATACGAACTTATGAATTTATCCGCAAAATTACGCGCTAACACCCAAAAAATAGCTCAGGCGACGCTACTGACTGCCGCCTTCTTCTGTGCGTCACAAGGTTTTGCACAATCCTCCGCAGATGATCGTTGGTATCAAGTCGAAATTATTGCTTTCTCGCAAACGCTTACGGCACTCGATACCAGCGAAAGCTGGCCCAACTCCATTGCGCTCGCCTATCCACCAGGAACGGTTACATTAAATTCGTCTGAATCGGGTAATCAGGATTCAACTGATTTTCAATCAGAAATTTCCTCTACCTCATCAACGCTGCAAGAGCCGAACAGTTCGTTCTCACACAATGGTGAAAATTCACCGTCGAATCTCACCGAAACCACGGCGAATATCGGTAATGATATAAGCGTAATTCATTCCGCAGAAGCGCCCAATAACTCCGCAAATCCGTATATTAAAAATCTGTTTAAAACCGTTCCAGAAGAAGAATTAAATCTTAAAGAAGAGAAAAAACGCCTCGAACAGAACAATCGCTATCGAGTACTAAGACACGTTGCCTGGCGCCAACCCATTGGCGAGCGAACTGATGCTAAAGCCGTTGTTCTTACCGGAGGCGATAAATATGATAATCACTTTGAATTAGAAGGCACCGTCTCACTCAGCGCGGCAAGATATTTACATATTCAAACAAATCTTTGGCTGACGCAGTTTTATCCAAATCTTGGCGACCAAACAGTTGCGACAATTTGGCCAAGTTTGCCAGAAATACCCAAAAGTAGTGGTATTAATAACTCTGGAACCGATATTAATCGGCAATCTGGTGCAATTAATTTTGGCTCAAATTCCGACAACTCTGCCATAAGTTTTAATTCGCAAAAATCGACAAATAGTTTCAGTCAATTTTCCGATCAATCATTTTCTCTGACAAACTTTAAACCCCAACGAAAATCCTATTCAGTGGATCAAATTGTGCTTTTGTCAGAAACTAGAAAAATGCGCAGCAATGAACTCCATTACATCGATCATCCCACCATGGGATTACTTGTAAAAGTTACACCTTGGAATCCAGTTAACAACGGCATTTAAATCTGATACAAACTCAGATTAAATGACAATTTAATGACAGAATTTTGAATAGTTGCAAAGAAATATCCGAAAAAATGCGTAAAGTACTTGCCATTGCACGGATGCGTTAGTCTAAGGAGCTAACTGTGGATAATGTAAAGTTTTTTAAATCATTGGCAGACGACACTCGTTTACGTTGTGTGTTGCTAATTCACCAAGAAAAAGAATTGTGCGTGTGTGAGTTAACAGAAGCACTCGACACTATTCAGCCAAAAATTTCTCGCCATCTTGCCCAACTAAGAAGTAGTGGTGTGTTGCTTGATCGCCGCCAAGGCCAATGGATTTTTTATCAGATCCATCCCGAACTTCCACAATGGGCAAAAGACGTTATTGAACATACTTACCAGAACTCAAAAGAATACATTGCTACCAGTAGCTCGCGATTAAAAATCATGGGTGAACGTCCAAATCGTCAAGCATCTGTTTGCTGCTAAGCCATTAGACAATATACGAAAAAACGTATACATTGGCCCAACTTTGAAAATTCAATCAGGTTGGGCCAATGAAAATTCTCTTCATATGCACTCATAATCGCTGCCGTAGTATTCTCAGTGAAGCCATAACAAATCACCTAAGCGATGGCACTGTTACCGCATACAGCGCCGGCTCCAGTCCCAGTGGCGTTGTTCACCCGCTGTCAATTAAATACCTTATTGAAAATGGTTACAGCGCAACTGGCTTACGCAGCCAATCGCTAAACGACTTCGAAGAAAACCTCCCAGATTTTGCCATTACCGTTTGTGATAACGCGGCCAACGAGCCCTGCCCGGTATGGTTCTCACCGGTACCTATGATTCATTGGGGACTATCGGATCCATCGAAGGTGGAAGGCAGTGAAGAAGAAATAGCCGAAGCGTTTAACTCGACCATCAGAATTATCGAAAATCGAGCAAAGGCGTTATTAAATCTCGATTTAAATGCAACCTCCAAAGAACAATTGAAATCCGCGCTAGAACAAATAGCCGAGATACAATAATGGGTATTTTTGAACGATATCTAAGCGTTTGGGTGGCCGCATCGATTGTTATTGGTGTAGCACTCGGAAGCTTATTCAGCCCTGTTTTCCAAATCATCGCCAAACTCGAAATCGCCCATGTAAATCTACCCGTGGCGATATTAATTTGGATCATGATTTACCCAATGATGGCTCAAATTGATTTTTCCAGCATTAAAGACGTGGGTAAAAATCCTAACGGCCTACTCTTAACCTTGGTAATCAATTGGTTAATCAAACCATTTACTATGGCCGGACTTGGCGTACTCTTCTTTCACGGTTTATTTGCCGATTGGGTAGATCCAAAAACCGCAGAAGAATACATCGCCGGAATGATACTACTCGGTACCGCGCCCTGTACCGCCATGGTGTTTGTTTGGAGTCAATTAACCAAAGGTGATCCCAATTACACGTTAATTCAGGTATCTATTAACGATGTTATTATGATTTTTGCATTTGCTCCCATCGCCGGCGTATTGTTAGGCGTTACCGATATCAGCATTCCGTGGAATACCTTAATTTTCTCGGTAGTTCTTTACGTAGTTTTACCGTTAATTGCCGGTGTAATGACGCGTAGGTACTTCAAAGATAAACCCGAAAAACTCAATGCTTGGCTTGCAACCTTAAAACCATTTTCAATCTCTGGCTTGCTATTAACAATAATCTTGTTGTTTGCATTTCAAGCAGAAATAATGCTTCAAAAACCCATCGATATTGTTTTAATTGCAATACCGCTGTTATTACAAACTTACGGAATATTTTTTATCGCGTACTTTATCGCTCGATATTTAAAACTGCGACACAACATCGCCGCACCCGCTTGCATGATTGGAACCTCAAACTTTTTTGAGTTGGCTGTCGCAGTAGCAATATCTTTATTTGGACTGAACTCCGGCGCAGCTTTGGCGACAGTTGTAGGCGTGTTAGTTGAAGTGCCTGTTATGTTATCGTTGGTCGCAATTGCCAATAAAACTAAGCATTGGTTTGAAGGTGATGCTGATACAGTCTAAAACTTATTTAAAAAATCACTTATGAATTCTTCCATAAGTTAACCAACACTTTTTAAATCTTAAAAAAAAGCCCGTTTTAAAACGGGCTTTTTTTAACCGTAACAAACTATCTAGTTTACTTAACAAGACTTTTGCTTACTACCTCAAATACATCTTTCGATAAATTGGGGGTTTCAACAATGCGTTTTAATTGCGCTTGCATTAGTTCTTGTCGATCGTCAGTTTGTTTTTTCCAGCGCGTTAACGGTGTTAATAATCGTGCGGCGATTTGCGGATTAAGTTCATTTAGCTCAATAACTCGGTCGGCTAAAAACTCGTAACCTGCCCCACTTTTATCGTGAAAACAGACCGGATTACCATTAGCAAAAGCACCAATTAATGCACGCACCTTATTTGGATTTTTAATGGTAAACGCCGGGTGCTGCATTAACGCCTTAACATTATCTAAGGTCGCGTCGTTACACACACTGGCTTGAACACCAAACCATTGATTAACAACCAAGGCTTCGTTTTGCCATTGCTCATAAAAACTTGCCAATGCTTGTTGCGCTAAACTCTGGCCGTAGTGAGTTTGCGAGTGAACAAGAATCGATAATGCACCGAATTGATCGGTCATGTTATTTGCGCGTTGGAATACCGCGTAGGCTTCATCGGCCCAGGCGTCTTCACCGCTGGTAACCAAATACGATAAGCACACATTTTTAATGGCACGCAGTGCAATCTGCTCAGCATTCGCTTGGTATTGCTTGGTTGCCGGAGTTTTTGCGTATTTTTGTTCGAACTCGGCTTTTAATTCTTGCGCTAAAGCGTTACGCAAATATTTTCGTGCAAAATGAATGGCATCGACATCAATCTTAGCGTTCAACTCTGCCAAATAACTTTCCGATGGCAAGGTCAACATATGAGCAACCATTGCAGGGTCAAGAGTGTCGTCGAGCAATAGCGATTTAAATGCTTCGATTAATTGAGGATCAACCGTAATTTCTGCATCTTGAGGTTGTTCCATAATTTCGGAAATAACCTGTACGCATAATTGTTGGCTTGCATCCCAACGATTAAAACCGTCTTCGTCGAGAGACATAATGTTAATTAATTGCTGACGAGAATACGGGTACTTTAATTTTACCGGTGCAGAAAAACCTTGTAACAAAGACGGTACCGGTTTTTCGGAAACATTATTAAAGGTAATGGTTTGAGTGGTTTCGGTAATTTCAAATACGGCGCTGGTTACACCCGAAACGTCATAATCACTTGAATTTAAGGTGATAGGACCATCACCACCTAACAAACCAATCCTCACCGGAATTAAATAAGGCTTTTTATCAATCGCTTTAGATTCTGGCGTATCGACACCGGTTTGCGTAAATATCAGCTGATAAGTTTGCGTATCGGCATCGTACTTGTCTTCTGCCGATAAAATGGGCGTACCCGCTTGGTGATACCAATTCATAAATTGGCTAAAGTCACGTCCACTGGCTTCTGCCATAGCGCCCACAAAGTCTTCAATGGTTGCCGCTTTACCGTCGTTTTTCTCGAAATAAATGTCAGAACCTTTACGGAATAATTCTGGCCCTAACAAGGTGTGAATCATTCGTACAACTTCGGCACCTTTTTCATAAACGGTTAAGGTATAAAAGTTAGAAATTTCAATAAACGATGCCGGTTGCACAGGATGAGACATTGGACCTGCATCTTCCGCAAATTGCATGGTGCGTAAAACGTTAGAATCCTCTACCCGTTTAACCGTGCGCGAACCCATGTCGGCGGAAAATTCGCTATCGCGAAATACCGTAAAGCCTTCTTTTAAACTCAACTGAAACCAATCGCGACAGGTAACACGGTTACCGCTCCAGTTGTGGAAATATTCGTGAGCAACAACGGCTTCAACACGCTGAAATCCAGCATCGGTGGTGGTTTCGGGTTTTGCGAGAACACATGAGGTATTAAAAATATTTAGACCTTTATTTTCCATCGCCCCCATGTTGAAGTCTTCAACAGCAACAATCATAAAAATATCGAGATCGTATTCACGGCCATAAACCTCTTCGTCCCATTTCATGGAATTTTTCAAAGAAGTCATAGCGTGATCGCATTTATCAAGATCTTTAGGTTCAACAAATATTTTTAACGCAACTTCTCGTCCAGAACAGGTCGTAAAAGAATCTTCTAATACCGACAAATTACCGGCGACTAGGGCAAATAAGTAGGCAGGCTTTTTAAAGGGATCGTGCCAAGTCGCAAAATGACGACCATTTCCTAAATCGCCAGACTTAACCAAATTACCGTTGCTTAAAAGCACTGGGTATAAAGATTTATCGCCGATTAATGTCGTCGTAAATTCACTCAAGACATCTGGACGATCTAAGTAATAAGTAATTTTACGAAAACCTTCTGCTTCGCATTGCGTGCAAAACATAGATTGCGACTTATACAAACCTTCTAAAGACGTGTTTTCTTGCGGATTAATTTTGCCAACGCATACAAATTCAAATTCATCCGGCACATCGGCAATGGTTAACTGCTCGTCGTCTACCTGGTACTGATCGGCACTAACAACTTCACCATTTATTGTTACGCTTTGCAGTTCTATTTCTTGGCCGTGCAAAACCAAAGGAGCTTTTTGATGCTTAGAATCTTTATTGCGGCGGAGTTTTAAAGTACTGGTAACAATGGTCGCGGTTGGTTCTAGGTCAAAATGTAATTGCGTTGATTCAATTAAAAAATCTGGAACGGTGTAATCTTGTAGACGTATCGCTCTTGGTTCTGCGTCTCTCATTTTAGCCTCCAATTAATATACGGTTGGTGCATCATACGGCTGACTATTTACAATGTTATGCGTGTTTTTTTGAGCATTTTTATCAAACAAGACAATACAAAAAATACTCAAGCTTCCATAGGGTATTTAAAATTAATTCAGCGCTATTTTAAGTTGATAGCCGGTGTATTTACGCAAATTGATAACCCCGGTATCTAACATCAAATACTGACCTTTAATGCCACGCAAAACACCTTCAGCACGCGGTATTTTATCAAGATTAAAACTGGTTATTTTTTTGGGATACTCTAAAACTGGATATTGAATATTAACGACTTCGGCCTCTAATTTTTGTACGGCCTGAAGACCAAATTGAGTTTCTAATTCGGTTAATTTTTCACTGGCTTTTGCAAATAAAGAATCGCGCAAGGCAATTAAATCGATGGGCTCGGCATTGCTTTTTAGCATGTTGCGCCAATTGGTTTTATCGGCAATATGCTCTCGCAATACATCTTCGACAAATCCAGATTGCTGTCGCGTACTGACGCGATAGATAGGCAGCGCCTGCTCGGCACCTTGGTCAATCCAGCGTGTAGGAATCTGTGAAATTCGTGTAATTCCCACTTTTGGCGCCGTAGTATTGGCCAGATAAACAACATGATCGGTCATGCAGAATTGATCGGCCCATTGTGTATCTCGGCAGGTTCCTGCGTGATAATGACATCGCTCAGGGCTCATTATGCATTGATCACACTGCGGAAGCGTTTTCATGCAACCGAAACAATAACCTTGTGAAAAGCTCTTTTTGGTTTTTTTACCACACTCAATGCAATTAATAGCACCTTCAAATTCGATGGTAATGGATTTTTCTAAGAACTCATTTAAAGGCAGCTGCTCGGCCCCTAATTTTAAACTGTAACTAACCTGCCCTTGCTCATCGAGCTGTGCGGGCATTTTCACGCACTGCCCTGTTAAGTTAACCGACATTGGCATTAAGACCATTTCAACGGCTGATCTTCGTCCACCGTGTCGTGCTTATGACTCGCACAACTGGGTTTTGGCGGTACATAGCCGGTGCGCTCTTCAGTCGGAACATTGAATTGCTCGTAGGCGATAATGGTTTGTAAACAGTTTTCTCGCTGCTCCTGAGTCACCACCTGCCCGTTTGGCCAGCGGCCAATTTCAACGGCACGCTTGAGGTTTTCGAGTACTTGAGGGGTAATGTTACTGATTAAATCTGAAATGTTCATAAAATCTACATCTGCCATATCAATAAATTTTAACTGTACGCCGCTTAGAACTTTGCCGTTATTTTAGATAATAACGTATACCACGATGAATTCCGGCAGCAATAACACCCGCGATAAAACCGCCCAGATGGGCGCCGTTGGCGATATTTGATCCCGAGATAATGTTCAAAACGGGTGTAAAACCAAGTATTAGGCTGAAAATCATCATGCCTATCAGCGGTTTGGGTATTGCAATAGCGGTTTGAGAACTTCGGTACTGCCAGACCAACACATAGCCAACAAGCGCAAAAACAACGCCCGATAAACCACCAAAGAACGCAATACCGTCCCATTGCGCTTGCACAATGTTTGAAATAATCCCGGTAAAGACCACCAAGATCAAATACGACCGCAAACCAATAGCTCTCTCAATTCTGCTACCTAAAAACCACAGCATCGTAGCGTTTAGGGCAATATGCAATCCACTAAAATGAATAAAAACAGGTGTAAATAGCCGCCAGAACTGGCCTGCCGCAATATCTTGATACACAGAGGCAATCTGGCTTTCAGGAATAAAAACCTGATGGAATGAAATGGTGTTTAAAATTCGAACCGAAAAATGGCTGGGGAACAGTACCAACAGGCACCCTAGAATGCCTAGCACCACTAAGCTTAGGGTTAATGGAGCAGCAGTAAAAGCTTTAGCGATAGAGTGCTCGATTCGGCTAAGTTGCTGAACGCCACTGGAAGTTGTCGTGCTTTTAGCTGAAGGAACGGTGTTTGGCCAAGATGCGGCACCACTAACCAGCTCGTCGATAATTGTTTTTACCTTGGGAACATCGCCTTCGTTGAACAACCACAGCACCTGCAGATTTTGGCTCTGCTCTTCTATAAAACGGTGAGTAATACCAACCTGCGTTAAATGTCGATCTAGATGACTTAAATTCTTAGATAACGGAAAACCTGCTGCAGGAAACCAAGCGCTCATAAATTAGCCAAATTCGACATTTTACAGGAAGATTTTTTTACAATAAGACTAAGGTTGCGCCTAAGTTATAGAGTTCAACCGATTCACGCAGCATTTCGATCAATCTGGCTCCGGTTCACGCCATTCAGGAGGGTTTACGTAGATCCAAGTGAATTTATCGGCCTGCAGCTTTGATTCACCGTCAAACCGATACGCAGCAAGACGCCCATATTTTACCGCACTGTAATCCATGCAGGCGATGTTCGATGTAATTGGACGAGGCTTGCCTTGCAACCAGTAGTGACCAATAAACAGTGGCGCCGCAGAGCGTGGGTAAAACAGCAGATTTTCTCGCTCGTCGTCGCTGAGCTTACGATCGACCAAGTCTTCGGGTAGCGGATCGGGCTGAAACACCACATCGCCGTAGGTTTCTGGATCTTCCGCCCAAAACTTGGTTCTGAAAAAACGGCGTTGGTATCCGTCTCGACTGGTAATCACACGCCCGGCAGGAAGTTTTAAGTCTGTACCGCGAGTGAGTCGATCCATCAACTTGCCTTCAAACGACTCGCGATCAACGGATTTGATGATGAATTCTAGTGATACTCGGTTGGAGTGATACCGCTTTAGGTATTCACTGATTAAAAAATCGTCCCAACAAGCATGAACAACCCGAAAACTGCCGAAGTCATAGAAAAGTGGCAGTGAACGAAACCACTCAATATAGTTTTTCCATTCTTCTGGATAAGCAGCAAACTGCTCTAAGGTTTCGGCAATTAAGCGATTGTGGTGGTTATTATGCTCGCGAAGGTATTCTTGGCCCATGATCGCGGGCGCGGGAGTGCAGTAACCAACAGCATTGTATTCATGGTTACCCATGATGCAAACAGCACTACCGGATTCGACCATAGAGTGAACAATCGCTAAAGCCTCACGGATATGAGGTCCACGATCGACAAT
The DNA here is from genome assembly GCF_054658275.1 of Sessilibacter sp. MAH3. NCBI lineage: Bacteria > Pseudomonadati > Pseudomonadota > Gammaproteobacteria > Cellvibrionales > Cellvibrionaceae > Sessilibacter > Sessilibacter sp. MAH3. Next base: position 10,412 of record NZ_BAAGIE010000007.1, on the reverse strand, counting down.
ATCACCGAGAAAAACAGCCAGACGAGTTTGATGGCGCCAAACCCCCGACTTAAGAGAGTAGCCCAGTTTCGCTAGCAATCGTTTCAACGTCTCGGCACATCCGTGGATATCACCGATAATATCGAAACCTTTAAAACGATCGAGTTCGTGCTCCGCCAACATGGCAACTACTTGGTTATTGAGTGTTCACAAAATGCTGTGTGTAATTTTTAGGCTAACTTAAATAGCCATCACCAGCGCGTATAAAAAAACGACAACTCTATTGGCCAGACACATTAATAGTGAATCTAACAATAAATCTAGAGTGGCCTGCGGCACACGCATGTGTCGCGATTTTCAAGAAAACGTCGCTAATTTCAAGAACAATAAGTCATTGAAATTGTGAAGAAATTGAAAATACTGTTTTCAGTTTCTGGTCTTTGCTTAACGCATAAGGGAATTAAGCAAAAATTCCTATTAGTAATTATTGACGTCAAAATTACTGAAGTCGAGCAAATAAAAGACGCTATTTTGTAAATACTTGTTTTGACACCAACAAGTGCTTACCGGTTAAGAAATCTTTACGCGTCTTCTTCGAAATCAACATCGTTATCCGTCGGTAAATGGCTACCCCACCCTAATTTTCGTCGGCAGGTTTCATAAAAATCGTGACCTAACGGATGAATCAACGTTAGTTCATGTTCATGCTTGCGAACAATGACTTCATCGCCTGGCTGAGTAACCAGATGAATCTGACCGTCACAGGTCGCGTAAGGAAAAGCGGTATTTTCAGCGCCAATCACCATCCGCACCTGACTTTTACCGGAAATAATCATCGGGCGACTGCTGAGCGTATGCGGACTGATTGGCACAATTTCGATGGCATCTAACTTAGGATGCATCAAAGGTCCGCCACCACTTAATGCATAAGCCGTAGAACCTGTGGGTGTTGAAATAATAATTCCATCCGATCTCTGGCTGTAGACAAAATATTCATCCACATAGAGTTCGAATTCGATCATACGAATAAACTTACCGGGATGTAACACCACGTCATTTAACGCAATGCCGTCGCCAACTTGCTCACCGTTACGAAGAACTTCCATTTCGAGCAGAAAACGCGTTTCCGAAAGATAAGCGCCACCAAGAACTTCCAACACCTTGGTATCAATATCGTTCGGTGAGATATCCGTAAGAAAGCCCAACCGACCCCGATTAACACCCAGCAATGGCGTTCCGTATTGACAAACCGCGCGCGCAGCGCCGAGCAAACTGCCGTCACCGCCCACAACAATAACGATATCAGCAACTTGTCCGAGCTCGTCTAAATCTTCGCATCGAACCTCTAAGCCGGGTAAACTCGCCGCCGTGTTGGTATCCAACAGAGCCGAATACCCTGCCTCAACAAGTAAGTGAAACAATCGTTTCACCGTTTGCGAAGCAAGCTCACTACCAGGACGCCCTATCAGGCCAATTGTTTTAAAGCCAGTCATTGTTTAGGGAAACCCTGAAAGCCATAATTAAATTCATTGACATTAACTACACCTGTCAAACAAGCCCATTCCACCACAGGAACCGATTTTACAGCAAAGGAATTAAAAGCCCAGTTTTTAGGACCAGCAATCGCATCAAGACATGACATAACGATCATTATTGTGTGAAATATCCTATTTTTCCGGCAAAAAAGCACTCGAAAGGTATAAATTTCATCCAACCTGAAGTTTAGGTTAAATAAAAACGGTCGTCATACATGCTACAACTTAGAATTAAACAACTTATTTGGAGCCTTACTTCACCTAACCTTTTAACGAAATGGGTTACAGATGATGCGCAACCGTTTTGCTACCCCATCAATGAAGATATCTTAATCGAACTTACCCGTACGCTATTTCTCGATGACTCAATTACTTCTCTTAAAAATCACAATCGTTTGGGTAAAACCTTTGAGCAACTTATTTTTTTCTATTTAAAACATTTAAGCCAAAGCTCACCCAAACCGGCAATTACTAACCTAAATCACGGCGTACAAATTAAAACGTTCGGTAAACACAAAAGAACATTAGGCGAAATTGACTTCTTATTTCATGATTCATTAAATAACCAATCAATACACCTAGAAACCGCCGTTAAATTTTATCTCGCCGATGTTAATCAACTCGAACAATTAAACGAGCAAAAAGCGTGGGTTGGCCCCAATCGAAAAGACCGTTTAGATTTAAAAATTAATAAGCTCTTCTCAAACCAACTCACACTAACCAAACAACAAGAGAGCGAGCAAACAATTAAAAATCTAGGGTTTGATCGTGGTGAATTTGCGCAGCAGTTTTTAGTAAAAGGCGTGCTGTATCTCCCACACTGGGTAACAAAACATCCTAAAGAAGAAATCAATAAACACCTGCCCAAAGCAATAAACACCAACAACGAATTTGGGTATTGGATTGCACAAAGCCATCTACCACAGCTATTAAACAACAGCTTTGCAGCGCGAACTTTGTGCAGAGATGAGTGGTTAACTGTACCGGTGGCACAAGATCAGCTAACCGAGTTCAACAACCGCCATCGGTTAGATTCGAACAATAAAGAAAACTTAGTGACTGAAATTCAACAACATTTCGCAACCTACGCGCGCCCGATTCAAATTATTATCAGCACAATGGATAACCCACAGAATGTGAAGATATCACGCTATTTTATTGTTGCTGACGATTGGTCCGCCACTACTTGACCGCCTCTCAACCAATACGATTGATCAGAAATTAGTTTTTGCCATTCGGGATTGACCAAGCACTTCGACAGTACTTTTTTAAATCCCCCGGCTAACGACATGGCTTTATAGCCAAGCTTAGACAATACCAGCGCAGCCGCATCGCTTCTAAATCCTGTGTCGGAGTAAAAGACATATTCTGCACTGGTGTCTAAACGTGGTAAGTGCAATGGCAATAAATCTAAAGAAATATTGACCGCATTACGCAAATGGCTCACTTCATACTCGGGTGAGGTTCTGACATCAACCAGTATTTTAGTGCTTTCTTCAGCAGATTTGGCCTCCGATAGACCGCGAATAAGAGGCAACAAATACTTTAATTCAACCTTAGGTGACGATTCTTCTTCCATCAGAGGTAGAAAGTCATCTTTAGCTAAACGCATTAATACGCCATTTTCGATCATAGTAACCGTTGCATTACGCTTGGTTTTATTAACCAAGGCGTCCTCACCAAAGCAACGTCCCGCGGCAATTTCCGCAACCGTCGCCGAAATTTGTGTCATTGGATCATAAATATCAACACGAGCACGGCCTTCTTTTATAAAAAAGCACGCATTGCCAATTTCACCTTGACGAACAATCACATCGCCGGCACTAACCACTTTTGGAGTAAGTTTTGAAAAAATATCGGCAACATTGGTGGGTGGAACTTTAAAAAATAGATTTGAATCTAGAATAAAATTAATCCACTCGGCATCTTCATCGCGGGTAGGATCACCGGCAATCTGCACACGCTGGAACTCAGCCATCTGGCTCCAGCACAGCTGTTTACGAAGATCGTCAACTGGAAAGATCAATAATTCAGAATCGCTAACCGCGGTTAACTTAACGGTAGATTGAGCTTGGTAGGCTAATGGCAATAAATTGGTATTAGCGTTTACATTTTGCAACTCACCGTTTGGGTAGGTAATTTCAACTTCACCCGAATATAAATAAACGATGACCTCAGAACCAAACTGGTCAGTTTCGACGGAAGCGCCCTTTAGCACAAAATAACTACTGGCTTTATCCAATAAGAACTCTAAGTGCTGCTGAGGAATGCCCTGAAGCGGCACAAATGAGTGAAGGCCATCGATTTTTCTGTTCATACCCTGTAGCGCCACAAACGCTTTAATGTGTTTTGCCAGCGTTAATAACTAACCAAAACTGACTAAATTAACCAACACAAAAACGGTGCTGTCCCTTAAAAAGTCGCCATCTTATCGAAATGTTTAAATCCGCGCCGCCCTTGGATTCCACCAGTGTGAACCGCAATAACATTTTCGCCGGCTTTGATTAGACCTTGATCAATCATTGCGTTAATAGCGAACAACACTTTAGCCGTGTATACAGGATCAAGCAAGACAGGAAATTGGCGTTCAAAATCATCTATAAACGACAAAAGTGCTTTTGAGACCTTGGCATAACCGCCACAATGATAATCAAAGAGGATTTTCCAGCTAGGAACCTGCTCAGCGCCCACATTTACCAACAGTTGATCAACAAATGAAGTCAGCGTATCAACGCCTTTAAGAACACTAATGCCAGTGACTTCATAACGATGTTTAGGCAAACCCGACACCAAACCCGCAAGTGTAGCCCCTGTTCCACACGCCACAAAAATCTTGGTCGGTTGCGGAAATATCGGCATCGTGCTTACCTGCCGATCAATGGATTGACCAATAAGCTGACAACCTTTAACGGCCAGCGTATTTGCACCACCTTCTGGAATTAATACATAACGCGGGAAATCTTGTTGAAATTCTAGTGCAAATTTGTCTGTATCACGCTCCTGCCAACGAGATTTATCCAAAAAAACCAAATTCATTCCCAAAGATTTACAATCTTTTAACGTAGGTGTTAGTTCAGCACCGTAATTACCCCGTACAAAACCAACCGTTGGCACAGAAAGTAGATGCCCTACGTGCCCTAAAGCGTGAAGATGATTTGAAAACCCTCCACCAAATGAGGCAACTCCTTCTAAATCGTCACAATAAAATGCGCGAATATTCTCAAGCAACTTGTACCATTTATTGCCCGAACAGTCAGAATGCACCAAATCCTCGCGCTTTAACCACACGCCCACACCTGAAGATTTCGCACTTGCCCAGGAAACATCCTCTAACGGCGTATCGGAATAAAAGTTGAAAAAATCGAGAGACATAATGCGCGTAATTTAAGTAGGTCGTAGAGTTAAAAGAACATTGAACGAAAACAATACCACAACCCTAAGAAATTACGCACAATTTAGAAGAATCAGATCAACGGATTTAAATCTCGTAAATTACAGAGAAGACATTGAAATAAGAGAACAATAAGAACAAATCTATCAGCGACAAATAACTAAGAACCGATAAATGATCGAAACGCACACAGCGACCAAGACAGGTCCCGTAAGAGAGCAGTCATTTGAAAAAAAAACGAAAACAGCCATAAAATCACAAACAACAGCCCTTTAAAACAAAAGTAAGTTTTAATAAAATTAAAAAACCAATCAAATTTCTTAACAATTAACCTTACCCAGGCAATGTTTTTGAAAATTTATCAAACTGAGGCTAGAAAATAATTTTGTAAGAATTAATGAGGACACTTTACGACCATCAATAGCGAACAGCTCGTTATCAATTAAGCCTTATTTCTGAAAAATTAAAATTATCAGCCTGAATATTTCAGCGATCTCTTTTGGATAGCAACACACAAGATTAACACCCGTTGTGAAGTGAGGAATTGAATCTTACGATAAGATTTAAAAATAATATTTTTACTGCAACACCATTCAATTCCTCAGTGTGTGGCAATTATCTTGCGGTAAGCAAACAAGATAATTTTTAATAATATTGCTGAATCTTAAACCGACCTACCGCCAGGTTCTGTCTCGTTTTTATAATCAGGATAAAAAAGGAAATACGAGCACACTATTGATTAAATAATGAAAACCGTGCACAAAATCACCTGCTGGTAATTGCCTCTTAAAATTAATATAACCCGTTTTATTGAAAGGGATGCATTGAGGGTCAAAGCCGCCAGCAACGTATTGTTAGGCTTATGCGCCGCCATACGTTGCCCTGTATTCGCTGGGAATTTCCACACAAAGCAATTTTAATCAAAACCACTAGGTGCTTGCAGTCCATCTTAAATGTTCTGAATGTGAATCTTTCGCGCGCCTACCTAAAAGAGGAAGACTCTTATGTTGCTGATAGGTTAAAGTTAACTTGAAACAAGACTTGATCGCAGTTTCAGGCAACGAGTTTGATAAAGGCAGAACTATCGCTCTATTTCCCTAGAACACCATAACTTGGCTCGCATCACTTTAGAATTTCACCGACTTCATCAAGTTTCAACTCGTAGACGACCTGAAAAACTAAATTTCGTAGGCCCTCTAGCTTAATGCGAGCATTTTTCGAATATTCATCGAAGCGTTCTCTTACTAGCTTATTCATCGGAATATCCTATCCAAATAAAGCCCCAATAACGCGTTGGAACGGAGCTCCGAGACAACTTACTGCCGGACCTTATTTAGTTTGTTTATAAACTAAATATTCAGAATTACCTCACCATTTTTTGATATGACGAAATCCGTTTGCCCTGAACGAATTTGCGAGATAATACTAGGATTCTTACCGCTATATCTTATATCGTGAATACCACAAACATTAATTGCTTCGATTACATGCGTAATTTTCAGATCTGTTTGAGGTTGCTTGAAGAAGTAGGTTTGATATCGACAATCAATAGATGTTTTAAGTAATTCCGGCGCAACTGCTTCGGGCAAACCACATCCACAATCTGCTCCAATATCTACAGTATAAAAAGGTCCATCTACGTTTTCCTTCGCTCTATCTTTATGTAAATAATATTTAATCATGAGCTCATATAATGCTTCAAAAAACAGCAAGAGAAACAACCTAGATCTGGTTCAGGATTTTTCACGCTTTTTGCAGTAAATACGCGCTTGGTTGGTTATGCTTTAAACTCAACTGATTGTAGATAGTCATCAGTGACTTGCATCTCGTAAATTGTTTTTGACGAAACTAGACATTTTCTCATCTCATTTCGAGCCGCAAGATAGTCTTCGCCAGTTAGGTTTCCGTTGTTCCATATTTCTTTACTCGGCCACTGAGCATACCCCACATAAATATTGAGTTTATTCGTTTTATGTAACCTCGAACCGAGACTCCCGCACTCTTGGTAAATACCCTGCGTCGTCTTTAACCAATATTGCCTAAAAACTTCCTCTTTTCCTTCTATAACTTCAAACTCGTAGACAGCTATAAACACTTGCATCTCCTAATAAATATAACACCGTAGTCTGGAGCACACGTTAGCGCGTCCGATAAAGATCACATTTTGTGGTCGAAACGAATAACAGCAGCTTGTTAGAACAACCACGAAAATAAATATTTAGCAGCCCCAAAGGCGCACCATCAAATACATAAGCCACCTTACCTTCTATTACTCAATTATCCAATTTAAACCACGAAGAACAAAACGGCACAACGTAAACCTAACTTTTACTAAAATTAGCAGCCACGATTTCGCGTTAGTTCTGAGGCCACAATAATTTGACAAAAAAAGCGCAGCGTATTGAAGTCAAATAAATTATTTTGTTAAGGCTTTTTTGCACGTTCAAATTTAGAAACACGGACATAGCGCCCTTTGAATTTTAGTTTTGCCAGCTCAGTTAATGCAATAATTGTTTCTTTTACCACTAATAGATCATTGGCAGTAGTTGCATATTCATTTGATTGTGGTTGTTTCTCAATTTCAACGAATTTAATCCGCAATTCTTTTTTTGAGACTTTAACGTAGCAATATATTGCGTTAGTACCAGGATATCTTAAACCTAAATTTTTTGTGTGCCCAGTAAGCGGTTGCAACCCCCAAGATATGCTTGAATTAAGCAGTTCAAAGCCTTCGCTTTTTAAAAAGTTTTCAATTTCGAGTGCGAACTGATCAACCTCTTCGTCGCTGGCCAATATTTTTGATGTGCCATCCACGCCTAAACCAGCATCAATGCGCTGGATATTTTGTTGTTTTAACATTGCACCTTTAGGTGGACAGCCACATAAAAGCAACGATGTAAGGATAATAGCTATTGCTCGACTTTTCATAGTTTCCCTAGCGCCCCACTAAACATCCAGCCAAGCGGTGGCGAGTCCAAAAAAGCCGCGCTTTTACCTGATGTTTAAAATGCTGACCAAAAATTCAACACAAATTCACGTAGACTTTGAAGAACAAACGCGATTAATTTTCAAACCGTAAAATACAAAAATATAAGTTACCACGTTAGCCGCTCAACGCTTTAGTTTACATAGGCTTCAGCTACAAAGAAGGACGAATTTCAATAATAACGCGACAGTTAAACTCGCAAAGAATAATACAAAGAGGACGTATAACACTGCCATAAATGGTGGTTTTTAATTTACACTTTTGACATAACATGAAGTGAAGCAGAATGGCAAAAGTGCAACTTAAAAGCCATCCGCTTGATTGTTTTGTTATACCTACTTGCTTGAGGCGGCAAGACCAATACCAAAGCCAATAAAAACCCCGCCACTTACTTTATTAAGAATAGAGTTTGCATTTTTAGACGATAGCTTTGATCTGGCGAAAGACGAAAAAACAGCATACAGAGTATGAATTACTACCACCAAAACACTAAACGTAGCAGCTAATAGAAAAAATTGCGGAACATATTCCTTAGACATGTCAATAAATTGAGGGAATATAGACATAAAGAAGATTACTGCTTTGGGGTTAGATACGGAAACTAAAAAGCCTTCAATAAAACATTTGATATGGGAAGTCTCTTGCTTTTTGATTACGGCCTCATTCGTGACTTTTTTAAAAAACATCTTGATGCCTAAATAAATCAAATACGCAGCGCCAGCAATTTTTATTACGTTAAATGCAAGTGCAGATGTTGCCAAAACAATTCCTAGGCTAGTGGCAGACACAAATGCAACCAGTAGAATTGCCAAAGCAATACCAAGAACCCCAGCAAAAGATTTAGAAAGCTCTCTTTGGATAGAGTTACTTATAGTTAACATTACTGCAGGGCCTGGCAATAAAATAGTTGCCATTGCGACGCTGATATAAACGAAATAATTTTCCATCTGTGTTCCTCCTGTATAACGGTGACATACAAGCCGAAGCGCTAGCGACGTCCAGCGCAACGTAGTGAAGCGATTTTTGATGTATTTGTTATGTGTTTTATACTTCCAAATCATTTAAATATTGTTCAAGGCTTGACTTTAGCAATGATAAGCCAGCTTGACTAGCTTTACCGCCAAACCTGCCGAGTGGCAACCAACCCCATAAATAACGAGTAACATAGGCGGACGTCTTATAGTCACTTTCTCTTGTATGTAATTTATAAATGCTTGCTCCTTGAACTATTTGAACCTCTGTCTTGGAGATTTGAATGATTTCCGAGTTGTTGAGGTTGATTAGATAATACTGGGAAGCACCTTCACCGCCATAGTTGAACCGGTAGATTGTAAAGTATTGAGATCTATTGTTTTCAAAGAACTCTATCTGATATGAACCAGCTGCAACAAACCTGATATTCTTCTTGTTCCTTGAATTTATTATCTTAATGGCACGAAACATGATCACAAGTTACACATAACGCCGTAGTAAGGGGCGCAAAAAGCGGGGCTTTTGGCGTCCCGCGCAGTGGCGGAGTGAACTTGACCGCCTTATGGCTCATTTTTAAACTCGAAGTGCTGTAGTGACGGCCATATGTTTTTAGACATTGTGCTAAAAACACCTTCAAATTCAATTCTGACTTCGACGAGACGATTATTGAGTTCAGGGTGCTGATTCCAGAAGCTTTCAGGAACATTAACCACGTTTTCCAAAAGGTCACCACGGTAAAAGGCACCGCTTACCAGCGGGTCGCTTTCTAGTAGGTCTAGTGCAAGGGGAATAAGAAACTCTAGCGCAATTCCTTGCCCGATTAGCATTCGTAAGTTTTCAACATTTAAGTCAGCAACAGGTGTTTTAACAAGAGAAAAACACTTTGTAGATAGAGAGTACTGTAGCTCTGGAGCGCTGAAAACGTTCCCTGTTAGTTCTTCAATCGATTTCGATTTATCCATAAATACCCGTAAAGCCATAACACTGCGTTAAGTGGTGAGCAACGCGACCAACCAACCTAAACCTTTGTGCCGTAAACACTTAAGTCAATTCAAATCGAAAATGCCTAGCGTTGTGAATCTGTCTTAAACGCTTTGTTATGGCGCTGAACCCAACGTTAGTTCTTGTATATCAACTAGGTCGACGTCCCTGCCTAATATTCGCTTGTACTCAACCGATGATGAACTGAGATAACGGGCAACTCCAGGCTGCTTTCACTTTCTCACTTATCTAGTTCCCTTAGCCAAATCTTGCCCTGCGCCATAACGTCGCTTTATTGCGCAGCATTGAGAATCTAATGGAAGCTGAGAAGCAGCTGGAATGCGTATTAAAAGTCTTGTTATGCATTACTCACCATACGCCAAGAAATTTAATTTTTCTGGCCCAGACCAAAACAACCTCGGCCAATCAATTAGATATAGACCATGTTTTTCTGTGAATTTATCAATCTTAGGAACCTCTGATTAACCTCCGAGATCTGCCATAATATCTCGTCTGCAAATAAAACGGTTTGATCATGAAACAACAAACACTGAACACCAACGGTTTT